>JBATAQ010000031.1:0-7210 GCA_049661925.1 Dokdonella sp.
AATTCGACCCGGTCCGGCCTGGGCGCGCAGACGCCGCTGCGCCATTTGCGGCTGTCGGAATCTATGTCGAATTTCGGGTTGATGCTGCCGTCGATCAGCAACATTGGGCCGGACTGCGACGCGACCATGGCTTCACGTTGGTGCTCGCTCCAACCTGCCGTGGTGTCGACGCCGGCTTGCCCGTGCGCGTCGACCCAGAACACGCCGTTCGGCTGGATCGAAAAGTTACCTCTGCCTTCGTTGCCTTGGACTGTATTGAGCTTGCGCAATGTCTTGCCAGCTTCAATGTGTAGCCCCAACGGCCTCAGCGATTTTTCGTAGATCCCGGCATTGCTGGCAAATAGCAGGCGACGGCCCGATGCGGCCGAGCCATCCCGTAATTGCTGGATACTCGCGATCGGTTTGCCGTCGGCATCCTTCCAGCGCAGTTCCAGTGGCTCGCGTGCCGGGGAGATGGCCACGACCCGATAGTCGAAATCGCCATCGCGGACGATGCGACTCTCGATCGCCTGCATCGCGCAAGGGAAGACGACCAGGATTGCGGCGGCGACACGCGCATGCAGGTGGCGGTGTTTGAACATGAGCCGATGGTGGCAATTGCGCAAGACGACTGCAATCCTCCAATGGATGCGCGCGAACAAATCGTTGGCGGTTCAGCGGTCATACGTTAGCGTTCGCTACCCGAAAATACTCGTCCAACCCCAATCGTCTGGAGCACGCCATGTCATCGCGATTTCATTTCGTCGTCCTCGCTAGCGGTGTCCTTGCCCTCAGCTTGTCGGCCTGCGGTGAGCAGGCGACGTTGACCGTCAAGGATGGAATGGGGCCACGACCAACCCTGCCCGAGCCCAACAAAACCTTGCTGCCGACGATGAACATCGCGCCGGCCGAGCCTTGGGCCGACGGTGCCAAGCCGGTCGCTGCACAGGGTTTCGCGGTGACCCAGTTCGCTGCCGGCCTGGATCATCCACGCTGGTTGCTGGTATTGCCGAACGGCGATGTCCTGGTGGCGGAATCCAACGCGCCGAAGCGGCCGGAAGATGGCAATGGCATCAAGGGGTGGGTGCAAGGCCTGGTGATGAAGCGTGCCGGCGCTGGCGTCCCAAGCGCGGACCGGATCAGCCTGTTGCGCGATGCTGACGGCGATGGCGTTGCCGAGACGAAAACTGCGTTCATTGAAGGCCTGCATTCCCCCTTCGGCATGGCTCTGGTTGGCGACACGCTGTACGTCGCGAACACCGATGCGATCGTCAAATTTCCCTACGTCACCGGCGAAACGCGCATCAAACAGCCCGGCGTCAAGGTGGCTGATCTGCCGGCGGGCGACATCAACCACCACTGGACCAAGAACATCATTGCCAATGTCGAGGGCACGAAGTTGTATGCAACGGTCGGCTCGAACAGCAACGTCGCCGAGAACGGCATGGAGGCTGAAACAAACCGCGCGGCCATCCTTGAAGTCGATCCTGCCACCGGCCAAAGCCGTGTGTTCGCATCCGGCCTGCGCAACCCGAACGGCATGGATTTCCAGCCTCAATCGGGCGTCTTGTGGACCGCCGTCAACGAGCGCGATGAAATCGGCAGCGACCTCGTTCCCGACTACATGACCTCGGTGAAAGACGGCGCGTTCTACGGCTGGCCGTACAGCTACTACGGTCAGAACGTCGATGTACGTGTCAAGCCACCGCGCCCCGATCTGGTCGCCTCGGCAATCGCGCCCGACTACGCACTTGGACCGCACACCGCTTCACTCGGCCTGGCGTTCTACAAGGCTGCGTTATTCCCGCAACACTATGCGGGCGGTGCCTTCATTGGCCAACACGGCTCGTGGAACCGAAAGCCGCACAGCGGCTACAAGGTGATCTTCGTGCCATTCGCCAACGGACTGCCATCCGGCGAAGCGGAAGACATTCTCACCGGCTTTCTCGACAAGGACGAGAACGCGCAGGGCCGACCGGTTGGCGTTGTCGTCGACAAGAGCGGCGCACTGCTGGTCTCCGACGATGTCGGCAATCGCATCTGGCGGGTTACGCCAGCCGCTACGCCGTAGCGGCTACTTCAGCGCGGCCGCATGGTGGCGCAGGTGGTCTTCGATGAAGCTCTGGATGAACCAGTAGCTGTGATCGTAGCCGGCATGGCGGCGCAGGTCGTATGGCTGGCCGGCCTGGATTGCGGCTGACTCGAACAGCTCAGGTTTCAATTGGGTGTCGAGAAATTGGTCGGACAGCCCCTGGTCGATCAGGATGGTTCCGGCAAAGCGCTGACCCGACAGCAATAGCGACACGCTGTCGTAGCGCTCCCAACGTCCGCGATCGCTGCCGAGGAATAGCGGGAATGCCTTTTTCCCCCATGGCACCTGGCTAGGTGCAACGATGGGTGAGAAGGCCGACACCGAGCGATAGCGATTGGGGCTGTTCAATGCCAGCGTCAACGCGCCGTGGCCGCCCATCGAATGGCCGAAGATGCTTTCGCGTGAGAGGTCGGCGACCGGAAAGTTGCGGGCGATTACTTCCGGCAGCTCCGAGCTGATGTAGGTCTCCATGCGGAAGCGGTTGCGATAGTCGTCCGTCCTGGCATCCAGATAGAAGCCTGCTCCTTCACCGAATTCCCAGTCGCCAGTCGCGCCGCCGATGCCGGTGTCGCGCGGACTGGTATCGGGCATCACCAGCATCAAACCCAGTTCCGCGGCAAAGCGTTGCGCGCCGGCCTTGATTGCGAAGGTTTCCTGCGTGCAGGTGAGTCCGGCCAGGAAATACAGCACGGGAACCTTGCCGCGCTTTGCGCGTGGCGGCTGGTAGACGGCGAACTTCATCGCTCCATCGGTTGCGGCCGATGTGTGGCGGTACGTGCCCTGGATGCCGCCAAAACAGCGCTGCTCGCTGATGGTCTCGATAGTCATGCCCTGCTCCATGTGATTACGGGACCGCGCGTTCGGCGATCACCGGATTGCTTTCCTCGATTTGGCGCTGGTCGCGCATGCTGCGCGTGAGCCGGATCAGCCAGATCACCACCAGCAACCAGATCAACGCGATGCCGCACCAGACGCCGGCCTTGCCGGCGATGCCCAGGCCAACCGCGCCCAGCGCGTAGTAGCCCCAACTGGTGAACACATCCGAACCGCGATAGACCACCGTGTCGATGAAGTTCTTCGCCTTGTAGCGCGCCTCGCGATCAACCAGCGTGAACAGCGACTCGCGCGCCGGTTTGACGAACGAGAACGACAGTCCGCGCGTGCCAACCTGCACCGCAGCCAGCATCATCGCGCCCTGCGCCAGCGCGATGCTGCCCATGCCCAAGCCGGCAGCGATTGCTGGAATCAACAGCAAGGGACCGACGCCAAATCGAATGAGCAAGGTGCGCGTCACCAACACCTGAACCAGCAGAACCGAGATGTTCATGACCAGATCAATGGTTGCGAAATACTGCGTGCGATCCACGCTCGACAGGTTCATCGCGCCCACCGTGTCCGCCTGCGCGTTGTAAATGAAAGTGCCCACGCTCACACCGAAGAACATGTGCAACATCAGCGCGATCAGCGCAGGTTTCTGGAACACCACCTTGGCGCCGGCGATGATCGATCCACCAATCAACTGATCGCCATTGGGCTGTTTGTTGCGCAGCTCCTGCCCGCGCGCCCAGGGAATCAGCCGCAACAGGCAACCAAAGCACAAGGTATAGAACGCCGCTGAAATCAGCATCAGCCCGGACACCTCGACATGCGCCACCAGGAAGCGCGTCGCCAGCGGACCCAGAATCGCCCCAGCCGTACCACCCGCCGCGATGATCGCGTAGAAGCGCTTGGCCTGATTGCTCACGAAGATGTCAGCCATGAAACTCCAGAACACCGAGTCGGTGAACAGATTGATCACGGTCAGAAAAATCGCGAAAGCGGTCGCCGTGTGGGTCGACATCGAGCGATTTAGCAGCATCGAAAACGCGATCAAGGAACCAATCACGATCACGTAGATCGCCGGCATGAAGTGGCGACGCTGCACGCGGGCGACCAGCGCTCCATACAGCGGCATCAGCGCCAGCATGCAGATGAAGACCGATGTGAACACGGTCGGCAACAAGCGCGCGCCGTCGGCGGCAATCAGTGATTCGCGCACCGAACGCAGGATGTAGTAGCCGAACAGCTGGCAGAAGAAAAACAGGAACGACCACAGCAAGGCGACGCGTTCATGCTGGTCGGCGCCGGCAATAAGGGCGCGCCAGCCCTGCGGCGGTGCTGCGTCGGTGTCAGTCATCAGTCGTGCTTTGCTCGGGACCGGCGCAGGGTAACGGAAAATCGTGGCAGGGTCTGATTGACATGCGCCTTCGGATTACCATCGGTTGGCACTCGCGCAGAGGCTGTTTGTTTATGACCACAGATGTAGGCACGTTCTTCGACCAATTCACGATGCTGGAAATCAGTGATGACTCGCTTGAAGACGTGCTGTCTGCGTCGTCGGCCGACATCGACATCCTGTTCCTGTGGGGCCGTGATTGTCGGAACTGCGACGTTGCCAAGCGCACGATTCTCGCCGGTCCTTCATGCTTCCAATGGCCAAAAGTGCGCTGGCTGCACGGCAACGTTTATGCCGAGCCGGCCTTGGGAACTCGATTCGGCCTGCACGGCATTCCTGCCTTCATCGTTTTCAGTCGCGGCCGCAAGCTGGGCCGCATCTCGCCGTTTCCCGGCACCGAGCCCTTCATTGCCGCCATCAATCGGCAAATCGAGAAACTTGCCGACTGAATCGGAAACGGCAAGACGTGCAGAACTACTTCACTCGTTTGCCATGCTTGATGACGATATCCACGCGTTGCAGCAACGCCACGTTGGCGAGCACGTCACCCTTCACCGCGATCAAGTCGGCGTACTTGCCTTCGGTGGCGGTGCCGTAGTCCTTGTCGGCCTTCATCGCAACCGCCGGCCAGTAGGTCGCGGCTCGGATTGCATCGATGGCTGGGACACCCAGCTTGTTTACCCAAACGTCCAGCTCGTGCCAGGTGCTGCCGCTGTGGAATTTCATCGGGATGCCGGAATCGGTGCCGATCAACATCACGACACCAGACTCACGCAACTGCTCGAACTTGCGCTTCAGGGTCGGCCAGCGCTGCGGCGTTTGCTGGAAATAGCTGATGCGTTCGGGATGCGCGAGAGACTTGCGGATGTCGGCGACGATGTCTGGTGGCAGGCCTTCGTGCCAGTCATCGTCGTCGATGAACTCATGATGCTTGACCGTGTACGGAAAGTTGTAGAGCCCTTCGATGGTCGGCGTCCAGAACAGTGGGCCCGATGCCATGTCAGCGGTTCGTTCGCGCAAGGCCGCGATGATGTCCGCAGGATATTCCGGCGACGCTGCCAGGCCCGTGTGCTCGAAGTCGTCAACGCCGGCTTTCAGGCCGCGGCGGATTTCGTCCGGTCGATGCGCGTGGGCAACGACCGGAATGTTGTGCTTGTGCGCTTCGTCGACGATGGCCGCGATTTCTGCATCGCTCATCTGGTCCTGGTCGATCAGCTTGACCATGTCGACACCCGCCTCCGCGATGCGTTTGACCTTGGCCCGCGCATCGGCAGGCGAATCCACGCCCCAGCGAAACGCTTCGGTACCGGGATAGGATTTCTTCTGGATAAACGGGCCAGACACAAACAAGGTCGGGCCAGGAATATCGCCA
Organism: Dokdonella sp.; assembly: GCA_049661925.1. Classification (GTDB taxonomy): domain Bacteria; phylum Pseudomonadota; class Gammaproteobacteria; order Xanthomonadales; family Rhodanobacteraceae; genus Dokdonella. Next base: position 5,659 of record JBATAQ010000031.1, read on the forward strand.
CGATTGATCGCGTCGCGGATGTAGATGGAGTCGTCAAGCGGCGCGCCGAGGTCGCGCGCACCAGTCACGCCGGCCAGCAGCAACTGCTTCGCAGACGACGGCATGATGGTGTCGCGAAAGCGCGGCAGGTAGGTCTTGTCCCAGTAGGTGTAGTCCGAATGTCCGTTGATCATCAGGTGTACGTGCATGTCCCACATGCCCGGCATCACGGTCATGCCCTCGGTCGAAATCACCTTGGCACCGGCTGGCACGGCAAGGCTACCGACACTGCCGACTGCGCTGATGCGCTCGCCGTCGATCAGGATGACGCTGTTCTCGATCGGGTCGCGCAAGGTTGCGTCGATCAGGGTGCCGCCAACCAGGGCGGTCATTTCGGCTTGGCAACTGGCAGCCATCGCCAGCCCACCTAGCAAAATTGCAATAGTCCGCATGAATTTTCATTCCCGTCTCGTTGATGTCGGGCCAACTTAACATGGGTCATCACAGCGGATCGCGTGACGGGAGTCATGCTCGGGTAAAGTTGAACAATGCCGTCCACCGCCTCGCCAACAGCGACACGCTCCCCCATCGACGCGGTCATCACCTGGGTTGATGGCAACGATCCGGTGCATCGTCGCAAGCTCGACGGGACCCTGGAAAAACTCGGGCTGAGCCGACCGTCGTCGGCGCACAACACCCGTTTCAATGATGCCGGCGAGATCGACTACTGCATCACGTCGATCCTGCGCTTCGCACCGTGGTTTCGACGCATCCATATCGTCTGCGATGCGCAGGTGCCGGCCATCGTCGAGCGATTGCGTGCGAGCGGCCATGCCGATCATTTCAACATCGTCGATCACCGTGAGATCTTTCGCGGCTACGAGCAACACCTGCCCACCTTCAACAGCCGTTCGATCATCAGCATGCTCTGGCGCATCGAGGACCTCGCGGACGACTTCGTCTACTTCAACGACGACATGATGCTGCTGCGCGACGTGTCACCCGATGATTTTTTCCGCGATGGCAAGGTGGTTGAACGCGGCCAATGGCGCATGCAGGACGAGGCAACCCTGGCCGGCCGTTTGCGAACCTGGTTCAGACCCTTCCGGTCCGGTCGCGTCGAGCGCGTCGGCAATCTCGATTCGCAACAGCTGAGCGCGCGGGTCGCAGGGTTTGAAAAGCGCTATTTCCGATTGCACCACAATCCCTATCCGATGCGCCGCACAACGCTGGCCGAATTCTTCAAGCGACGCCCTGACCTGATGTATTTCAATAGTCGCCACCGCTTTCGCTCGAACGAACAGTTCAAAGCCGAAAGCGTCGATGCGCATCTGCAACTACTCAACGAGCAAGCGATCATCGACAACCGCCTGCACGTGGTGCAGATCAAACCCAGCGAACAACTTGCGAGCCGAGTGCGCGGCAAGCTCAGCAAGGCCGACGGTGATCCGGGCGCTGCCTTCGTTTGCGTGCAGAGCATCGACCTGGCACCGCCCGACCTGCAGCGGGAAATCTTCGACTGGCTGGACCGTCGCGTCGGGCCATTACCCTGACGCGTCGCAGATGCGTTTGT
>JBATAQ010000032.1:0-22553 GCA_049661925.1 Dokdonella sp.
CCATGCACGAGCGCGAGGATATCGACGCGATGCGCCCCGAGCCGATAGATGATGCGGTAGTGTTGGAACAGCAGTTCGCGCACATCGCTTCGGGAAAGTTCCGGCACTACTCGCCCGCGCTCGGCCAGTTGGTCCGGTGATTCCGATGCCGCAACCAATCGCGCGGCGAATACATCCGCATAGAACGGATTGTCGACGGCGATGTAGCCTCGAATTGCGGCCAATGATGCAACCGCAGGTTCGGTTCAGACCAGTTTCATCGGTCAAGTGCGAAGCGACACTTGACCTCGTCGTGCGGAATGACTCGACCCTCGTCGGCCGCATGCAGACCATTCTCGATCAGTTGCCGCACATGGATTTCATACATCAGATCATCCCAGTTCGCCTTTTCGGGCAAGGCGCGGACCCGTTGTTCGGCTTCGTGTTTGATACTCGTGGACATGGCGAAACTCCGGTGCGGCGGCTTGACGACGGCTGGCGAATACTTAAACCGAGTTGGTTGTAGGCAATCACCATGGCGCGACGCAGTTCCCGGGTTTGTCAGCTATCCATGACGCCCCGCAATCCAGGCAGTCTCAGCATCACCGTCATTGGATCAATGGGCGATTCGATAAAGCCATGCTTCAGATAGAACGCCTTTGCGTCTTCATCAATGGCATGGCACAGCAACGCTCGATTACCCATTTGCTCGGCTACGCGCAAGGATCGTTGAATCGCGTCCTTCAGCAGGCCACTTCCAATGCCCTGTTTCATCCAGTCCGCATGGACGGCGAGCCGCCCCATGACGACAACCGGGACGGGATTGGGCGTGTTGCACTTGATGCTGCCAGGTGCCACCTCGTGCGACACCGAGCCTGCTGCGAGCGGGTAGTAGCCGATGACGTTCTGCGCGTGATCGCAAACCACGAAACATCTGGACGCGCCATCACGATCATTGTTGCGAGCACGCTGGATCAGCCACTTCGCCAACGCAGGTGAGGTGCATCGAAATTCATCCAGCCGGTGCTCGTCGGCTAGCAGGCTGGGAGGGCTGATCGTCACAGATCAACTTTCCCAAGGTGCAGGCCTGCTCAACAGACGACGCAGAATTTCGCTATCGGCCAACGGCGCGTCGATCAACTCATTGAAGCGCCGCAACGCCTGACGATTCAAAGCAAAGTCCGTACGGTCGGTCAGGACTTCCTGTGCCTTCTCACACGAGGCCTCCAGAATGAAGTCCGTCCGACTCTTGCCGGAAACTTGCGCAGCATGGTCGATCAACTCGCGCTTGACCGCTGGTGCTCGAAAATTGATAACCCTGTTTGCGGCTGCGGCAGTCATGGCCCGACTCCTGATAGAACGTGTGCACACTGTATGCACACTCGCCACGTTTTACGAGGCGACACGATTGGGTCGCCACATCACCAACCGGTGGGCTCTGTCCACAGATCGATCCAGGTACGTGATTTGAATGGTGGGCCGTGAAGGATTTGAACCTTCGACCAATGGATTAAAAGTCCACTGCTCTACCGCTGAGCTAACGGCCCGTGAGGGGTGCTGGCGAAGGCGAACTGCGTCGCGTGGGCCAGTATGGACGCGCAGGTTGTGCGCGTCGGAAGGGGGCGAATTCTAACGGGATTCGCGAGCTATGTCCCGACTGGCGTTCGCTTGCGCGTATGTATGCGGTCACGCGTAGCGCGTGGGATCCGCGACGCCGGCTTGTTCAAAGCCATCGGCGCGCAAGCGGCAGGCGTCGCAGTGCCCGCAGGCGAGGCCGTCGGCATTTGCCTGATAGCAGGAGACAGTGCTGGCGAAATCGACGCCGAGGCGTATACCTTCGCGGACGATCTGCGCCTTGCTCATGTCGATCAGCGGTGCCAGCACGTCAATGCTCGCGCCTTCGACGCCGGCCTTGGTTGCGAGCCTGGCCAAGGTCGCGAATGCCTCGATGAATTCCGGGCGGCAGTCGGGATAACCGGAGTAGTCGACCGCATTGACGCCGCAGTAGATCGCATTGGCACCGAGCACTTCGGCCCAGCCCAGCGCGATCGACAGCATGATGGTGTTGCGTGCGGGCACATAGGTGATCGGAATGCCGCTGCCGCCGTTTTCTGGCACGTCGATGTCGGCGGTTAGTGCGGACCCGCCAATCGAGCGCAGGTCAACATCGACGACCTTGTGTTCGACGGCACCCAGCGTTGTCGCGATACCTGCGGCTGCGGCCAATTCGGAAACATGGCGCTGTCCGTAGGACACGCTCAGTGCATGGCAGACCAGACCGCGTTCGCGCGCAATCGCAAGCGTAACGGCGGAATCCATGCCGCCGGAAACCAGTACGACGGCATGGTTGGAATGCGCATTGCTCATCGTCCGGGCTCCTCGCCCCACAGCAATTTGTGCAGTTGCAACTGGAATCGCACCGGCAGACGATCAGCGATGATCCAGTCGGCGAGCTGGCGCGGTGGCAGCGACTCGTAGACCGGCGAGAACAACACCATCGTGCGCTCGTGCAGACGCTGCTTGTTGACGATGCCGACCGCCCAGTCGTAGTCGGCGCGATCGGCGAGGACGAACTTCACCTGATCGCCAGTACCGAGATGATCGAGGTTGCTCCACAGGTTGCGCTCCTGTTCGCCGGAACCGGGGGCTTTCAGATCCATCACCTTGCGGACGCGTGGATCGACATCGGCTACGTCGAGTGCGCCGGAAGTTTCCAACGACACTTCGTAACCGGCATCGCAGAGCTGTGTCAGCAGGTGATGGCAGCGCTTCTGGGCGAGCGGTTCGCCGCCGGTGACGCAGACATGGCGCACGCCGTGTTTTGCTACTTCGGCAAGGATCGCGTCGACATCTCGCCAATCTCCGCCATGGAACGAATAGGTGGTGTCGCACCACGTACAACGCAGCGGGCAACCGGTCAGCCTCACGAACGCAGTCGGCCAACCGATCGCGTCGGATTCGCCTTGTAGCGACAGGAAGATTTCGGTGATTCGCAGCCGCTCTGGCTGCGCGCTTGCAACATCGCTCATCGTACTGCGCCGACGAAGGCGCGACTCAGCGCCGGGCGTCGAGCTTCAGTGCGCGCAGGCGCCCTTGTGCAAGACGCGCTGCCTGCGAATTCGGATAGCGGTCGACGACATCGTTTAAGGTCGCTTCGGCAGCATCCCACTGTTTGGTTTCGTACTGGCAATAGCCGATCTTGAGCAAAGCATCCGACGCCTTTGCGCTGTTCGGGTAGCGCGTCAGCAAGGTCTCGAAGGTTTCCTTGGCGACGCCGAAATTCTCTGCCGCGTAGTACGACTCACCCAGCCAGTAATAGGCGTTGCTGGCGAGGTCACTCTGCGGATGCTCGTCAACAAAGGTTTGGAAGCGACGCGCGGACTCGGCGTAGCGGCCATCCTTCAATGCAGAAAACGCGGAATCGTAAGCGGCTTTTTCGGCAGCCGGATCGCCAGTGACAACGCCATCGGCTGTGCCGGGGCCCTTGTCCGTTCCGACGGGTGCTGGCGCGTCATCGTTGCGCGGATTCGTGCGGTCGATCGGGCGATCAGCCGGCGCATTCGTGCTATCGCCCAGCGCCACATCTGGCAAGCCGGCATCTGCCGCTGGTGCGACGTTGGCAGAACCGGCAGCTGCGGCCGGCATGCCGCCGCCTTCGATCCGGCCTATGCGCGAATCAAGGTCGACGTATTGCGAGGTGCTGGTGCGCTTGAGCTCGTCAAGCTGGTGCTGCAATTCTTCGGTGCGGCCCTGCATGTTCGCGAGTTGCGACTGCAGCGCCTGGATCTGGTTGAGCAATTCGATATTGCCCTGTGCCGCGCCCGGACCGCTGGCCTTGTCTTCCAGCGCGGCGACGCGCTCGGCCAGCGACAGGCGCTGTTGCGCCTGCGCGGCTGACGCAAAAACCGCGGCGGCCACGAGGGCCGCCACGGCAGTGTTGCGTACTACAGTTGAGACAGTAAGCATCAACGCGACGAGTAAACGATTTCGACGCGGCGGTTCTTGCCCCATGCCGCTTCGCTGTGGCCGCGATCAACTGGACGCTCTTCGCCGTAGCTGACGACGTTCTGCTGGCTGGACGATGCACCGGCTGCGCTCAGCGCGCTCTGAACGGCATTGCCGCGACGCTCACCGAGGCCGAGGTTGTATTCACGCGAACCGCGCTCGTCGGTGTTGCCTTCCAGCGAAACGCGAGCATCGGAGAATTGACGCAGGTATTCGGCATGGCAAGCGACCTGAGCCTGGAATTCCGAACGGATGGCAGTGGAGTCGAAGTCGAAGTAGACCACGCGCTGACGCAGGCAGGCGTCGGTGTCGAGGTCGCCACGGCTGTAGCGGCCGGTCGGCTCGGTCTGTTCGGTGGTGGTTTCAGTGCGTGGCGACGTGTCCATCGTTTCCTTGACTTGAGCCTTCTTGGCGCAAGCACTGGCAGCAACGACGACGACGGCGAGAGCGATGATGCGGAGCGTGTTGTTCATGAGTGACCCCTGGTGATATTCAATTGGACAATGGCGAAATCGAGAGTGGAATTGCCGGTCGAGCTACCGATGGCTATCCGAAGTTTCTACTTGTTATGGTGATCAACGTTGCCGGAACGGCCCCCACGCGGGCTCGCGCACATCGCCGTCCGCGAGGACCAGGCGCTGTCGCACCCGCCCATCGGCAGATGCGGAATACAGGACACCGCGTGATTCGCCTGATGATGCATAAAGAACCATGCTGCCGTTGGGAGCAAAACTTGGCGATTCGTCCTGGTTGCCGGGCGATATCTGCGTGTATTGACCGGTCCCACGGTCAAGAACCGCGATACGATACACGTTTCCGCTGCCCTGCACCATTGCGATCTGCTTGCCCTCGCAGCAGATCGACGACCGCGCGTTGTACTGTCCCGTAAAGCTGATCCGACGGGCTTCGCCGCCGCTTGCCGAGACTTCGTAAATCTGTGGCTTTCCTGATCGATCAGACGTGAAGAGCAAGCTCTGCCCATCCGGCATCCACGCCGATTCGACGTCGATCGCATAGTGCTTGGTGATCTGGGTGCGACTTTTGCTGGCAAGGTCCATCACGTAGATGTCCGGGTTGCCGCCAAATGACAGCGTCATCGCCAACTTGCGACCATCGGGCGAAAACGCCGGTCCGCTGTTGATGCCGCGATTGGACGACAGCAGTTGGCGCTGGCCGGTGGTCAAATCCTGCACGTAGATCGCCGAGTTGCCGCTTTCGAACGATACGTAGGCCAGCTTGCTCCCATCGGGCGACCACGAAGGCGACATCAGTGATTCGGCCGAGCGCACCAGGGTCTGCGGGTTGTAGCCATCCGAATCGGCGACCATCAACTGGTACTGGATGCGCGGACTGACGCCAACCGCAGTGACGTATGCAATGCGGGTCCAGAACGCGCCACGCACGCCGGTGATCTTCTCGTAAACCACGTCGGCAATCTGGTGGGCAATATCGCGAGCAGCAGAACGCTGGCCGCTGATCGCGCCACCAACGATGCGTTGGCCGGAACCGACCAGGAAGGCTTCATATTCGGCGCGCAGTGTGCCGTCGGCACCATCACTGACGCGGCCAATGACCAGGTAGTCCTGCTTGAGCAGCTTCCAGGTCGGGAAACGCACTTCCGATTCCTTGCTGGGAAACTCGACCACATCCTGTTTGGGTAAGGTCTTGAACTTGCCGGAACGAGCCAAGTCAGCGCGCACGATCTCGCCGATGTCGGTGTCCGGTGGCGTCGAACTGCCTTGGTAAGCAAACGGCACGACTGCCACGGGCAGCGCCGATGGGTTGCCGTTGGTGATGTCGATGGTCAGGCCCTGCGCCGAGGCTTCGCGGAAACCGAAGCACAAGGCCAGCGACAGGAAGAAGATGTGGAACAAGCGAGTCTGCATGGTCTGTGAGTTATCCGTCATATTGGAAATTGAAATTGACCGAACGTATGAATACTGGTTCGTAACCTTGATAGGGCAGCGGTGAAGCCTTCATGACCGCCTGCTCGATGGAGTTGCGCGTGGCCTGGTCTGCATTGCAGGGCGACGTGACCTGCGCGGAAATCACTTCGCCGCCGGGAATCTGCACAATTCGCAGGGTACAACGCAGGCCGGATGGCGCGTTGTCCGGGCGGTTCCAGTTTTGCGTGACCGCACCCTGGATCGCCGCCGCATAGCGCGCGCCGAGTCCGTTGTCGGTGCCATTGCGACCCGACATTGCCTGCTTGGCTTCCTGCTCGGCAACCGGGCCGGGTTCGCCAGCGCTGCGCTCGGGCTTGGCGGCAGCCGCCGGTTGTGCTGCGTTCTTCTGCGCGGCTTTGGCGATATCAGCGAGTTGTTCGGCCTTGGCTTTTTCCTTGTTCAAACTCTTTTCGGCGGCCTCGCGCTCTCTGCGGATGGCGGCTAGCTGCTTTTCGATCTTGGCTTGTTCGGCGGCCTGCTTCTGCTCTTCCAACAACTCCTGCTCGCGTTTTTTCGTCGCTTCCTGCTCTTTCTTTTCCTTGGCCTGCTCGGCAGCCAGCGCGGCGACGCGATCACGGTCGACCGTGTCTTCCTTGATCGGCGGCGGTGGCGCTTCCGGCATGGGTTCGGGCTTGATCGGCTCGGGCTTTGGATCGGGCTTGGGCGGGGTCGGTTCCGGCTTGGGTGGCTCCGGTTGCGGCGCAACCGGCGGGACCACTTCGGGCTTGGGTGGTTCGGGTTTCGGTGGCTCGGGCTTTGGTGGTTCCTGCGCGGCTGGCTTTGGCGGTTGCTTGCCGCGATTGCCGGCCTTGGGCGCGGCAGTCGGACCCACCAGGGACGCTTCGATGATCGGCCCCGGCATCACCACCGGCTTGCGGCATTCAAGATGGCCCCATTCGGGAATTCCGATGGCGGTCAGAGCGTTGTTGAACCTCTCGCAATTGAGCATCGCCAGAAAAAGGAACGCGATGATGCCGACGTGGATCGCGCCCGATGCAATCAGTGCGCCGCGCCATTTGTCTTCGTGTACCACCCGCGACTTCGCCATGGCGGTCAGCGCGTGTCCTTTTGCGCGGGCTGGCTCATCAATCCAACCTTTGGGACGCCGGCCTGTTGCAACAGCACCATCGCCTCGTAGATGCGCCCGTAGTCCGCGCGCTGGTCGCCACCCACCAAAACGGTGACAGCAGGATTCTGGCGAACGAAGGCACCGACCTTGGCTTTCAGCGCTTCGGGTTCGATAGGCTCGCTCGGTGATCCCTGCAAGGTCAAATACAGCGCGCCCGTCTCGTCGACGCTGACGATGATCGGATCCTTCTCGGCTTGCAGGCCTTTCGCCGCCGACTGCGGCAGTTGCACGTCAACGCCGAGATTGAGCAGCGGTGCGGTCACCATGAAGATGATCAGCAGCACCAGCATCACGTCGATGTAGGGCACCACGTTTATTTCGGCTTTCAGCTTGCGGCGCCGGCGGCCATTGCCATGATTTTGCATTTTCACTCCAACGCACGGGTTGCCCGGGCGGGGTTACGGATCGCATCACGGATACCGATCAGCATTGATCGGCCACGCTCAGTCGTCGTCGCTGCCCGACTGACGCGCCAGGATCGACGAAAACTCTTCGACGAACGTGTCGAAGCGCGAACTGATCCGATCCAATTTCGTGGTGTAGCGGTTGTAGGCCCACACCGCCGGGATCGCTGCGAACAAGCCCATCGCGGTCGCAATAAGCGCTTCGGAAATACCCGGTGCGACGGTGGCGATAGTCGCTTCCTTCATTACCGCCAAGCCCTGGAACGAAATCATGATGCCCCAGACGGTGCCGAACAAGCCGACGTAGGGGCTGATCGAACCGACGTTGGCGAGGAATTCCAGGCTGCGTTCCAGCCGATCCATTTCACGCGCCGAAGCGACGCGCATCGCGCGCTGCGCGCCTTCGAGCAGGGCGCGGCCATCGTTCGAGCGACGCTGACGCAGACGGGCAAATTCGCGAAAACCCGCTTCGAAGATCGACGAGGTGCCGCTGGTGTCGTCGCCCTTGTTGCTGACTTCGCGAAACAATCCAGCGAGATCGGTTCCCGACCAGAACCGCTCCTCGAAGGCATCGGCGTTGTCGAGTGCCTCGTTGAGCATCGCTCGTTTGCGGAAGATGATCACCCACGAGGCAAACGAAAAGCCGAGCAGGATCACCATGACCAGTTGGACTGGCAGGCTTGCGTGCCAGATCAGACTGAAAAGATTGAGTTCGCCATTCATTTACGTTGCGATCTCCGAAAGGATGAAAGGTGGCAGTGGCCGGGGCCGGAAGCGTTCCGCATCAAGGCAGGCGACGCGCACTCGCGCAGCGACCCGCACTTGGGTTTCGGATTCGCGCCGGAGTTCCTGGACCACCGTGAAACTGGCGCCGCGTGCCGTGATGGGGCACACGCTGACATGAAGTACATCATCGAGCTGGGCAGGCTTCAAGAAATCCATTTCGATGCGATGTACGACGAAAATGATACCGGATTGGCTACGCAATTCGCCTTGCGCGATGCCCAGCGAGCGTAACCACTCGCTGCGTGCGCGCTCCAGGAAGCGCACGTAGGACGCATGGTAGACGACCCCGCCAGCGTCGGTGTCTTCCCAATAGACGCGAACCGGCCAGATGAAGGCCGGCTTTACGAAGTGTTCAGGCATTTTCGTCGCCGAACAACTCGCCGGGTTCGGGGATCGCCCCGCCGCGCGGCGCTTTCAAGCCGAAATAAAGCCAGGTCTTGCGGCTGACCATGCGGCCGCGTGCGCTGCGCACGAGATAGCCCTGCTGGATCAGGAACGGCTCGATCACGTCTTCGATCGTGCCGCGTTCCTCGCTCAAGGCGGCAGCGAGTGATTCGACGCCGACTGGGCCGCCGTCGAAATTCTCGATGATCATCATTAGCAGTCGACGGTCGAGGTTGTCGAAACCCTCCGCATCGACTTTCAACATTTCCAGCGCGGCGGCAGCAACCACCTTGGTAATCACGCCATCGGCTTTCACCTGTGCGAAATCACGCACGCGGCGCAGCAAGCGGTTGGCGATACGCGGCGTGCCGCGCGCTCGGCAAGCGATTTCGACGGCACCTTCGGCATCGCAGGCGATGTCGAGGATCTTCGCCGCGCGTCGGACAATCGCGGTCAGTTCCGTGGTGTTGTAGAACTCCAGCCGCTGCACGATGCCGAAGCGATCACGCAATGGGGCGGTTAGCAGACCAGCACGCGTCGTCGCACCGATCAGGGTGAACGGTGGCAAGTCGAGCTTGATCGAACGCGCGGCAGGGCCTTCGCCGATCATGATGTCAATCTGGAAATCTTCCAGCGCCGGATACAGCACTTCTTCGACGATGGGCGAAAGGCGATGGATTTCATCGACGAACAACACGTCGCGCGGTTGCAGGTTGGTCAGCAGCGCGGCGAGGTCGCCGGGACGTTCCAGCACCGGTCCCGACGTGGTCCGCAAGCCAACACCCAACTCGTTCGCGATCACGTGCGACAGCGTCGTCTTGCCAAGGCCGGGCGGCCCGAAGATCAGCACATGGTCGAGCGCCTCGCCGCGCCGCTTGGCCGCTTCGATATAGATGCCCATCTGCTCGCGGACCGGTTGCTGGCCGACGTATTCGTCCAGCCGTTGCGGTCGGATGTTCGCTTCCAGCAAGTCGTCGTCGCGATCAGCTATAGCGGATGTGATGCGGTCAATCATGAATTGCGTGGTCGCGCGGTGGTGCGCAGATTATCGACGCCCTGCCCGGCTACGGCCAGCGCAACGATCAGCGTAAGCTTCGACCCGATCAGATTTCGACCTGCGTGCCCAGCTCGATCAAGCGGTTGCCTGGCACCTTGAAATGCGCCGTCGCCGACAGCGCATTGCGCCCAAGAAACGCGAAAAGTCGATCACGCCACAACGCCATGCCGGGTCGATCCACCGCAACGATGCTTTCGCGACTGACGAAAAAGGTCGTATCCATCATGTCGAACGGTTCTCCGCAAACGTCGATCCGCTGCAGGTACGCAGGTACGAACTGGTCTTCGGCAAAACCGAAACGCAGCGTGAGCTGGTAGAAATCGCCGGCGAGAGCGCTGACTTCGGTGCGCTCGTCGGCTTCGGCGTAGGGCGTGTCCAGCGTTTCCACCGTGAGCAGCACATTTCGCTCGTGCAGCACTTTATTGTGCTTGAGGTTGTGCAAAAGCGCATTGGGTACGCTGTCGCGATTGGCCGTCATGAAGATCGCCGTGCCTGGCACGCGTACCGGTGGATGCGCGGAAATGGACTGGATGAAGGGTGCCAACGCCAAGCCACTCTGGCGGATCGATTGGCTGACCAAGGCCTTGCCGCGCCGCCAGGTACTCATGATGGTGAAGATGACCACGCCTAGCGCCAGCGGGAACCAGCCCCCATGGACGATCTTGTCCGCATTGGAAACGACGAATCCCAGGTCGACTGTCAGGAACAGCACGCCGATGGCGATCACCGAAATGCGCTTCCAGTGCCAGATTCGGCGCGCGACGATCATCACCAGCAGGCTGTCAATGGTCATGCAGCCAACCACCGCGATCCCATACGCTGCCGCGAGATTGCTCGATGACTTGAAGCCAATGACCACGGCGATCGTCAGGATCATCAAGGTTCGGTTGATCCACGGCAGGTACACCTGGCCGATGGTTTCCGAAGAGGTGTGCAGGATGCGCATGCGCGGAATGTAGCCAAGCTGGATCGCCTGGCGCGTCACCGTGAATGCACCCGAGATAACCGCTTGCGACGCAATCACCGATGCCGCCGTTGCCAGCGCGATCATCGGGTAGAGGAGCATCTCCGGCACCAATCGATAAAACGGATTCTCGGCAGCAGCCGGATCGGCCAGCACCAAGGCGCCTTGACCCAGATAGTTGAGCATCAGGCAGGGCAACACGAACGCGAACCAGGTGATGCGAATCGGCTTGCGGCCAAAGTGCCCCATATCGGTATAGAGCGCCTCGGCACCGGTCACTGCCAGCACCACCGCACCCATCGCGAACAGTGCAAATTTGCCGTTATGGGCGAAGAATCCAACGGCGTAATGCGGGCTAAGCGCCTTGAGGATCTCGGGATGGCCGACAATGCCGTGCACACCCAACGCGGCCAGCGTTGCGAACCAGACGAAAGTCACCGGTCCGAACAATTTGCCAACGGTATCGGTGCCGCGCTTCTGGATCCAGAACAGGCCGATGATGACCACCACGGTGATCGGGATCACGAACGGTTCCAGCGACGGTGCCGCGACGTTCAAGCCTTCCACGGCCGACAACACGGAGATCGCCGGCGTGATCACGCCATCACCGAAAAACAAGGCTGCACCGAACAATCCGAGTGCCATGATCCACCAGCGCGCGCGCTGGTTCTTCACACCACGCTGGGCCAGCGCCATCAGGGCCATGATGCCGCCTTCGCCCTTGTTGTCCGCCCGCATGATGAAGGTGGCATATTTCACGCTGACCACCAGGATCAGTGACCAGAAAATCAGCGACAACACGCCAAACACGTTGTGCGGACTCACCTGCACCCCGTGCTGACCAAATGCTTCCTTGAACGCATACAGCGGGCTGGTGCCGATGTCGCCATAGACGACGCCGAGCGCACCAAAGCACATGGCCGCGAGGCCGCTGCGTTTTCCCGTTTCGCTGGAACTGCTCATGGGCCGATCTTTCTCGATGGTCTCAGCGCAGCGCCGCGCGCAGCGCCTTGCGGATGATGTCTTCTGCGCTGTCGCCGGGTGCGGCGGCGTCCTTTACCAGTCGCATCACTTCGGCAGGTTTGTAGCCCAACGATTGCAAGGCAACGCTGGCTTCGCTGATCGGATCGTTCGGTACACCCGATCCCGGCGAACCGCCGACTGCACCGAGCAGGCCATCAACCCGATCGCGCAGTTCGACAACGATGCGTTCGGCAGTTTTCTTGCCAATGCCGGGGATACGGCTGAGTGCGGCCAGGTCGCCGCTCTGCACATGCCGCGCGAACTCGTCGACGGTGACACCGGACAGAATCGCAAGCGCAATCTTCGCGCCGATACCGCTCACTTTCTGGACGTTACGAAACAGCGCGCGCTCGCTTTCATGCAGGAAGCCGTATAGCGCGACCGAATCTTCTTTCACCGCGTAGTGGGTACGAAGGGTCACTTCACGACCGATTTCAGGCAGGTCGTAAATCGTCGACATCGGCGCTTCCAGCTCGTACCCAACGCCATTGACGTCGATCAGCAACCAAGGCGGTTGCTTGCTGAGCAGGATCCCCTTTAGACGGCCGATCATCGACGCCGCCGCCATGCCGTGCGCGGAATGCCGAGTCGCGTCGTGCTGGCGCGTGTATGTGCATGTGCCAACGCGATGGCCAGGGCGTCGGCCGCATCCGCCTGCAACTTGCCGGGCACATCAAGCAACAGTCCGATCATGTGCTGCACCTGTTTTTTGTCCGCTGCGCCGCTGCCGACGGTGGCCTGCTTGACCTCGCGCGCCGCGTATTCGCTGACCGCGATCCCACGATTGACGATCGCGCAAATCGCTGCGCCGCGTGCCTGCCCGAGCTTGAGCGCGGAATCGGGATTGCGGGCCATGAAGACGCGCTCGATTGCCGCTTCGTGAGGCTGATATTCGCCGATGATTGCCGAGACCTCATCGAATATCTGCTTGAGACGCAGTGAAAAGTTTTCGTTGTCGAGCAGGTTGATGGCGGCGTGAAACACGTGCCGCGTCGCACCGGCCGAGTCGACTTCGATCACGCCAACGCCAGTGCACTGGCTGCCCGGATCGATGCCGATGATGCGCAGCGGCGCGGTCGCCGGCACCGGTTCTGCCGAACCCATCAAGAATCCTGCTGCACGTGGATATGCGTCCGACCGAGCCGAATCACGCCGAAAGGCGAGCAGTTGCGCTGAAGAACATGGCCACTCCCCTACTTCACCAAACCGGGCTTGCAGCGCGTGAGCATCCTGGGCTCCAGCGTTGCAGCGCGGCGATGCTATCAGTTTCGTGCCGCCTTCCACAGTGTTGCGTGGTCGCACGACAGCTTGTCGCAATGGAAGCGGGCCGCGCATTCGGCGATAATCGCGCCATCCCGCTTTCCTCACACCGACGACCCCGTCGTCGTCGAGTGCGTGCGCCCTTCCCCGGAGTTTTCGATGCAATACATCTACACCATGATCGGCGTCAGCAAGACCGTGCCGCCGAAACGCCAGATCATCAAGGACATTTCACTGTCGTTCTTCCCTGGTGCAAAGATCGGCTTGCTTGGCCTGAACGGCTCCGGCAAATCGACCGTGTTGCGAATCATGGCGGGCGTTGATACGGACTTCCAGGGCGAGTCGCGGCCGCAGCCCGGTATCAAGGTGGGTTATCTGGAACAGGAACCACGACTGGATCCTGACAAGACCGTGCGCGAAGCGGTCGAGGAAGGCGTCAGCGAAGTGTTCGAAGCGCAGACCAAGCTCGATGCCGTCTACGCAGCCTACGCCGAGGAAGGCGCCGATTTCGACAAGCTCGCGATCGAACAGCAGCGCCTGGAAAATATTCTCGCGGCGAACGATGCGCATGCGTTGGAGCGTCAGTTGGAAGTTGCCGCCGATGCGTTGCGCCTGCCGCCGTGGGAAGCCAGGTGCGGTCCGCTATCGGGCGGTGAAAAGCGCCGCGTGGCCCTGTGTCGTTTGCTGCTGAGCAAGCCCGATATGTTGCTGCTCGACGAACCCACCAACCATCTCGATGCCGAGTCAGTCGAGTGGCTGGAAGAATTCCTCGCCCGTTTCCCTGGCACCGTCGTCGCGGTAACGCATGATCGCTATTTCCTCGACAACGCGGCCGAGTGGATTCTTGAACTGGATCGCGGTCGCGGCATCCCGTGGAAGGGTAACTACTCCTCGTGGCTGGAGCAGAAGGACGAGCGCCTCAAGCAGGAAGAAGGGCAAGAGAAGGCACGCCAGAAAGCCATCGCACGCGAGCTGGAGTGGGCGCGCAGCAACGCCAAGGGTGGACGCAGCAAGGGCAAGGCACGCTTGGCGCGCATGGACGAGCTGCAATCGGTCGACTACCAGAAGCGCAACGAAACCAACGAGATTTACATCCCGCCGGGCGAGCGCCTGGGCAACTCGGTGATGGAGTTCAAGAACGTCACCAAGTCGTTCGGAGATCGCCTGCTGATCGAAGACTTGAGCTTCGTCGTGCCGCCCGGTGCCATCGTCGGCATCATCGGTCCGAACGGCGCCGGCAAGTCGACTTTGTTCAAGATGATCACGGGCCAGGAAAAGCCCGACAGCGGCGAAATTCTGAAAGGCCAGACCGTACAGATCGCCTACGTGGATCAGAGTCGCGAGGCGCTTGAAGGCGATCACAATGTGTTCCAGGAAATTTCCGGCGGTGCCGATATCCTCAACATCAACGGCACCGAAATCCAGTCGCGTGCCTACCTCGGTCGTTTCAATTTCAAGGGACAGGACCAACAGAAGCTGGTCGGCACGCTTTCAGGCGGCGAACGTGGACGCCTGCATCTGGCCAAGACGCTGCTGCAGGGCGGCAACGTGTTGCTGCTCGATGAGCCGTCCAACGATCTGGATATCGAAACCTTGCGCGCACTCGAAGATGCATTGCTGGAATTCCCTGGCAACACCTTCGTGATCTCGCATGATCGCTGGTTCCTTGACCGCATTGCGACCCACATCATCTCGTTTGAAGGCGATTCGCACGTCGAGTATTTCGCCGGCAACTATCGCGAATACGAAGAAGACAAAAAGCGTCGTCTCGGCGAAGAAGGCGCCAAGCCCAAGCGTGTTCGTTTCAAGAAACTGGTCTGATGAGTACCGGTCCGCGTTTGCGGGCCGGTTGCCGAGGGAGGTAGCAATGGATTTCATGCATGCGTTGGCGGACACCCGCGATAGAAACCGCTCAATGCTCTGTGTGGGCCTGGATCCCGAGCCGGAGACGTTTCCCGCTTCCTTACGAGAAAGTGCGGATGCGACGTTCGAGTTCTGTCGCGCGATCATCGATGCGACAGCCGACCTTGTCTGTGCCTTCAAGCCACAGATCGCCCACTTCGCAGCACGCGGCGAAGAATCGGCATTGCAAAGGGTGATCGAGTACAGCCACGCCGAGCACCCAGGCGTGCCGGTGATCCTTGATGCAAAGCGTGGCGACATTGGCTCGACCGCGGCCTACTACGCGGTCGAAGCGTTTGATCGGTACAAGGCTGACGCGGTCACGCTGAATCCCTATTTGGGACGCGATTCGGCGCAACCGTTCCTTGATCGCGCGGACAAGGGCGTCGTCTTGCTGTGTCGGACATCCAACCCGGGTGCAGCGGATTTGCAGGACCTGTCCGTCGATGGCTTGCCGCTGTACCAGCGGGTTGCCAAGCTCATTGCAAACGACTGGAATGGCAATGGCAATTGCCTGCTAGTCACCGGTGCTACGTGGCCCGACGAGATCGCGCAGATTCGAGCTCTGGTAGGCGACATGCCGCTGCTGGTGCCAGGCATCGGCGCGCAAGGTGGCGATGTCGAGGCCGTTGTGAAGAATGGCCAGGATGCGCGCGGCAACGGCCTGCTGATCAGCTCATCACGTGCGATTCTCTACGCGAGCAACGGTGAGAATTTCGCCGACGCTGCTCGCGCGGCCGCGTCGACTTTGCGCGATGAAATCAACCGATACCGCAACTAAAACCGACGTCATTACGCGCGTAGGACTTCGCGCGTAGTGACGAAGTGTTATGACCCGCTAGCGCGAAAAGAACTCGCGCAGGCGAAACCAGCCCAAGTGCGCACGAAGACCCAGCCACACCAATCCACGCAACAACGGATTCTTCGCCGCGGGATCGAAGCGGTTGAACCAGCGCCACATGCCGGCGTGTTTGTGGCGGGCGACGAAGACCATGCGATGTTGGCTGGAGCTACCTTGGAAGTGACGCACCGGCGCACCAGGGTCGAGCAGCACGCGCAAGCCGACGTCGCGAACGCGGCGGCACAGGTCAATATCCTCGAAGTGCAGGAAGTAGCCTTCGTCGAAACCGCCGAGGCGATCAAAGGTATCGCGACGAATTGCGAAGCACGCGCCAGAAATCGCGTCGACCGATTCGGGATCGGTTGGTCGTTCTCCGGGAATGGCGACACCGGCCAACGCTGGCCAACGCGATGCAAGTCGCGCTGCGCCAGTGAGAGTCGCCACGACGCGACGCAACGTCGGATCACGCCGACGACTGGCCGGCGTTGGCACGCCTGATTGGTCGCGAACATCCGCGCCGACGATACCGACACCGGCGCACTGCCCCAGCGTAGACCGCAACTGCGCAACGCTGTCTGCTACGACCAGGCAGTCGGGATTGACGAACAGAAGCACATCGCCATTCGCGATCTTCGCACCGCGATTGCAGGCCGGCCCGAAGCCGATGTTATCGGCGTTGTCGACGAAACGCAGTCGCGTATCACGGGCGTGTGCAGCGATAGTCCTTTGCGGCACACCATCGGTAGACGCGTTGTCAACGAGGATCAGCTCGACATCGCTGGTCGAAGCCAGCACGCGCTCCACGCAGTCAGCGAGAAGCGGGCCACTGTCGGCGCTGACCACAATCACGCTGGTCAGATCGGCACTGGTCAAATCGGCACTGGTCAGCCCGGTGCTGGTCAGGCCGGCGTTGCTCATTTCGTGAACGCTCAGAGCCCCGACAACAATTGCTCGCCCTGGTCACGCGCATGCGTCCAAAGCGCGGGCCAGATGTCGAATGCGGCTGCCAGTTGGTTCAGTTCGTCGCGGAAGGTCGCGGTTGCCGTTGCCGTGTCCACGTCATCCGCCCAGTCGCCGAGGCGCGGAGTGCCCGGCGTGATCAAGGCGCGACCGTTCGATTCGATGATCGAACGCGCATCGGCCTGCCAATAGATCGGCGCATCCGTTGCGGCTTCGTATTGCTGTTGCAGGCGTTCGATCACGTCGGCGCGCACGAAGCTCAGGTATTCCTGCAACTGGCGCTCCCGCGTTTGCGGGCTGGACTCGGCCGCGTCTCGCAGATGCGCGCCGAGCAGGCGCAGGCGCTGGCCGGCGTCGCTGGAATGAAATTCCGGCAACTGGCGCTGGATGTAGTCGCAAATGTAGTGATTGAATCGAGGTGTATGCGCGGCAACGGTCTTGTCCGCACGATTGCGCGGCGTTTCCTGCAGGTGACCGATCACAACCGGCAGCTCCAAAACCATCGCATCGGGATGACACAGCCGCGTCGTTGCCGAAAACAGCGCATCTTCGCCGCGTCCGAACGGATTCGTGCATGGCAGCAACTGGCTGTTGTCGAGCATGAAGGGTGTGAACGACGCAATCGGCGTGACCCGCGCCTGACGGTAACCATACCAAAGGCTGCGCGCTTCGATATTGCGCAAATAGGAATCGCGATCCAGCACGAAATCGGCGCGGCTGTCGGCATCCATCTGATACATCCAGATGCCCGACTCGGTACGTGAACTGCCGGTGGTGCCTTGCATCGTGGCGATGACGCTGGTGCCACTGCGCAGGTCGCTCAAGCGCCCCAAGGTTTGGCCGCGTAGTGCCGTGCGATCAATTCGGTAGCGGTCGCTGGCTGTCAACGGACCCAAGGCCTGGCCGGCGGCTTCCATGTGCAACTCGAAAGGATCGACGCCGATATCATCGCCGGCGGCCAGTGCTTCTTCGGTGTTGCGGAAGAAGCGCGCGAACGCCGTTGCGGAAGGGTCCGGGTCGAGGCCGTCAACAGCGGTCTCGTGGCGACGCAACGGCAGCACCTGATCGTCGTCGAGCAGCACCATTCGCGCACCGGCCGACAGCAGCAGGGCCAGGTTCCAGGCGCGCCCGCCACCGAACCGGCCTCCTGCTTCGCCGCGCGTCAACAGGTTCGGCAACAATTCCGCCGCTTGTGGGACGGCCTTGGCAAGGCGCTCGATCAGCCGTTTTTGTTCGGCGGAGCCCAGGTAAGTGAGCTTGCAGCCCGTCGAACGCGCGAACTCGCGCACGATATCGCGATGGCGATTAGCCGCCTTGTCGTCGGTGGAGTCGTCGATGACGACGTAACGCCGACCGGCACGAAAGCGGCGCTCGTAGTCGGCCAGCGATGCGAACAGGCGCTCCAACTGGCCGGGTCGGTCACAGGCGCGCACGAACACCGCGCGTAGCGGTGCCTGCTCGCGTTCCGGCTCGGCGGCGAGACGATCAAGAAACTGACGGTCTTCGGTCAGCAGACCTTTTTGATTGAGCGACTGCATGATCTGCACAACCGCTTCCCGCGAAACCTGCCCGCCCGAAAGCGTGGTCATGATGCGGGCGACGTGCTCGTCCATGGAGCGGAAGTCGCGACACTGGTCCAGCGCCTGCAACACCTGGTAGGTCATCACGTGGGTTTCGCCACTGGTCTTGACCTGGAAAATACATTCGCTGTTCGACAGCGACGCGACCAGGCCATCCTCGGACGCGAACATCGGTGCGTCGGGATCAGCACGCACGGGAGCGGCAGGCGCAGGCGCGCCGAACGAACCGACGTTGCCGTAGTTGATCTGGAAATCCTGTTTGCTGCTACTCATGACACCTGCTTGGCACGGACCGTCCAGCTTGGGCAGGGCCGCAAGCGAGTGGTTCCGGATGATGGATTACTTGGCGGCACCCGCCTGCAGGCGGGCGATTTCGGCTTCCAGCTCGGCGATACGCGCGCCGGCAGCCATGTTCTTGCGAATCTCGTGATTATAGTGGCTGTAGACCGATTCCTCACCGTCGCCGAACAGCGACAGGCCCGGCAACTGGGCCGGCAACGGCTGGCGCGAACACACGGCAATGAAATACAGCGGCGCGTAGGCCATGCCTTCCGACAGCGATGCGCCTGCCTGATCGGCAGTCCAGGCTTCGGTGTGTCCGGCACGACACTCGTCGAGCGCCCAGATCGCCGACTGGAACAGCAATTTCTGACCGTAGAGCTGCAGGTGCGGAAAATGCTGCGCCAACAGCGCTTCAAACTCGGGACGGTACAGCTCGCGAACATGGAACTCGTTCTGGTGGCCAGCCAGGTCGCTGTAGGTGTGCTTGTCGGGCGAAGAAATCAGCAGCAGACCGTCGTCGCTGAGCTGGTTCGCGAACCCTTCCAGAAGCTGCTCCTGCGCTTGCAGATGCTCAAGTGTCTCGAACGACACGATCCGTTCGAATCGCGCGCCGAGCTCAGGCAAGGCGGTTGCATCGGCCTGCTCGAATCGCAGGTTCGGCTGGTTGCTGTAGCGACTTCGCGCGTGCTCGACAGCCTGCGGTGAAACATCAACGCCGACAACTTCTGCGGCAACGGCAGCCAATAGATTCGATCCATAGCCCTCGCCGCAAGCCGCGTCGAGCACGCGCTTGCCGGCGCAAAGCTGACGCGCGAACGCGTAGCGGTGCCAGTGCTCGTACCAGATCTCGCGCACGCACTCGGGAGTGAAGCGTTCGCCGGTGAATTCGAGCTCGTCACTCATCGCTTTCTGCCGTCGTCGCGCGATCCAGCCAGCGATGCGGGAGGTGGACCAGGCCCATTTCACGCGTCGCGCCCCGCACCACCAAACCACGGGCAAACGTATCAAACATGCGTAGTCCTTCGCTGTCCATCGCGTGAGCGCGGACCACGTAGCTGCCGGGCAGCAGCTTCAGGCTGGAAAACTCGATTTCGCAGACGTACTCTTCGTCGCCTTCGCGCGATGCGATCTGGACGCCGTCGTCGACGTTGTTGAATCCGTAAACCGGGGTGCCATCGGCGCGGGCGAAGCCGAAATGGACGACCGGGACCCGTCCATCGCGCGAGGCCAAGCGCGTGGTGACGCGCAGGTTGCTGCCGCTGTCGACGATGACCGGGCCCTCTCCACTCTGGCCATTGAGCTCCAGCGCGCTGACCGTGAACTCGATTTCACCGGGCCGATGGCGGTGCTCCGTCCCGCCCTTCAACGCGGCCAGTTTGCGTTCGTGGTGTGCAAGATAGGCTTGGGTCACATCGTAAACATCACCCTGCATTGCCACCGTGCCATCGCGCAGCCAGCAGGCATGCCGACACAGCTTCTGCACGTGGTACATGCTGTGCGACACCAGCAGCAGCGTGCCACCGTCTTCGAGATAGCGCTCCAGCCATTGCACGCATTTCTTCTGGAACGACTCGTCGCCGACGGCGAGCACTTCGTCGGTGATCAACAGATCGGGTCGCAACGAAGCGATCACGGCAAAGCCAAGCCTCACCACCATGCCCGACGAGTAGTGCTTGATCGGTTCGTCGATATAGCTGCCGATGTCGGCGAACTCGATGATGCCGGGCAACTTTTCGCGCAGCGCTTCGCCGCTCAATCCCGCCAGTGCGGCCGTCATCGTGATGTTGTCGCGACCGGTGAACTCGGGATGGAAACCGGCACCCAGCTCCAGCAGCGCTCCGACGTTTCCATGCACGCGGACGGTTCCGGTAGTCGGCGTCAACACGCCGGAAATCAACTTCAACAGGGTCGACTTGCCGGCCCCGTTTTCTCCGATGATGCCGACCGATTCGCCACGCGGCACGCTCAATGAAATGTCGTGCAAAACGGTAGTGTTGTTCTGGTACGGATTACCGAACAACAAGCGACCCAGCGCGCGCACGCGATCCGACGGTCGGTGGACCTTGGGATACGACTTGCCCAAGCCCTGCGCCTCGATCAGCATCATGCTCACAGGAAGTCCTCGAAATGCGGGTCAAGCCGTCGGAACGCCCAATAGCCGATGAGCAGGGTCAGCAAGGCGATCGCGATGGCCGTCACCAGGCGAGTTGCGCTGAAGCTGCCGTAGTCGAGCAGCAGTGCACGTGACGATTCCGCGTAGAAGGTAAACGGATGCAGGTCCATCGCAGCGCGAAAGCGCTCGGGCATCGCGGTGCGCGCATACAGGATCGGTGCCGCAAACATCAGCAAGGTGACTAGTTGGGTAAGTACCTGCGACAGGTCGCGGATGAATACTTGCACTGCTGAGAGCAACAGAGCCAGTCCGAGCGCGAACACGAACAGCGGAACCATCAGCAGCAGCGCCGGCAGGATTCCGATCAGGTTGATGTCGTTGGTGGCGAACGCCAGCACGCCAATGATGAAGAACAACCCCGTAAGGTGGACGAGGAAGCTCGCGGACACGCTGGCAACGACCAGCACGGCACGCGGCACAGCCACCTTCCCGATCAACGCGGAGTTTTCGTGGATCACCGTCGTCGCGCGAATGATCGCTTCGGAGAATGCGAACCACGGCCACATCGCCACGGCCAGGAAAGCCAGATAACCCGGCGGATTGTCGCCGGGCACGCTGACCTTGAAGATGAAAACGAACGCGAAATAATAGACAGCAAGCTGGATGAGCGGCTGGAACACCGCCCACAGACCGCCGCTGATGCTCCCGGCGAATCGTGTCCGCAGTTCGCGCAACAGGAATTCGCGCGTCAAGCCAAGCGCTCGCTTGATCATGCCTCAACCAGTTGTTGCGCACATACGAACGCACCAGCCGGGCCGCGTTGCGACCCGCGATATGTCGGCACCTTCAGGCTACCGCGATCAAGGCTGTTGCGACGGCGCGCCCGCCGGTTCGGCTTCAGCGGCGTCGGTATGGTATTCCGGCATTTCGGCGGTGACACTGCCGTAACGCGAACGCAGCGAATTCACCAGCTCAGGATTGGAGTCGAGCTCGTTACCTTTCACGTTCTGCAGGTACTTGACGAGTTCCTGCTGTCGGTAATCGGTTTGCAACTCCGAAATCAACTGCTCCTTGACCTCGTCAAAGCTGCGTACGCGTGCTGGAGCCCGTTTGATCAGCATCAGCACGTGATAGCCGAATTTGGTTTTGGTGACCGGGGAAACTTCGCCAATCTTGGTCAATTTGTTGGCAGCGGCTGCGAATTCCGGCACATACTGCTTGTTGTCGCCGGCCTGGCGCATCAAGCCGCCATTGGCGGCGGCGCTGCCATCCTCGGAATACTTGGAAACCAGCGCTTCGAACGCATTGGCATCGGCAACGGCGTCGGCGCGTACCTTTTCGGCTAGCTCACGGGCTTCCTGATCGGTATGTCGCTCGCTGGAAATCAGGATGTGCTTTACGTCGAGAACGGCTGGATCGTTGAACTTCGACTTGTCCGTCAGGTAACGTTCCCTGGCCAGTTCGGCCATGTCGGGTATCACGACGCTTTCACGCAGTTTGGCCAACCGCACCGTGGTCAGCGCGCCGTCAACGGCGAGCTTGATCTGACGCTCGACTGCCGGATCCTTGTCCAGTCCGATGGCGCGCGCTTCGTCGGCTATCTGGCGTTCCGTCAGCATTTGTCGAAGCGTCGAATCCAGGCGCTTGGCGTTGTCGAAGTATCCGGCGCGCTGTTCCGCGGGCATGCGTGCGGCGAACGCGTCGATGTCGGCGTAGGTCAACGTTGCGGTGCCCTGGCGGACGATCACGTCAGGCGGAAGATCAGCCCCAATGGCTGCTGACGCAGACATGGCGAGAAAGACAGCCGCGAGGCGGGAGGCACTTCGATTCATTGGAAAGCTCCAAGGTTAAACCGCAGCAGGATAGCGGCGGCACGGAAGGAAGGAAAGAACATCGACCATGGTTGCGCGGTCGAGTTCCTCGAGTCGGCGACTCCGC
>JBATAQ010000033.1:0-1849 GCA_049661925.1 Dokdonella sp.
CATCAAGAGAATCAAACATCGAATCCGCCGCTGTCGGCTGGTCGGAACTGGTTTTCGTTTGCAGCAAATGCATGAAGCGACAGGATCGCGAAGACCTGCGTGGCGAGCTGAAGCGTGCCTTGAAGCACGCCGGTCACCGCGAGCTGCGTGTCGTCGCCTGCGGTTGTCTCGATCTTTGTCCCAAGGAAGGCGTCACGATTGCGCGTGGACGCGACCTCGCTGCCACGCCGCCGCTGTTGCGAGTGTTGGGGGTTGACGACGAAATCGACGACATCGTCGGCTGGTTGCTGGAGCGCGAATGATTGCCCCTGCGATGATGTTCTCGCCCGCTCAGAATCCGCTGCCCGGTTGCGCCAGATAGTCGAGTTCTTCGCGCGTGGACTCGCGACCAAGCGCACGGTTGCGATGCGGAAAGCGACCGAAGCGCGCAATGATGTCGCGATGGCGAATCGCGTAGTCGAGCCAGCCCCCGAACTGCTTCGCGGTTTCGCTGGTCGATTGATCGAAAAGCGATTGAAACAGAGCCACGCTGCGCTCCTGCATCGCCAGGTCCTCGCTGTGCTCCAGCGGCAAATAACAAAACAGTCGTGCCAGCGGATGCACGCGCTGGTCGTCGCCGCGTTCGATACCGACAAGGGCGAGAGACAGCGCCTTGGCGTCGCCGGAAAAAGCGCGCGATGAACCGCGAAACAGGTTGCGTGGAAACTGATCGAGCAGGATCAGCAAGGCCAGCCAGTCGCCATCGCTGTCGGCCGCTGCGTCGAAGTCGCCACGCAAAGCCGCCTCGACATCATTGCCGAACAACTCGCGGATCTGTGCATCAATGGCCGGATCCTTGACGAACCAGCGCTGTACGCCACGCTCGACGGCGTCTGTCGACGGGAAATCCTTGCCCAACCAGAAGTCGAGGATGGCATCAGTGCGCAGTTGATTGATGGGTGCATTCATTGCCGCGCCAGTATCCACAATTGACGACCACAACGCATGAGCGCCGCAGGATCGCGATGACGATGCTGCGGCGCTCGGGTGGTGTCGTTTCAATATGACGGTATTGATCAACGCTCCTTGCGATCCCCGCCGCGATTGCGACCGTTGCTGCGGCCACTGTCCTGACGGGCCACGGCGCGATTCTGCTGGCGCTGTTGTCGGGCATCCTGGCGGGCATTGCGACTCTGCTGACTCACCTGGCGTTGCTCTCGACGAACCTGCTGGCGCAGTTGTCGATTGTCCTGGCGCGAGTGGCGTACATCCCTACGCACCTCGCGACGGTCGTTGCGCACCTCTCGGCGTACCTCGCGACGGTCTTGTCTCACGTTACGGCGGTCGTGGCGAATGGTGTTGTGCACGTCACGACGCTCGTTGCGGACATCGCGGCGCGCCTCCCGACGATCGTTGCGAATGTCCCGGCGCACATCGCGACGGTGGTCACGGCGGTCGTAACGATTGCGGTCGTAACGATTCACGCTGCGCGCATGATTGCGTGGACCGTAGTGGCCATGGTGGCGATTGGCTATGCGCTGATAGCGATCACGCTGTCCATACCACGAGCGATGGCGGTAGTGGCTGTTCCAGTAGGTGCCGAAGTTGAAGCTGATGAGGCTCAGGCCAAGACGCGGACCGTAGTCATACACCGGCACGCGACGTCCATTCCAGCCGTAGTCCAGGTAGTTGCCTGACACCCAGCCGCGATAGCCATCCCACGACACGTCGCACCATTCCCAGCTGTCGATGCAGCCGTACACTTCCACGGCCGAACCGCGCGGTGCCACGTAAACGGAAGGATAGTCGATCGCCGGTCCGGCACGCAGATTGACGTTTACACTCAGGTAACCGTTGCCCGCCTGTGCGG
>JBATAQ010000034.1:0-8202 GCA_049661925.1 Dokdonella sp.
GGGTGAGGGCTCGGCATTCATGTCAACTTTGACTGTTGAACCAGTTTCGCTTCGCTCTGTTCGGCTACCGCCAGTCTGGTCAAGCGTTTCTCCCGCCTGCAGGCGAGCGAGCCACCTTTCTGCTCGAGCAGAAAAGTGACTGGGTCGCCGGCAGCCTAACCATACGCTTTCCCAGACTGGCGACATTCAGGAAAAATTCGAAACGTCCGACTGCGGGCGCGAATTTGCTGAATGCCGGCCTACCGAAGATGCGCCAGCGGACGCAGGGACACAATCGCCGGCCCTGGCGTAGCAATTTCTTTGCATCGTATCCGTACAATCCGAGGCACCATACAGTTCGGTGACCGTTTCTTCTGCGTGTCTGCGCTGCGCGGTAGAGTTCTTGTTTCACGCACAATGTTTCACGCACACCGTTCCACGCAAATCCCATTCCAATTCGTAAAGGAGTTCACCATGAATACCACCAAGCTCACTGGCGTTGCGCTGGCTACTTTGGTTGCCGGCATGTTCGGTACCGCAACAATGTCCAGCGCTTTTGCTGCCGAAGGCCACGACGGCATGGTCAAGTGCGAGCATTCGTCCGCATGCAAGGGACAAGGTGCCTGCAAGACAGAAGCGAACGCCTGTAAAGGCCAGAACGCTTGCAAGGGCACGGCGATGACAATGCAGGAATCGCAGGCTGCATGCGACAAGGCACAGGCCATGGCCAAGTCGGACGACCACAAGATGGACGACAAGAAGATGTAATTCGATGACCGCGCCGGGGCTTCCCGGCGCCGTCGTTTTTGCCCATGCCTACCGCTTCAACATCATTGCGCTACCCCTATCTCGGCCATGGCCTTGGCTTGCGCGTCGATCACTATGACGCCATCCTGGAAGACAAACCCGCCATCGACTGGCTGGAAATCGTCTCGGAAAATTACCTCGTTCCCGGTGGTCGCCCGCTCAATTATCTGGAGCGTTTCCGCGAACGCTATCCGCTGGTGATGCATGGCGTTTCGCTGTCAATCGGGAGCACCGATACGCTGGATCGCGAATACCTCAAATCCTTGCGCCAGCTTGCCGACCATGTGCAGCCGGCGTGGGTTTCCGATCACCTGTGCTGGACCGGCGTCGAGGGCGTCAACCTGCATGACTTGATGCCCTTGCCCTACACCGACGAAGCCATCGCCCACGTGGTTGATCGCGTTCGTCAGGTGCAGGATTTCCTCGGCCGCCGCATCCTGCTCGAAAACGTGTCGAGCTACGTCGGCTACAAACATTCGACCGTACCCGAATGGGAATTCATCAGCGCCATTGCGAAAGCAGCCGATTGCCTGCTGCTGGTCGACATCAACAATATTTACGTCAGCAGCGTCAATCACGGTTTCGATGTGCTCGATTATCTCGATGGCTTGCCTGCCGAGCGCGTCCAGCAGTTCCATCTGGCCGGGCATCTGAAAGGCGAGCGGCTCATCATCGACACCCACGATGCGACGATTTCGGAACCGGTCTGGAACCTCTACGCTGAAGCATTGAAACGTTACGGCGAGGTCTCCTGCTTGATAGAGCGCGACGACCACATTCCGCCGCTGGTAGAACTAATGAACGAACTGGAACAGGCGCGCACGATGTCCAGCGATACGCTGGCGTTGGCGGCGTGACCTCGCTGCGCGAGTTGCAGACGCGCTTCAAGGCGCATCTGCTCGAAGGCGACACGGCGATTGCACAATCCGTGACGAGCCTGTCCGCCGAGGACAGCGAAGAACGCCTCGGCATCTATGGTTTCGGCTACGGCCAGCGCTTGCGCGAAGCACTGCGGATCGAATTTCCCGGCCTGGCTACGCTGGCTGGCGAAGCGGCGTTTAACGAACTGCTCGATCGGTACACTCGCGCATGCCCGTCGCGGCACCCGAACGTTCGTTGGTTGGGTCGCGAAATGGTGGCTTGGCTGGCGAGAGATAACGAGTATTCGTCACGCCCTGAGCTGGCAGCGATGGCTAGCCTTGACTGGGCCTTGTCGACCTCGTTTGATGCTCCCGATGTCGTCAGTATCGATAGCTCGACAATGGCGTCGCTGGCACCCGAGCTATGGCCCGGTGTGCGTTTCATCATCCACCCAGCGGTGCAGGTCATGCCGTTGCGATGGAACGTCGACGCCATCCGACTGGCGATTGGCGATGAGGACAATCCCGCGCCGCCGCTGGAGAGTATGGACGAAGGTGAGCTCGTGGTCTGGCGCAAGGATTTCGGGGTGCGTTACCGACGTCTGGATACCGATGAATCGGCTGCCTTGGCCGCGGTACGGGCGAACAGAACATTTGGCGAAGTCTGCGAAGTGCTCTGCGAGTGGCACACGGATGGCGCGGTCGCCGCGCGTGCCGTTTTCCTGCTGCAGCGCTGGTTCGCCGCCGGATGGATCTCGGGAATCCAATGCGCCGAATTGGAAAATGGACCCGCTCTGCTCGAGCGATGACGCCTGAACAAGCCATTCGCTTCAATGGCGTGTCGACCCCAATTGGCACCTCACATGCAGCGTGATCCCATTGAACAGGTAAGGCGATTGGGCGCGTTACGACTCAGCCGTGACGACGCATCGACGTGCTGCAAGCGCGCTGCGGAACCATGTTGAACTGCATCGTCGTGTCTCTGGCATTCGCCAAAGCATCTTCCATGCGTAGCGAAAGGTAGTCGATGAAACAGCGTACCGCGGGCATCAAGCCGGTGCGAGACGTGAACACGGCGTACAGCTTGATGTCGGGCAGGGTCCACTCCGGAAGAATGTGTACCAGGCTGCCATCGACAAGTTCATCGTGGCAGCAGATGGGCGGAATCTCTCCAATTCCGCAGCCGGCCAGCAACGCCTGCTTGAGCACGATGACGTCCTGGGTGACGAGCCTTGGAGAATAGGGAATGACGCAGCTTTCGCCATCCGGCGAGGTCAGGTTCCAGGCGTGACGCGCGCCGCGGCCAACGCCATACAGACCACCCAGGCCAATCACCGTGCGCAAGTCGTCCGGGCATCGTGGTGCACCGTATTTTTCAGTGTAGCCAGCACTACCGACCAGGATATGTCGCCTGAGCACGAACGAGCGCATCACCAGCGCCGAAGGGCGGATGTCCGGCGCAATGCGCAGCGCAACATCGACCCCTTCAGCGATAAGGTCCACTTCGCTGTTGGTGATGTCCATCACGATCTCGACCAGCGGATGATCGACCATGAAGTCAACCAGGATCGGGGCGAGGATGCCCTGCGCGAAGTTGACCGGACAGGTCAACCTGACCACTCCACGTGGCGTGCCCAGTGCATCATCGATTACGCGGTTGGCGCGCGAAACTTCCTCCAGCACCACGCAACAGCGCTGGTAGTAGCGCATGCCGACTTCGGTAACCTGCAACTTGCGCGTCGTGCGCTGCACCAGGCACACATCCAACTCCGCTTCCAGACGGGAAAGATGCTTGCTCAGGACCGACTTGGCCACGCCAAGCGATTCGCTCGCGGCGCTCAAACTGCCGTGTTCGACGATTTTCGAAAAGTACACGATGTCGTTGAGATCTTTCATGGCAACGCACTCCCCATGCATTGCTGTCGGTCGCTTCCAGCTTAGTTGCGTTCCGATTCGCGAACAATGATTTTGCTTGAAGGCACTATCGACATTCCGTGTGCATGGACACACTCGGGCGGTAGTGAGAGAAGACCGGCGTGCCAGGGAGCACGTACGGCGACGGCGAAGCAATCACCGTGATCGACGTGGGGAATCGGAATGTTCAAGCGGCATCAAACCGGCATCGTCATGATCGTATTGGCCATCGGCCTGCTGCTTGCGTGTACCCAGTTTGCCATCGCCCAGCAGTCTGCCGCAGAGTTGTCCAGGCAATTGCCCGCGACCAATCTTTCCAACGACGACGTACGGGCGACGCGCAACAATCTTCTCGCTGCGCCAGGATTTGCGAAGGCGACCGTGGCGAGGAATCCGAATGCGGTCGACGCGACGGCAATCGGTGAGAACACCTGCATCGCCTGCCATCAGCTGGAAAGCGAACACTTCACCCACACCCTGCACTCGCTGGGTTTGCACGCTGCGAACAAGGCAGACCCCTCGATTCCGGTTTGCGAGACCTGCCACGGTCCCGGCTCGGCGCATGCGAAAGCGCCGCTGGAGAGAGGGCTGATCATTGGTTACACCAAGAATTCCGGGACGCCGATCAATGTGCAGGTCAACACCTGCCTGACCTGCCACAAGGGCGGACCGCGCGATCACTGGACCGGTTCCGTGCACGAGAGCAACGGCTTGTCGTGCAGTGATTGCCACAACCCGATGGCGAATTTTTCAACGGAAGGCGCGCTGGCCAAGGCTTCGATCAACGAGACCTGCTCGCAGTGCCACCGCGACGTGCGCCTGGAATTCAACCGGCGCTCGCACATGCCGCTGCCCGAAGGTCAGATGAGCTGCGCAGACTGCCACAACCCGCATGGCTCGCTGACCAGCCCCCTGCTGAAGGGCAACACGGTCAATGAAACCTGCTACCAGTGTCATGCCGAGAAGCGTGGACCGTTCCTGTTCGAGCACGCGCCGGTACGCGAGAGCTGCCTGAATTGCCACACGCCGCACGGCTCGAACCAGAATACGCTGTTGGTCGCGCCGGTGCCCTTCCTTTGCGAACAATGCCACGTCAACCAGCGCCACCCCAATGATCTGCAAACGCCGCAATCGCTGGCGACTGGAGCGCATCCGGACGAGCGGATCATGGGTCGCGCCTGCAATACCTGTCACGCGAACATCCACGGCTCCAACGCGCCGGCGGGTTCGAGATTCCACGAATAGGCCGGAGGACGATCATGTCTACGCCCCGTCTCCCATTGCGCCATCTGCCGCTGGTAATGGCGATGATGATGGCGACCACCGCATGGGCCGACAGCGGTGTCGGCGTCGACACCTGGCTCGCCAACAAACTTGATCCGAGTGCCGGCGCGCAGAGCCGAACGCCCGACGAACGCGGCACCACTTGGCTTCGTGCCGGTCAGTTGCGCACGCCGACCGGCAACCTGTGCCCGGTTCCGCCGACACCGCCGACCATCAAGGAATATGCTGACTGGCTGGGCTACGGAGTGCTGCAGATCGGTGCACTCGCCACCGCTGGCGACGACAAAAACGCGCTGTGGAATCGATACGTCGACTGGAAAAGTGGATTCGTTCTGGGCCTGCTGGATTACAGCTGGCAACGTCCGGATGATGGAACCTACGCCAATGTGCGGGCAAGTCGGATCAGCGACGACGACCAGTACTACAAGGCCGTGTTCGGACGCGCCGGCAGTTACAAGGTGCAGGCCTTTCTGCGCGAATTACCCAACTCGCTGACCAACAACGCACGTTCCATCTGGAATGGCGTCGGCAGCAACAACCTGACCCTTCCCAGCAGCCTGACGCCGGGCGGCAGCACACCGGCGCAAGTTGCAGCGACGGTCGCGGCCACGCCCGAGCGCACGCTGGGCGTCACACGCAACAAACAAGGGCTTGGCTACAGCGTCTACCTGACGCCGGAATGGACCGCCTACGCCAATGCCAGCCACGAAGGCCGCAAGGGTGCAAGACCGTATGGCGGACCCTTCTTCTTTGCCTTCGTCTTTCCCAACGATGGTGGCGTGCTGGAAACGCCCAAGCCGATCAACGACAGCACCAGCATCCTCAACGCCGGCCTGCGCTATGCCGGGCCGGTCTGGCGCATGGACCTGGGCTATCAGGGCTCGTTCTATCGTGACAGCAATCGCTCGTACAACTTCGATTCCCCGTTCGGGCTGTACTCACCGATCATTCCGGGTTCGGTTTCGGCATCGGTCTACCAGGGACAGATGTCAACCGAGCCAGACAACGATTTCCACAACTTCCAGCTGACGCTGACCCGAAAGATCGCGATGAATGGCGAGGTGTCGGTGACGGGTGCCTTGGGCCGGATGAGCCAGAATGATTCGCTGATCGCACCGATCCGATGCCAGGGCGTATTCGGCATTGGCTTGAACGGCAGCCTGCAGACCGGACCGCAGAACCCATTCCTGCACAATTGCGCAGACTGGAATACTCCAGGCGCACTGTCGCGCAAAACTGCCGACATGAGCATCGACACGGCATTGTTTGATGCTCGGGTTTTCTTTCGACCCGTTTCCGATGTCACCGTGCGCGGCGGCTTTCGGTTTAATCGACAGGACTATCGCAACGTCTACCTGTCCTTCAATCCGTTGACGGGTCAGTATGGATACCCTGCCGAAAACGGCGCGCAGGGCAGCATCATCCCGGGCGAAGTCGGTCTCTTCGACCCGGTTCGCAGCCGGTCTGCACTGACGCGCATCGGCAGCTTGCCACTCGACATCCAGACCATGGATAGCAACGTCGGCGCGGACTGGAAACTGGGCAACCGCAATACGCTGGGCGCCACGCTCAAGTACAACCGCTACGAGCCGACCAACCGCGAGCGCACCCAGATCAACGACAGCAGCATCAAGCTGACCTGGGTCAACCGTACGACCGACTGGTTGACCTTGCGAACCAACTACATGTACCTGAAACAGGACGGCAATCGTTACAACTACAACCCGTACGCCTTCACGTTCTCGAGCAGCCTGCCCGGCTACGTAGCACCTGCGGGCGGCATTCCTGCCCACACGGTCGAGGCACAGCGCAAATACGACATGTCCAACCGCAACGAGAACAAACTCAATGTGATGGCGACCGTGATGCCACGCGATGACATGACATTCAGTGCATCGCTGCGCGGCGATTTCAACTCGTATGGCGCGACAATCGGCCGCCAGGACTACGACACCTACGGCGCGACCTTGCAATGGGAATGGCAGGCAGCGGCAACGACGAACATGAGCGTCTACGCCGCCATGGATCGCTCACGCCTCAAATTCTCCAACGTGCAGGACCAGCAGGCCGGCGTCGGCTCCGATCCGCTGCTGGGCGGTGCCAACTACGCACTCAAGGGCATTTGGCGACTCAACGACAAGCAGCGCAACACCTACGCCGGCACCACCGTCAACCATTGCATCGGAAAAATCCGCCTGGATGGAAACTGGAACTACACCTACTCGCGCGGCATCGATTCCTACGCTTACGCCGATCCATCTGCGCTGGCCTATCCAGCCGACGCTGGTGGACCCGGTCCCGGTAGCGGCGCATTCCCGCCGATGATCTATCGGGTCAATTCGCTGACCTTGGGCGTGACCATTCCGTTTTCCCCGCGCATTTCGATGCGCGTGTTCGACTATTACGAACGCGGCCGCATCAGCGACTGGCATTACCAGGGGCTGGATACGCGTCGTGTCATCGGTAACCGTGTTTACATCGATGGCGGCTCGGAAAGTTACAGTGCCAACCTGGTTGGCGTCATGCTCAACGTGCAGTTGTGAGGGACTCGACGATGAAGCTCCTCTCATCAACCCTGATCGCGATGACCGTGCTCACCAGCCCAGCGCTCACACACGCGGCCGATTTCTTCGACATGCGCAGCCTCGAGCCCGTTCATGGCGACGCCAAGGCCGGTTCCGAAAAGGCTGAAGTCTGCGTCGCCTGCCATGGGCCCAACGGCAATGCGATCATTCCAGAATTTCCGATCCTGGCCGGGCAGCGCGAGGCGTACCTGTACTGGGAGCTGGTCGAGTACGCGAGTGGCACCCGGCCACAGTCCTCAATGACGGCGCAGGCGCAAACCTGGTCCGATACCGACGTGCGCGACTTCGCCGCCTACTTTGCCGCGCAGACGGCAACTCCGCTGCCGCCAGCGACCGTGCCCGACGAATCCGTTGACCTGTCGACGGGTGAAGCACTGTTTCTACACGGCGATCCGCAGCGTGGCAGCCCACCCTGCCAGGGCTGTCATGGCCCCACCGCCAACGGCATCGAAGGCAGGAAATACAACGCCTGGCCAATCGTTCGTGGCCAGCATGCCCTTTTCCTCGCGCAGCGCCTCAAGGACTACCGCGACGGAAATCCTGGCGATTCGAGCAACGACTTCATCATGAAAGGTGTCGCGCACACGCTCGACGATGCGTCGATCGAGGCCCTTGCTCTCTACCTTTCATCGCTGCCGCCCAGCGCGAACTGACGCACCTGCACTGCCCCATTCCGCAGCGATAGCAGGCGAATCGGCGCTAAGCCGGCATGTGACCGCGCACCGCACACGCACGCAATTCATTCGCCTGCCTATCTCGCGTACTCTTACCCG
>JBATAQ010000035.1:0-1953 GCA_049661925.1 Dokdonella sp.
ATCGTGACCGGCGGCACCGGCTTCACTGGCCGTGACTCGACGCCCGAAGCGATCACACCTCTGCTCGACAAGGACATGCCGGGCTTCGGCGAGATGTTCCGGCATTTGAGTTATGCCGAGATCGCCACATCGACGATGCAGTCACGCGCATTTGCGGGCCTGTCCAACAACACCTTTGTGTTCTGCCTGCCAGGCTCCACCTCAGCTTGTCGGCTGGCCTGGGAAAAATTGCTGCAACCGCAACTGGATTCGCGTACCAAGCCATGCAACTTGCCGGGCCTGATTCCGCGTTTGCGCGAACGCTGATCTGCACTCGTAGTCCTTCCACTTCCACGCACGACCGCACGGTGAGCCCGATGAAGCGCAAAAAATACGACGAAATCATGGACAAGCTCGGGCCGGAGTTGCTCGATCTGCAGCGCTGGATCATCCGCAGTGGCCAGCGCGTGGTGATCGTGTTCGAGGGACGCGATGCTGCCGGCAAAGGCGGCGTCATCAAGGCGATCAGCGAGCCGCTCAACACGCGTTACGTCAACATCGTCGCGTTGCCGAAACCGAATGATCGCGAAGCCACGCAATGGTATTTCCAGCGCTACGTGGCTCACCTGCCGGCGGCTGGCGAACTGGTGCTGCTCGATCGCAGTTGGTACAACCGCGCAGGCGTCGAGAAGGTGATGGGCTTCTGTAGCGATGCCGAATACCAGCATTTCCTTGTCGACTGCCCACGCTTCGAGGAGCTGCTGGTCGATTCAGGAATCATCCTGCTCAAGTATTGGCTAACGGTCGATCAGGAAGAACAGGAAGGTCGTTTCAAGGAGCGCGTCGAAGATCCGACCAAGCGCTACAAACTGTCACCCATTGACGTCAAGGCCCGCGAGCAATACGCGGACTACGGCCTCGCGCGAGACGCGATGCTGGCCGCGACGAATATCGAAAAGGCGCCGTGGTTTCTCGTCGATTTCAACGACCAGAAGCGTGGCCGGGTTAACCTGATCGACCACCTGCTCAAGCGCCTGCCCGAGCGCACGGCACCGGACAAACCGATCAAGTTGCCCAAGCTCAAGGGCAAGTTGCTGGAAGACATACCGGCGGATCGTTCGCTACTGGTCGAACCGAAGTATTGATGTGCGGGAACCCTGACGCGCAGTTGGTTTCGGCAAGTGTCAACGACTGAACCGCAACCTAGCAAAGGCGTCTTTGCGAATCCTTTCGCCGCGGAGACAGCTCTTGAAGGCACGGGAGAGTTGAATACTCCTGCCACAACGGCCCAGTCAGGAGTAACACCATGAACCGAGTCCTCACCACCACGATTGCCGCCGCCAGCTTGTTGCTTGGTACCATCGGCGTACCTTCCGCATTCGCCCAGACCAGCGGCGCTGCGACGACCACACCAAACAGTTCCGATGCCAATGACGGCAGATCAATGCGCCATCGAGGCGATGGTGGTCATCGCGGCATGCAGGAAATGCGCAACGCGTCGCATGAAGAGCGCGCCGTCGTCCGCTCGATCATGAAACTGGAACGCATCTACATGAGCCAAGGCCGCGTCAATGACATCAAGCCGCTGCTAACCAGCGTCAAGAGCAAGACCAGCAACGCGACGATCATCGCTTTCGTCGATCACCAACTTGAGCGCATCGCCAATCGTCCTGCCAACCCTGATCAGCAGATCGCAACGCTTACCCAGCAGCTCAACGACGACATCGCCAAGCTTCCATAGCCCTTCCTCTTTCTCTGCCCTTCTCCTCTCTGGAGAAGGATTGGGGACGAGGGCCCGCGCCTTGTGTCGCCATTCGGCGTGTGTCGGCTATCGCCAACCTGGTCAAGCGTTTCGCCGGGCTGCCGCTTCTCACTTCTTGGCTAACGCCAGGTTTGCAAAGCGTTTCACTCGCCTGCTGCCTTGTTTTCTTGTTGGCTTTCGCCCTGTCTCTTATAAACATCTCCGAGCCCACG
>JBATAQ010000036.1:0-23765 GCA_049661925.1 Dokdonella sp.
AAGCAGCGAGCCCTGGAATTCAATCGCCCGACCAAGAAGAACGAGCTGCTTCGAGCGGGCTTGCAGGCACTCGGTGCGTTGGACAACATGCAGTTGCAGCAACGGCTGCTCGCGCTTGAACCGACCAGGCGGAAAGCTGAGGTCGCCAAAGGGTCCAAAGCGAAGCGCTGAACCCGCCCGCGCGCTTCGGCGTCCGACGTATTCCAAAAAAACGCCAGCACGATGTCTGCTGGCGTTTTTGTGATTGCGGAGTCCGCAGCGACTACGGTGTCGAGTCGAAGCCGTTTCGGAAGATTCGGTCGGTGTCAAACATGCCGACCAGCACCGGATCATGGTCCGATGCTCGGAACGCCGATCCTGGCTGGTACAAGCTGCGCGGCGGCATCAGCGCCGAACCGTCCGGCTTTTCCTCGTTGGTGGCTTCACCGACGTCGCGGATATCGTCGTTGTAGTCGAACAGTGCGCTCTCATCGGCGTTGATGTGCCATGCCGTGACACCGGTCACCTTGCTGACAAGGCTTCCACTGGCAAGCGCGTAGTCGAGGTGGCCAAGCTGGCCATCGAACAGATACGAGTAGGCCGCGCTGCCCAGCAGCGAGGTTTCCAGGTCCGTGTAGCCGGCCCCGGTCAGTGTGGTGATTGGTGGCTCTTGTGCGTAGGAATTGAAGTCACCCACCAGCAACACGTCCGGATCGCCAGCGGTCGGGATGACGGTAGAGTTCAGCCATGTCAGCAGTCGAGTGGCCTGCGCAGTGCGCCGCGCCGCGAAACAGCCCTGGCCGTCGTTGTTGTCGACATCGCCGCCGGTCGCACTGCCACAACCACCCTTCGATTTCAGGTGGTTGGCGACGAGCGTGAAGCGCTCGCCAAAGGCGCCATTCGCGGGGTCGACGACGTCGAACGTCTGTGCTGTCGTCGGACGACTATTGATGGGATCGAGATCAACCATAGGCGAGCCGACCGCTACCACGACGCCGCTGCGGTAGACGATCTGGACGCGGATCGCGTCTCCACCCAAGGTGCTGCCGGTGCCGGAGAAGTAGTAGGGATTGACGGTGCCGCATTGAGCGTTGACCGCCGCAAGCAGGTCGTTGATAGAGTCGGTAGCCGTGGTGTTTTCCAGCTCCATCAGCCCGGCGACATCGGGATTGAGGGCACAGAACACGTTGGCCGCGCGCTCGCGCTGGCGATCGAGCTCAGCGACGCTGTCCGCGCCACGGCAGTCTTGCGTCATGGTCGGTCCGCACGGCCCGGTGCTGCTGCTAGGCGTGGTGTCGATGGTCGTGAAATAGTTCAGCAGGTTCATCCCGACTGCGCGGATCGATCCACCAACCGCGGGCGGCGTGAGCGGTCGCGTGTTGACGGGCGTGAATACCGGTGGTGTCGCCAGCGTCGGGCGGATGCGCCAAGCGTCGGTGCCGGTGATGCCTGCAAACGACCAATGCAGCACGCCGGTCAGATTGTTGACGATGTCGCCGCCACGGAAGTAATCCATGCCTTGCGTACCAAGCGAGAAGCCGCCGTTCTGGCGCGGGTAGTAGGCGAACTGCATGCCATCGACCAGGTTGAGCAACGAGTTCTGCGTGTTGTTCTCATCGTCCAGCACCACTCTGCGCGCCGCAAGGCCAGCCAAGTGTGCCGCGTAACCCGCAGCATTTGGAGCCGTCGTCTCGGTGAATTGGCGTGGGCGTCCGCCCTGGTACAGCTCGATCTGGCCGTAACGCGGCAACTCGAAGTATTCCGACACGCTGAGCGGATTGGTATATGTCACCAGCATGCCTTCGCGCGGTTCGTAGTAGTCATCGATCAGGCCAAGTACCGGCAGTGTGATCGTGGCCGGCGTTATGTCGGCAAGGTTGTTGCCAGCATTGGTCACCGTGATTGAGGCGGGAGTGGTCGCGACGATCTGGGTCATGCCGAAGAACTCTGCCACAGTGCCGTTCACGCGCACGCGCTGGCCTTCAACGACAGTGGTTGGGCAGGTTGAGCAAAACACGAAGATGCCTTCCGATGTCAGTGGCTCACTGTCAATGTCGGCATCCTCTTCCTGCAGGAAGAAGCCGGAGAACTGGTTGGCACCCTGGAAACTTGCCGTCACCACGCCTTCGACAGCCACGACGACACTTGGTGCGATTGGCGTGCCTGCGCCACTGCCTTGCACATCGTGAATCTTGACAACGTCGTCGTTCAGGATGGTACCGAGGCCTGCACCATCACCAATCAATGCATTCGTGACATTGCTGACGGTGACGTTAAAGGTTTCATCCGGTTCCGGTGCGGTATCGCCATTGACCAGCACGTTGAAGTTCATGAAGGTCTGGCCCGCTGGAATGATTGCGCCGACCTGGCTGTTGACGGAATAGTCGCCGGGCTCCATGGCCGTGCCGTTGGATGTGGCGATATCGAATGTGACACCACCTACCGGAGCTGGCTGCGACAGGCTGACCGTGAACTGGAATGGCGTGGTGCCGCTGTTGCCCTCATTGTTGGTTGCGTCGCTGATGTTCAGTAGCGCGCCGGCGTCGTCGTTGAGCACCGTGCCCAAGCCTTCGCCGTCGACAACAGGAACCCCAATCACGTTGCTTACCTTGACGGTGAATGACTCGTCGTTCTCGAACGTGGTGTCGCCATTGACCAGCACGCTGAATGTGTAGTTCTGTGAGCCTGCGGGGATGGTTTGGCCGGTCAGTGCGCGAGCCGTGTAGTCGGAAGGCGCGATTGCGCTGCCATCCATCGTCGCAATATCGAACGTCACGCCACCAACCGGCGCTGGGCTGTCGAGACTGACGACGAAATCGAAACTCGTGGTGCCGCTGTTGCCCTCGTCGATCTCGACATCGCTGACGCTCAAACCAGTTAAAGGCACGCCACGCGGAGTTATCGACACATCGTCGATGGAGAGACCGTGGTCAACACCGCTGTGATCCGGATCGGACCAGCGCAGCATGATTTCGGCGCCATTCGCAATATTCAAACCGCTGATGGTCGCAGTGCGAGCCTGCTGGCTTACCGCGGCATTGCCGTTCAAGGCTCCAGCCGGTGCGCCCGTGATCGGGCTGGTGAAATTCAGGCTGGTCACCGCTACGCCGGCACTCTGGAATTCGGACAAGCTACCGGTCACCGTCGGGCTACCCAGCAGGTAGGAAAATACGACGACCTGCGCGGCGGCCGCACTATTGCGCCACTGTTCGCCGGTGTAGCTGACATCCAGCGATGTAATGGTGGTGCCCGTGTCATTCTGTAGCCGTACGCCCCAGAAAAAGTTGCCGGCCGCAACATTGCTCGAGCCCAGCGAACCTAGTGCTCGATCACTCGCCGTGCCGGTGCCGTAGCTGTAGAGGTTTCCTCCGGTACCTGATCCGGTATCAGCGACGATGGTCGTGCCATTGCCGGTACGCGCGTGATACCAACCCGGGATCGTCGTGTTGTTGACCCAGATTGCCGATCCACTCGAGGGCAAGGTGTCGAAGCTTTGAGTTGAGGCCACATCGAGCGTGTTCAGTGTCACCTGAGAAAACGCGGGCACCGCGACGAGCCCGAAGCTCAATGCCATACCGAGGGCGAGCGCGAGTGTCGGCCTTGACACAGCACGGCCTAGCCGCTTATGCGAAGCAGAGAAATCAGTGAGCAGCATGGAAACGTCCCCAGATGGCGATGGAAATGGTCGCGAAATTAGAGCAAGAGCCTGGATCGTCAGCGCTGAACCAACTGTGCATGCCACCAATCCACGTCACCTTGAGTCGCATCGGAATTCTCACACAATACGCGAGGATCCACGCGTTGAACCACTTTGTTCGACGCAGGACAATCCCGGCGTTGGCTGGGAGTCACGCTATCGGCGGTCCGTCGATGGGAATTGTTAAGGGCCAGGGCAGCAAACCCGGCCCATACGGCCGTCGGGCTGCCAGCCCACCATGTCAAAACCGCGTCAGGTACCGAATGGATCGCGCAGGATGATCGTGTCGTCGCGGTCGGCACCGGTCGCCACCAGAGCCAGGTGGCAACCCGACAATTCCTCGACCGCGCGCAGGTAGGCGCGAGCGGCTGCCGGCAACTTGCTCCATTCGCGAACGCCTGAAGTCGGTTCGTCCCAACCCGGGAATTCCAGGTACACCGGCTTGCACTCGTCCCAGCCGTCGGCGTCCAGCGGTGCCAACTCGCGCCGCTTGCCGCGATATTCGTAGGCAATGCAGACCTTGATCGATGGCAAGCCATCGAGCACGTCGAGCTTGGTGATGGCCAGTCCATTGATCGCGTTGATCTGGGTTGCCCGCTTCAGTGCAACCAGGTCGATCCAGCCGCAACGGCGTGGGCGGCCGGTGCTGGCACCAAATTCATTGCCGCGCTTGCGTAGTTCTTCACCCATCTCGTCGTCGAGTTCGGTCGGGAACGGTCCACTGCCGACACGCGTTGCGTAGGCCTTGCAGATACCGAGCACGTAGTCGATATCGCACGCCCCGACACCAGTTCCCGCAAGCGCTCCGCCGATCGTCGTATTCGACGAGGTGACGTAGGGATAGGTGCCGTGGTCGATATCGAGCAACGCACCCTGCGCGCCCTCGAACAGGATGTTGTCGCCGGCCTGGCGGGCGTCGTAGAGCAAGGTCGACACGTCGTCGATCATTGGCCGCAGGTACTCGGCGTCCTCCAGCGCATCGTCAAGAATCTCCTGGTAGTCGACGCCGTCAGCCTTCAGCCACTGGGTGAGGATGAAGTTATGGTAGTCGACGGCGGCGCGGACCTTTTCGGGCAGGCCCGATGGGTACATCAGGTCGGCGACGCGAATACTGCGCCGGGCCACCTTGTCTTCGTAGGCTGGGCCGATGCCACGACCGGTCGTGCCAATCGCCTTCGCGCCCGAAGCGCGTTCGCGCGCCTGATCGACGGCGACGTGGTACGGCATGATCAAAGGCGTCGCCGGGCTGATCTTGAGGCGCGAGCGGACTTCCACGCCCTGCTCTTCCAGCTCCGCGATTTCCTTCTTCAATGCGGCAGGCGACAGCACGACGCCATTGCCGATCAGGCAACTGACGCCTTCGCGCAGAATCCCGGAAGGAATCAAGTGCAAAACAGTCTTCTTTCCACCAATCACCAGCGTGTGACCAGCGTTATGTCCGCCCTGGAAACGAACCACCGTGCTGACCTGCTCGGTCAACAAGTCGACGATCTTGCCTTTGCCTTCATCGCCCCACTGTGCCCCGAGGATGACAACTGACTTACCCATGATTCGTTCTCACTTGTATCAAGTCCAACGAGAGCGATCAGATTCGCAGCAACTGCAGCGACACGACTCCAACCGCCAAAAGCACCCCACCGATGATACGCAGTTGCCGTATCGGCAATTGTTGGAGTTGTTCGGCCATCCGCTTCCAGTGATCCGGCGCCGCAAACAACAACAGGCCTTCAAGCACGGCAACCAATGCCAGCGCAGCGAGAAGATCGTGCA
Organism: Dokdonella sp.; assembly: GCA_049661925.1. Lineage (GTDB taxonomy): Bacteria > Pseudomonadota > Gammaproteobacteria > Xanthomonadales > Rhodanobacteraceae > Dokdonella. Next base: position 5,447 of record JBATAQ010000036.1, read on the forward strand.
ACACGACGCGGCTCGTGAATTACTGGCTGTTCTTCAGGTAGCGCATGAACTCGCTGTTCTGGTCCAGCACCAGCACGCCGTTCGGTTTGGAAAATGCCTGGCGATATGCTTCAAGGCTGCGATAGAAAGCATAGAAATCGGCGTTCTTCTCGTAGGCCGTGGCATACAGGATGGACGCCTCCGCGTCGCCCTCACCGCGGATCTTCTGGGCGTCGCGGTAGGCTTCCGCGTTCAACACCAGCGCCTCGCGTTCGGCATCAGCGCGAATGGTCTTGGCAGCTTCAGAGCCCTCGGCGCGCAACTGATTGGCGACCTTGACGCGCTCGGAACGCATACGCTCGTAGACGGAGCCGATCACCGTGCCATCTTCGGGCAAGTCGATCCGCTTCAGGCGCAAATCGACCACTTCGATACCGAGTCCCAAGGTCGCGCGATTGGCGGAAATCACGATCGGCTGAGTCAGGTCGTTGCGACCCATCGAGACCAGCTTCTGCAACGTGCGCGTGTTGACTGCGGTACGCAGCCCTTCCTTGATGATCGGGCCCAGCCGCTGCTCGGCCCGGCTTTGATCACCCGCGACCGAGGTGTAGAACTTGGAAGCATCGGCAATCCGCCACTTCACGAAGAAGTCAATATTGACGTCCTTGCGCTCGGAAGTCAGGTAGCGCTCCGGTGCCGATTCCAGGGTCAGCACGCGCTTGTCGAAGCGGACCACTTGTTGCACGACCGGCAACTTGAAATGCAGGCCGGGTACAAACCCGGTGCGCTCGATTCGACCAAACTGGGTAACAAGTGCGGTCTGGCTTTCGCGCACGATGAAGAAGCAGTTGAGGATCGCCAGTAGGACGGCGACCGCAACGACGATGATTAAATTGCGCATCAGCGGCTCTCCTTGGTCTCGGCGACGGTTGCTTCACCGACGACGCCAGCAACGGCTGGCGCAGTCGCCGTCTTGCCATCGCCGGGGACCGGCACGTACAGCACGTTCTTGCCATTACTGCCGTCAATGATCTTCGGCGTATCGGCGACCACCTGCTGCATGGTTTCCAGATAGAGACGCTTGCGAGTCACGTCCGGCGCTGCTCGAAACTGTTGCTCGATCAGGCTGAAGCGATCAGCCTCGCCCTTGGCCCGGGCGACCCGCGCGGCCTTGTAGCCCTCGGCCTCGACGCGGGTCTTCGACGCATCACCACGCGCTTCCGGCAGGATCTGGCTGGCATAAGCCTTGGCCAGTTCCTCGGCGCGCTGTTTGTCCTGCAAGGCGCGGTTGGCATCATCGAACGCTTCGCGAACCTCTTGCGGCGGCCGGATGTTCTGGAAATTGAGTTCGGTGATCGACAGACCGGTGCCGTATTGGTCCATCGTTTCCTGCAGCAAGCGCTTGGCGTTGATCATCAGCTCGGCACGCTGGCCGGACAGGATCATGTCCATCGTGCTGGCACCAACCACGGTGCGCACCGCGCTCTCGGCCGCAGCGGAGAGCGAGCTGTCGGGATCTTTCACGCCGAACAGGAACTTGCGTGGATCGTTGACTTCGTACTGCACGTTGAAATCGACGACGACGATGTTCTCGTCGTTGCTGAGCATGCGAACCTGGTCCGAGGTCGAGCGGATGTTCTTCGCTTCCACCTTCATCACCGTTTCGACTGGACCCGGCCACTTGATGTTGAAACCCGGTGGCAACAGGCGATTGAATTCGCCAAAGCGCAGCACCACGCCGGACTGGTTGGCGTTGACCTGCACCCAGGAATCGAACAGCAGCCAGGCCAGCAGCAAGCCAATCGCGGCCATGCCAAAGCCGCCGGCCCCACCGCCGAGTTGACCGAACCAGCTCTTGACGCGACGCATCGCCGCATCGAAATCCGGGCCACCACCGCTGTCGCCACCACCGCCGCTGTCGCGCCAGGGATCCTTCTTTTTGCCGCTACCGGGTTCGTTCCAAGCCATGCCTTGTGCCTCGTTGATGCCGTTCCATCCCATCGCGCGATCCGTGTTCGGACGGGTGACCGCGTGCGGGAGAGTAAAGATCGAATGGCGCGAGCCCACCAGGTCGGCTCGCGTTGAATGCTGTGCAGACTTCGAGGCGCGGTCGAGAAATTCAAGCGAAAACGCGCGAAATCAGCCGTTGATTGTAGATTTCGTGGCGCTGGCCGGCAACCACATGCGCGCCGATTCAGTCCAGCCAGTCGTCGCTCACCGGGGCTTGCAGTTGCGATCGCAGCCATGCGCCATCGCCACCCGGCAAGCCGAATAGCGGTTCGATCACCGCGCGCGGCGCGTCGATGCGAATGCTCCAGCCGCCGTCGGTAGCGGTCTCTTCAAGCACCAAAGCCTGCTCGTGCAGGCGCGCACGCAAGCGCCCTGCGCTCAGGGGCAGGTCGAGTACGGCGTCAATCCTTTCGTTGCCAAGCCGAATTGCGATCGCATCGCGCAAGCCGTCGATGCCGCTGGCTTGCAGCGCCGACAACCAGACCCGGATCGGCACGCCGTCGCCATCGTGATCGATGCGCAAGATCGGCTCGTCGAGATTGTCGACCTTGTTGAACACCGCGAGCTGCGGCACGTCGCCGGCGCCGATATCTTCCAGAACGGCCGCGACATCGGCGATGCGGCGATCACGTTCGGGATCGGCCGCGTCGATCACATGCAGCAACAGATCGGCGTCGCGCGCCTCGGCCAAAGTTGAACGGAACGCGGCGACCAGGTCATGCGGCAGGTCGCGCACGAAGCCGACGGTGTCGGCCAGCAACACCGGACCGCAGTCGAGGCCTTCGAGACGTCGCAAGGTGGGGTCCAGCGTCGCAAATAGTTGATCGGCCGCATAGACCTCGCCACGCGTCATCGCGTTGAACAGCGTCGATTTGCCGGCGTTCGTGTAACCGACCAGCGCAACCACCGGCGTCTCCGCACGTTGGCGCGAGCGCCGCGACTGCTTGCGCTGCACTTCGACCTTGTCGAGACGCTTGTTGAGTTGCTTGACACGATCGGCCAGCAATCGCCGATCCAGTTCCAACTGGGTTTCGCCAGGGCCAGTGAGCCCGATGCCACCGCCGCGCTGACGTTCCAGGTGGGTCCAGCCGCGCACCAACCGCGTCGACATGTGCTTGAGCTGGGCCAATTCGACCTGCAACTTGCCTTCATGCGAACGCGCACGCTGGGCGAAGATGTCGAGGATCAATCCAGTGCGATCAACGACTCGGCATTCGCAGAGTTTTTCGAGATTACGTTCCTGCACCGGTGACAGCGTGTGGTTGACCAGGATCAAATCCGCGTCTTGCGCATGCCGCTGTTCCTTCATTTCCTCGGCCTTGCCACTGCCGACGAAGTAGCGGGCGCTGGGCTGATCCATGCGGGCAGTAATAGTGGCGACAACCTCGGCACCGGCCGAACGTGCCAGTTCCGCGAATTCGTCGAGGACTGCTTCGTCTTGCCCTAGCGGCTGCAACAGCAGCGCGCGCTCGCCGCCTTTTTTTCTATCAAACAGGAGCCTTACTCCGCGTCGTCGTGGTGGTCGGACTCGGGGCCACCGACGGGACCATCCGGTCCGGCAATGCGCACGTTGCGGCTGGGAACCACGGTAGAGATGGCGTGCTTGTAGACCATCTGGCTGACGGTGTTGCGCAAAAGCACGACGAACTGATCGAACGACTCGATGGTGCCCTGCAACTTGATGCCGTTGACCAGGAACACCGAAACCGGCACGCGCTCACGACGCAGTGCGTTCAAGAACGGGTCTTGCAATGATTGTCCCTTCGACATTTTTATTCTCTCCGTATCCAAGCTGCGAACGCCGCCAGGCGAGCGCCGGCGGGCTGATCCGGCCGCCAGCTACGCGAATGCAGCGCCACGTTGCCAAGCCGGATCGGTACCTATCTTAATCGACAGACGCCGTGGAAGGGAGTAGAGGAGTCACAGGTTGTAAAATTCAGTATTGCGAAAAGCTCAAGCAGCATGCGGTTGCCGCATCATCAATGCCAGCATGGCGGCCAGCTTGTCGCGCATCTCGCGGCGATCAACGATCATATCGACCGCACCGTGTTCGACTAGGAACTCCGAACGCTGGAAGCCCTCCGGCAGCGTTTCGCGCACCGTTTGCTCGATCACGCGCGGGCCGGCAAAACCGATCAAGGCTTTCGGTTCGGCGATATTGAGATCGCCCAACATGCCCAAGCTGGCTGAAACACCACCCGTCGTTGGATTGGTCAACACCGAGATATACGGCAAGCCAGCCTTGCGAAGCCGTCCCAGCGCTGCCGAGGTTTTCGCCATCTGCATCAGCGAGAACAGGCCTTCCTGCATGCGCGCGCCACCGGTCGCCGAGAAGCATACGAAAGGACAGCGTTCTTCCAGGGCACGCTCGGCGCCACGCGTGAATTTCTCGCCGACCACGGAACCCATCGAACCGCCCATGTAGGCGAAGTCGAACGCCGCAGCAATCAGCGCGTTGTCCTTGAGCTGGCCGTGCATCACGACCATCGCGTCCTTCTCGCCGGTCACCTTCTGCGCAGCGACGATGCGGTCGCGATACTTCTTGGTATCGCGAAATTTCAAAGCGTCGATCGGTTCCAGCCCGGCGAACAACTCGCGGCTGCTGCCTTCGTCGAACAAGGCGGCGAGCCGCACGCGAGCGCGGATGGCGTGATGATGGCCGCACTTTGGGCAGACCATCAGGTTCGCTTCCAGCTCCGGCCCATACAGTACCGCCGCGCAGCCGCCGCACTTTTCCCAGAGACCTTCCGGGACCTTGGTCTTGTTCGATGTGCCGTCGGTTCGGGCTCGTGGAGCCATGATTTTTTGTAGCCAGTTCATGCGATCAATCCAATCATTGATCGTTAGTGGGCCACAAATGCTGCGCTGCGGTCCAGTGCGGTGCGGATTGGCGCGAGGAAATCCGTCGCCTCTTTGCACGCTGCGTCGGCGCTCGAACATTCGGCCAGACGCGCGACCAAAGCGCTTCCGATCACCACCGCATCCGCGAATGCGGCGATGTTCGCCGCGGTTTCAGCGTCGCGCACACCAAAGCCCACGGCGACAGGGATATCTCCGCCGGCCTTGATCGTCTTGACCTTGGCGCGCACCGCATCCGGCTCGATTCGGTTGGCACCGGTGATGCCGTTGAATGACACGTAATAGACGAAGCCTTGCGCCATCGCACGGATTGTTGCGAGGCGCTGCTCTGTCGTTGTTGGCGCAACCAGGAAGATTTGGCACAGCCCTGCTTCGCGCAAGGGTGCGAGCGTCGCGGCTTCCTCGACCGGCACGTCGACAATCAACACACCGTCCACGCCGGCTTGTACGGCGTCTTGCGCAAATGACTTGTAGCCATAAAACTCGATCGGATTGAGATAGCCCATCAACGCGACTGGCGTGCTCGCATCGTGGAGACGAAACTCTCGCACCCATCCGAGCACATCGCGCAAGCCAACTCCTTTGGCGATGGCGCGTTCACCGGCATGCTGGATGACCGGGCCGTCGGCGACCGGGTCGGAATATGGCATGCCGAGTTCGATCAGGTCACAACCGGCGGCGACCAGCGCATGCATGATCGCAACGGTTGCATCAGGCAGTGGATCGCCCGCCGTCATGAAAGGAATAAGCCCCTTGCGACCAGACGCCTTTAACTGCGCAAAGCGCGCATCGATGCGATTGGCAACGCTCACAGATCGATGCCTTCACGCGCTGCGATGGTGTGCACATCCTTGTCGCCACGACCGGACAGGTTGCACAGGATAAGTTGGTCTTTCGGCAATTCACGCGCCAACTTCATCGCTTGAGCAACGGCATGGCTGGATTCCAGCGCCGCGAGGATGCCTTCGGTGCGCGCCAGTTCATGGAATGCGGCCAATGCTTCGTCATCGGTGATGCCGACGTAGCTGGCGCGGCCGGAATCCTTGAGGAAAGCGTGCTCGGGGCCGACACCTGGATAATCCAGCCCCGCCGATATCGAATGTGTTTCGGCGACCTGGCCGTTGTCATCGCACAGAACATAGGTGCGGTTGCCGTGCAGCACGCCGCGCCGACCGGCCGCGAGCGAAGCAGCATGGCGGCCCGTCTCGATGCCATCTCCAGCTGCTTCCGCACCAATCATCTTCACTTCGCGATCATTGAGAAAAGCATGGAACAAGCCGATCGCGTTCGATCCGCCACCCACGCACGCGGTCAACATATCTGGCAATCGACCGTACTGTTCCAGCATCTGTGCACGCGCCTCGCGACCGACCACGGCGTTGAAATCGCGCACCATCATCGGATAGGGATGAGGGCCGGCAACCGTGCCAATGATGTAGAACGTATCGCCGACATTGGTGACCCAATCGCGCATCGCTTCGTTGAGCGCGTCCTTCAAAGTACGAGAGCCCGACGTCACCGGGATCACCGTGGCACCGAGCAACTTCATCCGGTACACGTTGATCTTCTGGCGCTCGATATCGACTTCGCCCATGTAGACAACGCAGTCGAGACCGAACCGCGCGCACACGGTCGCCGTTGCCACGCCGTGCTGGCCGGCACCGGTCTCGGCGATGATGCGTTGCTTACCCATGCGCCGCGCGACCAAGGCCTGGCCAATCGTGTTGTTGATCTTGTGCGCGCCGGTGTGATTGAGGTCTTCGCGCTTGAGCAGAATTTGCGCACCGCCAATTTTTTTCGACAGACGCTCCGCGTGATAAATCGGTGAAGGCCGCCCAACGTAGTACTTCAGATCGCGCTCGAACTCGGCGATGAAGGCCGGGTCTTCGCGCATCGACAAATAGGCCGCGGTCAGTTCCTCCAGCGGTGGCATCAGCGTTTCGGGCATGTAGACGCCGCCGAAATCACCAAATCGTCCGTGTGAATCGGGATACGCGTTGTAGTCGCTGACATCGATCAACGCGCTGTTGCCTTCATCGGTCATTGTTGTCTTCACGGTTGGTTCGCTGCACGGACAGCGGCAACGAAATCATGCATCTTGCGAGCGTCCTTGATGCCCGGCGATATCTCGATACCGCTCGACACATCCACGCCATAGGGCCGGGTCAGACGAATCGCGCGACCGACGTTCATGGCGTCGAGACCACCCGCGAGAATCATCGGTTTCGGCAAATCAGGGACGCGCGTCCAGTCGAAGGAATGTCCACTGCCACCGGCTTTGCCCATAGCGTTCGCGTCGAGCAGCAATCCGGTCGCGCCGCTGTACGCAGAAACGTAGCCGGCCACGTCGCTGACCGACCCCATCGGCACCGCCTTGAGATACGGGCAAGCGTGGCGCTCGCACTCTTCCGGCGATTCGTTGCCATGAAACTGCAACAGGTCAGGGTTGAGATCGTCGATAGCCTCGTCGATCCAGTTCGGATCGTCGTCCATAAACAGCGCCACCGTGCTGATGAAGGGTGGCAATGCACGCGCGATCTTCGCCGCCTCGGCTGGCTCGACGTGACGCCGGCTGTGCCGCGTCAAAACGAAGCCAAGCGCGTCCACTCCAGCCGCGACTGCTGCGTCAGCGTCCTCCGCTCGGGTGATCCCGCAAATTTTGATGCGCACTCTCACTTCAACGACTCACTTCAAAAGGAAGGCCAAACCGGCTCGGATAGCTGGGCCCCAGAAAACACAGTCCTGACGCCGGTGCCGTCGGTCCGGCAAGGTCACGATTCTTGCCTGCCAGCAGTTCGGCAAGCCATTCCTGCGGCCTTTCACCACGGCCCACCGGCAACAGCGAACCGACGATGTTGCGAACCATGTGGTGCAGGAAAGCGTTGGCCTTGATGTCGACAATCACCCGGTCCTCATTGCGGCTCACCGTGATCGCTTGCACGTTGCGCATCGGCGTTCGCGACTGGCAGGCGATGGTGCGGAATGCACTGAAATCGTTCTCGCCGATCAACCCCTGCGCGGCACTATGCATTGCCAAGGAATCCAGCGGCGCACGTATCCATGTCGCAAATCGAGCATCCAGCGCCGGTCGAACGGCTCGATTGATTATCGTGTAGCGATAGCTTCGCGCCGTCGCCGAATAACGTGAATGGAATTCGCCATCGACAACTTGCGTCCAGCGCACCGCGACATCGCCCGGCAGGTTGGAATTGGTCCCACGCAACCAGCCATCACCACGCTCGACCTCGCTATCAAAATGCGCCACTTGGCAACGCGCATGCACACCCGCATCGGTGCGCCCCGCGCAGCCGACCGTGACCACTTGGTTCGCGACAAACGACAAGGCCTGCTCCAACGCGCCCTGCACGGTGCGCCTATGGCCCAGCCGCTGCCAGCCGGAATAGGCCGTGCCGTCGTACTCAACGCCCAATGCAATCCGCACGCCCACTCCATCTTTCGCGATGGTTGGCATTGTAGCCGCGCACGGTTTGTTGGCTGTCGCCGGACTCGTCAAGCGCATCGCCGCCTGCCGCTTATAACTTCCCTCCGTCCGCCGTTCTGTTGCCAGACTGGTCAAGCGTTTTGGAGCGTCGCTCTTTGCTCTACCCGTTGGCAGACAAAAGATAGGTCAAGCGTTTCTCTCGCCTGCCGGCGAGCGAGCCACCCCCGGATCAAGTCCGAGGACAGGCTCTTTCTGCTCGCACAGAGACATGGCCCAAAGATGCGCCCGTGGCGGGGAGGTCGTGCGATCAAGCCGCACGACTACGCAAGCTGGCTCCGGGGTTCGCTGACAGCACATCCTTGTGCTGACAGCGAACTGGCCCGAATCCAGGCCACCCTGCGGACCTTTTCTCCGCCACCTCGCCTCCCAGAAACGGGAGACAGGTCAAAAGAAGAAAGCAGCACAGCGCAGCTGCGCTGTGCCTTTGACCCACCCGCCCGTTCCTGTCGGCAAGTGCTGGACGGACCAGCCGCTTGCGGGGCACGCGAGGGATCGCGTGGCTTCGGCTGCGGCACAGGATGTGCCTTCAGCCGAACCCGGCCAGTGCTTGCGAAGTCGTGCAGCTTCACCGCACGACCGACAGGCTATCGGGTCGCATCTTTGGGTTACTTTTCTGTGCGTCAGAAAAGTGACTCGCGCGCCGGCAGGCGTGAGAAACGCTTGACCAGTCTGGCGACAACCAAACAACCAAGCACGGGACTCAGTCGCCCGGCCATACGTTTGACCAGTCTGGCGACAGCTCACAAAAAAGAAGCGGCGCGCGCCAGTCTAGCGAAACGCGTGACAAGCTTGGCGAAAGCGAACGAAAGGGTGCCTCGCGACAGTCGAACCATACGCTCGACCAGTCTGGCGACTGCTATAGCATAGCCGTCTAGACGGCCAAACAAAGCGAAGATGGAATCTTCGCAACACTGAAGGGTGGCACAAGAGCCGGACCCTCACCCGTCGCTGCGCGCCACCCTCTCCCGGCGGGAGAGGGAACAAGCCAGCCGTCTCACGTGGAGAGAGGGGATAAGCCAGCCGTCTGACATCGAGAGAGGAGAGAGAAGCGCGGATCACTCGCGCTGGAGAGGAAAAAGCGCGGCGCGCTATAGGGTGGTTCCCAGCATGGGGCTGCGGCGCTGCATGCGTTCCTGCAGGAAGGCCAGACATTCATCCGGCGGCAATGGCCTGGATAGCCAGTAGCCCTGAATCTCGTCGCAGCCGTGTTCGCGCAGAAACTCCACTTGTGCGGCCGTCTCCACGCCCTCGGCAACCACGTTCAGTCCCAGCGAGCGGGCCATCGCGATGATGGTCGCGGTGATCGCGCGATCATCCATGTCGGTGGTGATGTCGCCGACGAAAGCCTTGTCGATCTTCAGGGTATCGATCGGCAAACGCTTCAAGTAACTCAACGACGAATAGCCGGTGCCGAAATCGTCGATCGATACGGTGACGCCGACATCACGCAGCTTTTGCAGGATGCCGATCGAGAGTTCGGCATTGGCCATGACCACGCTCTCGGTCAGTTCCACTTCAATCTGGTCGGCCGGAATGGCGAACTCGTCCAGTAGCGCGGCCAACTGTCCGGCGACATTTCCGCGTTGCAGTTGCAACATCGAAACGTTGATCGACGCGGTCAACCCGCGCAGGCCAGCACTGCGCCAGCGCGCCATTTGCGCACAGGTTTCGCGCAGTACCCAGTCGCCGATAGGCAGGATCAGTCCGGTTTCCTCGGCGTACGGAATGAACTGGGCCGGGCCGATTTCGCCAAGGTCGGCACTGTTCCAGCGCAGCAAGGCTTCGACGCCGCTCATCCGGTTGCTGCTCAACGACAACCGTGGCTGGAAAACCAGCCGGAACTCGTTCCGCGCGATCGCCTTGCGTAATGCCGCAATGACGCTGGCGCGGTGGCGTGCCTGCGTGTTCATGTCCTCGGTGTAGACCATGAATGTATTGCGGCCGGAACTCTTTGCCTGGTACATCGCGGTATCGGCGAATTTCAACAATTCGGCGACCTTGTCGCCATGCTCCGGGAACAGGCTGATGCCGATCGACGTGGTCACGGTCACCGTCTCGCCATCACCGATTTCGATGGGAAGGGCGAAAGCCTTGATGACGCGTCGTGCAACCGCGGCGGCCTGGTCTTCGCTGGAAATGGTGTGCAGGATTATTGCGAACTCGTCGCCGCCCAGTCGTGCGACCGTGTCGTCAATGTCGATGATCTGGCGCAGGCGGTCGCCGGCAGCACGCAGCAGGCGGTCGCCTGCGGCATGCCCGTAGGAATCGTTGACGTGCTTGAAGTGGTCCAGGTCAAGGTAGAGCACTGCGCCCGGTTTCACGGGCTGCTCCGCGAGCACCGCTGACAGTCGCTGCGCCAGCAAGGTGCGATTGGGCAATCCGGTGAGGGTGTCGTAGTTGGCCAGGTAGCGCAGTTCCTGCTCGCTGCGTTTACGCTCGGTGATGTCTGTGAACACGCCAACGTAGTGGGTGCGCAAGCCACGGGCGTCGCGCACTTCGTTGAGCTGGGTCCAACTCGCGAAATCGCTGCCGTCACTGCGGCGCTGCCACAATTCGCCGTTCCAGGAGCCATCGTTGACCAGCATTCGGCGGACGCGTGCGTAGTCGTGGGAACTCTGTTGCGGTGAATCAAGGATGCCGGTCGATTTGCCGATCACCTCATTGTCAGGCCAGCAGGTAACGCGCGAGAACGCTGGATTCACCGACACGAAATGGAAGTCGAGGTCGAAGACCGATACCGCTTCTTCCATGTCCTGCAACACCTGGATCGCGATGCGGCGATCCTGCTCGGCAAGGCGGGTCAGCGTGATGTCGCGCGATGTGCCGGATATTCGCGTGGCCGCGCCGGTGCGGTCACGTTCGACGACGCGCCCGCGCGCCAGTACCCAGCGCCAATCGTCGCCATCGCGTAGCCGGTGCTCGGACTCGTAGATGTCGGTGCGATGTTCGACGTGGTCGATCATGCGCTGGCGCAATGCATCAATATCGTCCGGATGCACCTCGGCTTGCCAGACGTCGATCGGTATCTCGACGACGACGCTTGAGCCTGAGGTCGGTTCGGATTTCGTACGGACCAACATGCCGCGGCGCAGGTCCCAATCCCAGAATTGGTCACCCGATCCCCACACCGCCATGTGCAAGCGGTTCTCGCGCTCCATCAGTTCTGCGTTGCGGCGCAGCAATTCGCCGCGACGACGTTGAACCGTGTTCAATGCCAGCAGCAGCACCAGGAGGCCACCGACGAGATAGGCCAGCTTTGCCTCTCCAGACATCCACCAAGGCACAGGTACGACAATTGAAAGTTCGGCGGGCTGGTCGCCAAAGACGCCGTCGCGATTGCTGCCGCGAACCTGGAACGTGTAGTCGCCGGGTTGCAGGTGACTGAACGCGGCAACCGGGCGAAAGCCATCGACCCATTCGTCGTCAAAACCCTTGAGGCGGTACTGGAAGCGATTGTGATGAGGTGCCGCGTAATCGAGCGCCGCGAAGCCCAGAGTGACCAGATTGACGTCGCCATCCAGATCGATCTTCGCTTGCCGCAACGGCTGGATGGGTTCGCGATTTCCGATGCGAACTTCGGTAATTTGCACGGGAGCCGAGAACGTGCTGCTGTTGACGGACAACGGCTGGAAATAATTGACGCCGTTGGGGCCACCGAAGGCCATGCTGCCGCCGCCTATTTGCGCCACCGATCCGCCGTTGAATTCCAGCGCCTGCAGGCCATCACGGATGGACGAATCCAGGATTGACCCCGACTTCCGGTCGACCGCAATCAAGCCGCGATTGGTGCTGGCCCACAGCCGATTCAATGGACCGGCCAGGATGGCGTAGATGGTGTCGTCGCGGAGCTCGTTGGATTCGGGCCAGGAGGTGAACTGCGCTCCGTCGGCGTCGATACTGTCCAATCGATTCAGGCCGGCCTGGGTGCCGATCCAGGTTACGCCATCCTCACCCTGGTAGATCGACCGAACAATACTGCTGGTCAGCGACCGTGCGTTTCCAGCCACGTGGGAAAACGTGCGGACGCTGCCGCTGGCGGTGTCAACTCGGTGCAGGCCCTTCAAGCTGCCCGCCCAGATGGTCCCGGCCGCGCCCTCGAAAAGGCTCAAGGTCAGGTTCGCCTGGTCCGCGCCGGGTACCAGTTCAATGGATTGCCACTGGCGCGACGCGTTATCGAAACGTGCGATGCGATTTCCGCGATTGCCTGCCCACAGGCTACCGTCGCGGGTTACCAGCAGGGGGCCTGAGTCCGTGCCAGCGCCAGCGTTGTCGCCGTCTGGCAATGGCGGTAACGGCTCGACGATGCCGCTGGCCGGGTCGAGCATGGCAATCCCGAACTGGCTCGCGAACCAGAGCTGGCCTTCGCCGGCATCGGCGATTGACCGAACGATCACTGGTCGTTGCGGGTTGGCGATACCGAACGCACGCAACACTTCGCCCCTGTATCGGCTCCACGTTCCGCTGGCCCACTCGTAACGCTTCAGCCCGTCGCCCATCGTGCCCATCCACAACGCACCCGAGGTCGAAAACAGGCCAACCACATTATTCCGACCGGTTGCTTCGCTGGCGGTATCGGGGTCCTGAAGGGTTGCGAAGCGCGTGCCCGCAGGATCGACTGTGTACAGCCCGTCGCCGAGAGTCGCCAGCCACAACAGACCGGAACGGTCCAAGGACATTTTGTAGATCAGCGAATCGGGCAGCGCCCCGGGAGCTGTTCCGCCCGAAGCAACGCTGCTCACCGCAGCCGATTCAAGCTCGATTTGCATGAGTCCATTGCGCGCTGAGGCGAACCAGACCAAGCCGGGCAATATTTCTGCCAGCGCTGTCACCGTGCTGCTGGGCGAGGTCCAGAGCTGGCGCACGCTGTCCTCGCCGGTGATTTCGAACAACCCTTCCGCGCAGGCCGCATACAGGCGCCCATTGGTGCCCTTTATCAGCGCCGACGCCGATCCGGTCTGCTGCGCCGCCACGGCGACGGCTACGTCATTGCCCAATCCAATGCGAAACAGGCCTTTGGTCGCGGCCACCCAAAATACGCCGTCACTTGCGGAAACACCGCCGCGTAGCGTGACCGGTCCGGACTGGTTCGTGCTGATCGTTACGCTGCGTACCAGGCGTCCATGCTCGGGCTCGAGCAGAACTAGCCGGTTGCCGATGCCAACCCAGATACCTTCGTCGGTTGGAACAACCAGAGAGACGCTACGCTCGTGGACTTCCAATGCTTCAGGTTCGAGGATAGCGCCAGTCGCGGGATCGAATCGCCACAAGCCGTCCGCCAACAGGCCAACCCACAACCTGCCCTTGGCATCCGTTGTCAGCGCGTTGACGACGCCTTGCAGGCGCTCGGCGTTCTTGTCGTTGAGCGGTTGCGGGCGTCGGAACTGATAGCTGTCGAAACGCAGCAGTCCCGAATCGGTACCCAGCCAGACAAAGCCTTCGTTGTCCTGGGTCAGCGTGCGGAAGGTGTGTTTGGTCGAGCTTGCTGCGCTTTCGACAGGTTCAAAAAAATAGCGTTGCCCAGCCACGCCGACGGCACCGGTCGGAATCATCCAGACCAGCAAAAAAAAGGTCGTACCAAACCTCGACAATTTCCGCCAAGCCGAATCCTGCTGGCGACGCGTCCGCGTTATCACTCGATTCCGGGCCCCATTGACAAAGTCTAACATTCGCGCACGCGCAGTCGGAGTAAGGACGGCAATGATCGTAACGGGGCCTGCAAGTATCTTGCCGGCACCACGCGCCGGGACAAGCGCGGGCCGCATTCGGTCAAGGCATGTCATCGCGATAGGCGGCAAGCAATTCCGCGGCGCCGGCATCGAGCAACTGGCGTGCGACTTCCCGGCCAAGGTTCTCGCCGTCGTAACGATCTGCGCAGGCTTCGGCGCGGATCAGACGGCCGGTGGCTACATCGCCGACCAGGCCAATCAATTCCAGCCCGTTCTCGATTTCGCGGCAGTAACCCGCAATCGGAACATGGCAACTGCCATGCAGGGCGTGGTTCATGGCCCGCTCGGCACCGACGCAGCGGGCAGTGTGGGGGTCATCGAGTACGCGCGTGATGTCGGCGATGCGGCGGTCGCCACTGCGCAGTTCGACCGCCATGGCACCTTGGCCGACGGCCGAAATCCAGTTCGGCGCAGGCAGTCGCGCCCGGATCCGTGACGACATCCCAAGCCGGTCCATCCCAGCGCAGGCAAGCAGAATGGCGTCGTATTGACCGTCGTCGAGTTTGGCCAAACGCGTGTTGACGTTGCCGCGCAGGTCGGCGATGGTCAAATCCGGACGAATTGCGCGCAGTTGCGACTGGCGACGCAACGACGAGGTTCCCACCTTCGCGCCTGCCGGCAGTTCCGCGATCGACGCGTAATGGTTGCTGATAAAGGCGTCGGCGGGATCGGCGCGTTCGAGGATGGCGCCGAGTTCGAAACCCGGTTCCAGGTCCATCGGGACGTCTTTGAGCGAATGCACGGCGATGTCGGCACGGCCGTCGAGCATTGCCACTTCCAGTTCCTTGAGAAACAGACCCTTGCCGCCGATTGCCGCCAGCGGCCGATCCAGTATCTGGTCGCCGCGCGTCGTCATCGGCACCAGTTTTACCTGGAGACGTGGATGCGCTGAACGCAAGCGGGAGGCAACGTGTTCCGCCTGCCACATGGCCAGGGCGCTTTCGCGAGTGGCGATTCGAAGGATGGACATGGTTGCCAGTTCTGGTCGGGCCGACCGGGAGTTTAGCCGGCCAGCCACCCCGATTACATGGCGCGAACCAGGCTGCGGATCGATGGCAGGTTGCGCCGGCTGATTTCCAGCTCCACGTCGACACCGGGCACGCTGGCCAGCACCCGGCCATCGGCGGAACGTGATAGTCCGCTGAGATATTCCAGCGCGACCAGGCAATTGCGATGGATGCGCACAAAGCGCGAGCCGAACTCGTCTTCCAGTGATTTCAACGCGTCCTCGACCAACACCTGACCCTTGTCGTGGTGGACGACGACGTACTTGTCCTCGGCCACCAGACAGCGGATCGAAGAAACCGGCACCAGCACCAGGTTGCCGCGCACGCGAGCGCACAGATGCGTGCGTTGTCGTGCAGGCATCGTTGCAGCGGGTGATTGCTCGGTTCCGGCCACGTAGCGCCGGGCGCGATCAATCGCGGCGGCGAGTCGATCCGCACGGATTGGCTTGAGCAGGTAATCGACCGCATGCGCCTCGAACGCGGCCAGTGCGTGCTGGTCGTAGGCGGTGCAGAAAATCACCGCCGGCGTGGCGTCAAAGCCGGCCATGTGGGTGGCTGCTTCCAGACCATCCATGCGCGGCATGCTGATGTCGAGCAGGACCAGGTCGGGCCGCTGTCGCTCGACGACTTCCAGTGCCATATGGCCGTCTTCCGCTTCGCCGACGACTTCGCAATCGCTGATTTCGGCGAGCAAGGCGCGCAAGCGATCGCGGGCCAGCGGTTCGTCGTCAACGATGACTATGCGCATGGGGTTCATGGCTTGGGTCCGATCAAGGCTCAGCGACAGGCTGTTCCGGCAAGGTCAGGGTCACCACGAACGCGCCGCCAGCCTGCGTGGTTTCCAGCGAGGCACCATCGCCGTAGTGATAACCGATGCGCTCGCGGATGTTGGCGACCGCGTGGCCATTGTGGCCCGAGCCCGCGCTGCCAGCACCATCGATGGTGCGCGGTCCAATAGGACACGGATTGCACACCGTCAAGATCACGCGCCGATGTTCACTTCGGCACGCCAGCGAAATCACGCCGCCTTGCGGCAGCCGCGCAATCCCGTGGACAACAGCATTCTCCACCAGCGGTTGCAGCAGCAGCCGTGGCATCGGCAGCGAACGCGGCGCGTCATCCAGTTCGCGCTGCACCGTCAACCGCGAGCCGAGTCGCAGTTGCTCGATGCGCAAATATTGGTCGACCAGATCCAGCTCGTCGCCCAGCGTTGCCATGCGCTGATCGCTGCCGAGGGCAGCGCGAAACAGGTCGGACAAATCCTCGACCGCGCGTTCCGCTTCGCTGGGCCGGGTTCGGATCAGGCTGATGATGGTGTTCATGCTGTTGAACAAAAAATGCGGTCGGATGCGCGCCTGCAGCGCATCGACCTGCGCCTTCGATGCCGCTTCAACGCGGCTGCGCCAGCGCTCGATGACGATCAGGTAACGCAGCAAGGCCGCACCAATCAACGCACACAGCAATGCGGTTGACCAGACAAACGGATGGCCAGCCTGGCGCGAACCGGTCAAACCCAGCCCCAGGTTCAGATCGATCCAGCGGATTGCGAATGCGGCCAGCGCCGAGGTAACGATGATGGCGAGCCACGCCAGCAGCGAGCCGATCCACGGCCGCATGCGGTCCAGCCGATCACGCAGCGAACACAGCGCGACCACCACCAGCAGCGCCAGCCATTGCGCGTAAACGCTGCCGATCGCGAGTCGTTCCAGCGCATCGGGTCGTTCGGAACCGGGTGCCAGCACGACCACCAGCACAACCAGTTCGGCGACGATCATCACCGCGAACAGCGTCGGCAGCGTGCAGAACGGCGGCAACCAGTGCGTGCGTGGCGGCGTGCTGGCGATCAATCTAGCTCCGGTTAGTTGGCGGACATGCCGCTGCGGAATCTTGCACCGATCCAGTTGCGCAGGTCCGAGATTTCCTCCGCACAAACCTGATGTGCCATCCGATAGCTGTGCCAATCCACCGGGTAACCCATTTCGCGCAGGAAATCGCGACACTGCTGCCCCAGGAATTCCGGCACCACCGGGTCAGCGCTGCCGTGCCCGATGAAGACCGGCAACGTCGCGTTGCCTGGTGAGGCTTCGGCAGCGAGGGTTTCGTGCAGCGGCAGGTAGCCTGACAGCGCGATCACCCCCGCCAGCGATTCGGCATGGCGCAGCGCCACCGACAACGCGATCGCCGCACCCTGCGAGAAGCCGGCAATGATGATGTTGCCAGCGCCCACCCCGCGCTCCACTTCGCGCGCGATCAAGGCTTCGATCTGCGTGATCGATTCGCGAATGCCGGCCTCGTCCTGGCGCTGGGCAATCTCGAATCCCTTGATGTCGTACCAGGCCGGCATGCGCATGCCGTTATTCACCGTCACGGCGCGCGTCGGCGCATGCGGAAAAACAAAACGAACTGACGGCCAATCGGCACCGACCAGTTCGGGAACAATGGGCTCGAAATCGTGGCCGTTTGCACCCAGCCCGTGCATCCAGACGATGGCATGGCGAGGCTGCGGCGCGGTTTCGATTTCGATGGAAGGCAGGATCATGGATCGCTCGGTGAGAAGGGATGACATACAGAATAATGTACGGTCCGGGGTTGGACGAACTCTGCCAATCAATCCCGGTCAATCAATGCCCCCGTCTCCGAGGACCAATCCGATGAAAATGATGCTTCCTGCACTGTTCCTGCTAGCAACAAGCTTTAGCGCCATCGCTGCCCATGTGCCCGCGCTGCAACCATCTGTGGAACTCAAGGTGGCACCGGCCGAGCAAGCCGGCCAATACCAGGTCGATATCGCCGTCATCAATCTCGCGACGAAGAAATCACTCGCGTCACCGATGTTGCTGGTGAAGTCGGGCGAGCCTGGATCGGTGCGAGTAGACCTGCCCAACGACATGGCAGTGACCATATCGGTCACGGTCGATGGCGCGGCACAGCGACTGTCGTACAAGACGCAGATCCTCGACCACGGTCGCACCATCTCGAACGCGTCGGCTGAGGTCGGGTTCAAGTAACGCAGCGTTGCGACGTGGCCGCGGTTGTATCCAGCGTCAGGTGATCGTTCGCGGATCAAGCAAGCCCTTGGGCAAGTCGGCGATGGTGTCGGCGAGCTGATTGAGGAAGCCGCCCATGGCCGTGCTGCGACGCCAGACCATGGCGATCTTTCGGCTCGGTATCTCGCCCTTGAACGCGATCAGTTGCAGGTTCGGCGAAGGGCTGATCGGTGGCTTCACCGACAGCAC
>JBATAQ010000037.1:0-5514 GCA_049661925.1 Dokdonella sp.
AGGACGAATGCCGGCTGGTCAGCGACGCGGTTCATGGTATGCGCCAGCTATCTGCGGACCACGCTACTCGGCGTAGCCGAAGCTCTTCAGCGCCGCGTCGTCGTCGCTCCAGTTATCTCGCACCTTCACCCAAAGTTGCAGGAACACCTTGCGGCCGAACAGTTTTTCCATGTTGCGTCGCGCGTTCGACCCAACCGATTTCAGCACAGTACCGCCACTGCCGACGACAATCGCCTTCTGGCTATCGCGTTCGACCCAGATGGCGGCGGAGATTCGCGCCAAACCCTTGTCGTCGACGAACTGCTCGATCTCGACCGACGTGGCGTAGGGCAATTCATCCGACAGCCGCACCATCAACTGCTCGCGGATCATTTCAGCGGCAATGAAGCGCTCGCTGCGGTCGGTGATGTCGTCATCACCGTATTGCCAGTCGCCGATCGGAAGACGGGCGGCGATATCGGCCAGCAGCCGCTTGTTGCCGTCGCCGCGACGCGCGCACAGGAAATGCACACCGGCATAGTCGCGACCGGACATCAACTTCTCGGCCAGTGGCAACAACGCGGTTTTGTCCTGTTCCAGGTCGACCTTGTTCACAACGAGCAAGCGCGGTACCGAATGATCGGCCAACATTGCCCAGACGTGATCGTCCTCGTCGGTCCAGCGGCGCACGTCGACGACATGGACGATTACGTCGGCCTCGTCGGGAACCTGCCGGGCGACGCGATTGAGTTGCCGATTCAGCGCTCGCTTCGCGCCGAGATGCAGGCCGGGCGTGTCGAGGAAGACCAGTTGCGCGTCATCACGCGTCACCACGCCAGCGATGCGATGACGGGTTGTCTGCGGCTTTGGCGAGACGATGCTGAGATGGGTGCCGATCAGCGAATTGAGCAAGGTCGACTTGCCGACATTCGGTCGACCGACCAGGGCGACATGGCCGAAGCGTTGGGTTTTGTTGTTCGTCATGACTCGACCTTGATCGGTTTTTTCGGGATGCGTACCAACAACAACTCGGCGGCGACTTGTTCGGCGGCGCGCCGGCTTGGACCGGTCGCCGTCTCGCGCAGCGCGAGCGCGTCGACGTTGCAGGCGACTTCAAAGGTCAGCGAATGATCCGCGCCTTCGCTACTGAGCAACTCGTACTGCGGGATATCCAGCCCATGCGCTTGCAACGTTTCCTGCAAGCGCGTCTTGGCGTCCTTTTCGACATGCTTTCCAGCGAGTCGCAAGGGTTCGGCGAACAAGCCACGAACCAGCTCGCGGCAGGTTGCGAATCCGGCATCGAGATAGATGGCACCAACCAGTGCTTCGAAAGCATCGGCGAGGATTGACTCGCGCCGATGGCCGCCGGTTTTCATTTCGCCAGGACCCAGCTTCAGGCGCGGTCCCAAGGCTTGCTGGCGCGCCAAAGCGGCCAGCGCAGCGCCATTGACGAGGGCGGCACGCAGGCGGGTCATTTCGCCTTCGTCGGCCTTGGGCCAGGTTTCGTAAATCAACTCGGCGATCAACAAGTTAAGCAAACCGTCGCCAAGAAATTCAAGCCGCTCGTAATTGTGCCGACCGGCGCTGCGATGGGTGAGCGCCTGATCGAGCAATTCTTGCGACTCGAACGAGTGGCCCAGCGCTTGCGTATCGCTCACCCGGGACCGAATCCGGCCATCGGCACGGAGCGATCAAAACTGACCAGCAGATCGACGTTACCGGCGAAATTGACGCGGCGCTGGTAGGCAATGCGTAGCGTGGCTCCGCCGCCCTGCCGAATGACCTGGATGGATTGGGGCGGAATCGATGAATCTTCGACGTACTGGATCGAAAACTTCATCGAAAGATCGCCACGAATCTGCTCGATGGTTTTCGAACTCGCGCCGGGTTCCTTGGCAACCAGGTCCTGCGATTTCTTGACGCCGTCGTTCTCGATGTAAATAGGCACCAGGCGCATGGCCGAATAGGCAAAGAATCCGAGCACGGCGAGTACGATCAAAAAACTGATAAAGGTGATGCCGCGAATACGCCGTTGGTTTTGCATGCGAGTGCCCTGCCCTCAATCGTAAGTCAGTGAATCACCGTCCCGATGCGGCCGAAGTCGATGCCGCCGGAATAATTCATCCACACCACCATTGCACGTCCGACCAGGTTCGCTTCCGGCACGAAACCCCAGTAGCGACTGTCCAGGCTATTGTCTCGATTATCGCCCATCGCGAAATACTGGCCTTCCGGCACCGTCCAGACGCCTTCACGGCTGGATGCCTCGGGCAGATTCATCATCTGGTGACCACGCGCCGTCAGCTTTTCGTTGAATACCCGGCCACCTGCCATGCTTCGTCCACCCGGTTCGGACGGACCGGTGTACGGGCCAGTGTAGTCTGCCTCAACCTTGACGCCATTCACGAACAAATTCTTGTCCTGGTAGCGTATTTCATCGCCCGGCAGGCCAATGACGCGCTTGATGTAGTCCACCTTGGGGTCTTGCGGGTAACGGAACACGAATACATCGCCGCGCTCGGGCTCACCGATGCTGACGATCTTCTTGTTCAAAACTGGAAGACGCAGGCCGTACGCGAACTTATTGACGAGGATGAAATCGCCGACGATCAGGGTCGGCATCATCGAGCCGGACGGAATCTTGAATGGTTCGGCGATAAACGAGCGAACCACCAGGATCACCAGCAGCACCGGAAAGAACGAGCGCGCGTACTCGGTCAGCGTCGGCTCGCGCAGCGCCATCTCGAAACGGGCGCGACGCTCCTCTTCGCTGAGGCCGGAAATTTCCTCGACGCTGGCCGCGCGACGGCGTCGACCAGGCAGGAAAAACAGGGTGTCGGTCAGCCAGATCACGCCAGTAACGGCGGTCAGCACGACCAGTATCAGGGCAAGGTTGAGATCCACGTGGGGGTCCTGTTGGGTGATTCTTCGGTTAAGACGGGGTAATGCTGTCGATGCTCGCGCTATTTGTCCATCTGAAGGACAGCGAGGAAGGCTTCCTGCGGAATTTCCACGTTGCCGACCTGCTTCATGCGCTTCTTGCCGGCCTTCTGCTTTTCCAGCAGCTTGCGCTTGCGTGAGATGTCTCCGCCGTAGCACTTGGCGAGCACGTTCTTGCGCAGCGCCTTGACCGTGGAGCGCGCGACAATCTGCGCACCTATCGCGGCCTGGATGGCAACGTCAAACTGCTGGCGAGGCACCAGCTCCTTCATCTTCTCGACCAGATCACGGCCGCGACGGTCGGCGCTGGAGCGGTGCAGGATCAAACTCAAGGCATCAACGCGATCGCCGTTGATCAGGATGTCCACGCGTACCAGCGGCGCCACCTGGAAGCGCTCAAAGTGATAGTCCATCGACGCGTATCCGCGCGATACCGACTTCAGCTTGTCGAAGAAATCGAGCACCACTTCCGCCAGCGGCAGCTCGTAACTGATCTGCACCTGGCTGGCCATATAGTGGATCGAACGCTGCACGCCACGCTTGTCTTCACACAGCTTGATGACGTTGCCGATGTGCTCGGGCGGCGTGAGGATGTTGGCGACGATGATCGGCTCGCGGATTTCTTCAACGTACTGACTGGCCGGCAGCTTGGCCGGATTGTCCAGAGTCACGACACTGCCATCGGTCTTGAGGATTTCATAGACAACAGTGGGCGCGGTGGTGATCAGATCGAGGTCGTATTCGCGCTCCAGCCGCTCCTGGATGATCTCCATGTGCAGCAGGCCAAGAAACCCGCAGCGAAAACCGAAGCCCATTGCTTCCGAGCTTTCCGGCTCGAACGCCAGCGCGGCATCGTTGAGGCGCAGCTTTTCCAGCGCCTCGCGCAATGCCGGGTAGTCATCGGCGGAAACCGGGAACAGGCCCGCGAAAACGCGCGGCTGCATTTTCTGGAAGCCGGGTAACGCGTGCGATGCGGGTAGCGTAGCCGAGGTCAGCGTATCGCCGACCGGCGCGCCATGCACGTCCTTGATCGACGCCGCGATCCAGCCTACCTCGCCCGCCTTCAACGCGGTCTTCGGCAAGCGCTTCGGCGTAAACACACCGACCGAGTCCACATCATGGCTGCGCCCGGTCGACATCACCATCAGCTTGTCGCGCGGCTTGATTTCGCCCTGCATGACACGGACCAGCGACACGACGCCGAGGTAATTGTCGAACCAGGAATCGATGATCAAGGCCTGCAGCCGATCAGTGTCGCGCGGCTTTGGTGGCGGGATGCGGGCGACGATGGCTTCCAGCACGTCGCCGACATTCAAACCCGTCTTGGCGCTGATTGCGACCGCGTCCGTCGCATCGATACCGATCACCGCTTCTATCTCTTCCTTGACCTTGTCCACATCGGCAGTCGGCAGGTCGATCTTGTTGAGCACCGGCACCACTTCCAGACCCATCTCGACGGCGGTGTAGCAGTTGGCGACCGACTGCGCTTCAACGCCTTGCGCCGCATCGACAACCAGCAGTGCGCCTTCGCAGGCTGCCAGCGAGCGACTCACTTCGTAACTGAAATCAACGTGTCCCGGTGTGTCGATGAAATTGAGCATGTAAACCTGCCCGTCTTTCGCCGTGTACGGCAGCGACACCGATTGCGCCTTGATGGTGATGCCGCGCTCGCGCTCGATAGGGTTGTTGTCGAGCACCTGCGCTTCCATTTCGCGCTCGGAAAGACCGCCACAAAGCTGGATGATGCGATCGGCAAGCGTCGACTTGCCGTGATCCACATGGGCGATGATCGAAAAATTTCGGATGTTCTGCATCAGGGGCGGTATGGCCAAACTGCCAGCGTAGGCAAGCCGTCGATTATCGCAGAAAGCGCCGGGCTAGACCCGATCAATGCGGTTGTCCGAGGATTCCGATCGGCGTAAGTTGCACAAGCAACGTCCAAATCGTCCGATGGTCAGACCGTGGTCACAGAGCATTCCGGTACCCAAGCGGCAACAATGAGGGACCGTTGCGCGAGTCGCGGGCATTGATGATCTTGAAACGCGCGTTGACATGGGTTCGCGCATCGTCACCAGCGCCGCTCACGACGCTGGTGACATTGACAGGTAGTAACTGGGCCTGCGGATCAATCGAAGCCGTTCTGGAAGATGATATCTGCCGCCGCCGTGCACGAATCGAAACGGAATGAACCGATCCGTGTGGACCATTCTGTACCTGGCATGTAGCTCGCTGCGACCCAGAACGTGCAACCGTCGACCGGATCAACACCCATCGAATGATAGTCACCCCAACGCTGACCCATCTGCGAGCCGCCGCCGGCAACCAAGGTGGTCTCGGCGCTGGTCATGACACCCAGCGGGTCGGTGGCCTGGCGGCCGATGTAGCGGATGCTCGGGAAAATCGCCGGGCTCTGCCGGGTAATCGAATAGCCGAGGGCGATGTTGCCAACCTTGTCCATCGCCAGCGCGCCCATCCAGCGATCGGCCTGGCCACCGGCGTCCGCAGGCGCGTAGGTTCCTTCCTGGTACAAGACCCAGGGATTGGCGATGCCGCCAGTGCGTCGGACCTCGAACCAGCGCAAGCCGCCGCGGTCGT
>JBATAQ010000038.1:0-5853 GCA_049661925.1 Dokdonella sp.
TGGTCATCGCTGGCGCAGCTGTCGGCGGCTTCGCAACGACCGCGTTGGGCACAGCTGGTTTTGTCACCGCAGTCGGGGCTGTTGTTGCAGGTTTCGGCACAGTCGCCGGCTTCGGCGGATCGGCTGCGAATAGCGATCCGCTGGCGAACGACACGAATGCAACCAGTAACAGTGACAAGGCAGGGTTGCGAGTGAAAGAGAGCATGGAAGTCCGCGGGTAGAGGGGCCGGTCCGGCCAAAACGGGCGCAACCTTATCACGCAGTGACGCGGCGACCCTGAAGACAATGCGCCGCGCTATTCGACGATCACGTAAAACAGGCTCTGGCCGCGCGCGATGGTCAGCAACAACTGGCGGCCCTGGCGCTGCGCCAGCTGCTGGAAGTCGTCGATACCGCCGATCTGGCGCTGATTGACAGCCACCACGATGTCGCCGGCACGCAAGCCGCTCGCGAATGCGCGGCTGCCCTGGTCCACCCGCAACACTGCTGCGCCGTTGACTTGGCGCTGGCTGTCGGCATTGGATTGATCCGCGAACTGTGCACCGACCAGGCGTGCATCGAGTTGCTCGCCATTGACCTTGCGGATGACCGGCGCTTGTAACGAAGCGGCGACGGTCACTGGCTTGCCCTCACGAAAAAGGCCGAGGCGGATGCCGGCAGTGGTGTCGGCGAGGCCTTCCATATTGTGTAAATCCTGCGCGCCGCGAACAGGTTTGTCGTCGAAGCTGGTGATGGTGTCGCCGACCTTGATGCCGGCCTTGTCGGCCGCGCTGCCGGCGACGATGCGGGTGACCACCGCGCCGCGTGCATCGCTGGCCAGGCCGAGCATGTTCGACAGCTCGGCAGTGACATCCTGCGTTTCGACGCCGAGCGCGCCGCGCTTGACCTCGCCGAACTGGATGAGCTGGTCCATCACCCGCTTGGCGAGATCGATCGGGATCGCGAAGCCGATGCCAATGTTGCCGCCCGACGGCGAGAAGATCATCGAGTTGATGCCGACCAGCTTGCCGGTCAGGTCAACCAGCGGCCCGCCGGAATTGCCGGGATTGATCGAAGCATCGGTCTGAATGAAGTTCTGGTAGCCGCGATTGCCGCCAACGCGGGTGCGGTCAAGACCGGAAACGATGCCGGAAGTGACGGTCTGGCCGATCCCGAACGGGTTGCCAACCGCGACCACGAAATCGCCGACGCGCAGGTGGCTGACATCAGCCAGCGGCATCGCGCTGAGTCGCTCGGCGGGAATCTGCAAGACAGCCAGGTCGGTATCCGGATCGGAACCGATCACCTTGCCGGCCAGGGTGCGACCGTCGGTCAGCGTGACCGCAACATCGTCGGCCCCGTCGATGACGTGGTTGTTGGTCAACACGTAGCCCTTGGCCGCGTCGACGATTACGCCCGAACCCAGCGATTGCTGTACGCGTTCGCGCGGCTGGGCGGCACCGCCACCGAAGAAGCGGCGGAACACCGGATCATCGAAGAACGGATCGCGCACCTGCACGTGGGTCCTGGTGTTGATGTTGACGACGGCCGGGGTTATGCGCTCGAGCATCGGTGCCAGCGACGGGACCGGCGAGCCGGCGACTACGTCGGGCAGGGCGGCGTTGCTGTTGTGGCTCAGGCCAACCAATAGTGACGCCGCGAGCAGCATCGCCGTCGCAGCAGTGCATAGCCAAAGGGCCGATTGGGTCGCGGAAGCTGTGGAAACGCGCATCGAGTGTCCTGTCGAAGTTGGAGTCGGGGAGATTGGCGAGCGAGCGAAACGGTCATTGGCCCGCTCGAGGGTGGCTAAGACCGCATACGCCGGCGCAGGGTTCCGGGCTGGCGCTGTTCCGAAATGGCGGTTTTCGGGGGCGTTCGCACAAAACCGTAAAATAGTTTCAAAAAGTGCTTGCCAGCGATCCCTCTCGGGGGTACGTTCGAGTTTCGCGAAGCACAACATCTAGTGGCTGGTTGGTGAACCGCATGCCACCGATTGGGAAAGCATCGCGGCAGCGTCAAAGCCACCGCGGTGTGGCGCAACGCGCAAAAACAAACGCCGCACGAGCGGTTTTTGTCGCCCAGCTGTTAGTCGATTCGGGGAGATGATCGAGGAATGAGTACCGTGAGAATGGAGCCGCTCAAGCGCGGCGCAGTGGACATCGCCTTGCAGCCCGCGTCCTGGGATATCTGGGACAAGAAATACCGGCTCAAGGCCAAGAATGGTGATGCCGTTGACGCCACCATCGATGACACCTACCAGCGCGTCGCCAAAGCACTGGCCGATGTGGAGGCCACGCCCGAACTACGCGAAGCCTGGAACGAACGTTTCCTGTGGGCGCTGCGTCGAGGCGCGATTCCGGCCGGGCGCATCACCTCCAACGCCGGTGCGTTGGCCCACAAGCCGGCCACGTCGACAATCAACTGCACGGTGTCGGGCACCATCGACGATTCGATGGACAACATCCTGGACAAGGTCCACGAAGCCGGCCTTACCCTGAAAGCGGGTTGCGGCATCGGCTATGAATTTTCGACGCTGCGCCCGCGCGGCGCTTACGTGTCGGGTGCCGGCGCCTACACGTCAGGGCCACTGTCGTTCATGGATATCTACGACAAGATGTGCTTCACCGTGTCCTCGGCTGGGGGTCGGCGCGGTGCGCAGATGGGCACCTTCGACATCAGTCATCCCGACGCCAAGGAGTTCATCCGCGCCAAGCGAGAGGACGGCCGGTTGCGTCAGTTCAACCTGAGCTTGTTGATTACCGACGGCTTCATGGAAGCGGTCGCCAACGACGACGACTGGCCGCTGGTGTTTCCGATCCACGTCAAGGAAAAGCACGAGATCGATCTGGACGACGCCAGCAAGGTGGTCTGGCGCGAATGGCCCACCCACAAGAATTACGTCGACCGCGAAGATGGCCTGGTCGCCTGCAAGATCTACGGCCAGATCAAGGCAACCCATCTGTGGGACATGATCATGGTGTCGACGTACGACTACGCCGAGCCGGGTTTCATCCTGATCGACCGCGTCAACGAAATGAACAACAACTGGTGGTGCGAGGACATTCGCGCTACAAATCCTTGCGTGACCGCCGACACCTGGGTGCAAACCGGAGACGGTCCACGCCGGGTGAGCGACCTGATCGGTCGTGGTTTCCAGGCTCGTGTGGATGGCATCGATCACGCCAGCGGTGCCGAAGGCTTTTTCCGCACAGCCACCAAACCTGTGCTGGCACTTCAGACCGAGGAAGGCCATCGACTGCGACTGACCGACGACCATCGCGTGCGTCGCGTGTCGCGCATGACGCGCTGGAGCATTGATACCGAATGGTGTGCGGCTGGCCAGCTGCAACCGGGTGATCGGGTGCTGTTGAACGACCATCGCAACAATCCGCAGTGGGGCGGCGCGCTCAATGCCGAACAGGGCTATTTGCTGGGCTTGCTGGTCGGCGATGGCACTCTGAAGAACGAAACAGCCATCTTGTCGGTTTGGCCGCAGGCAGCCGTCGCCAATGGTGATGCTGGCAACACAAACAACGCCTTGATGAGCGAGGCGCTTCGTTGTGCACAGGCCTTGCCGCATCGTTCCGATTTTGGTGGCTGGTCCGAGGTGGCTGGTCGCGGTGAGTTCCGGATGAAATCAGCTGGACTACGCGATCTGGCGTTCAAGCTCGGCATGCAGCCAGGCGACAAGACCATCACGCCTGCACTTGAACAGGTTTCGAGCGATGCGTGTCGCGGATTCTTGCGTGGCTTCTTCGATGCCGATGGCTCGGTGCAGGGAAGTCAGGCGAAAGGCGTTTCGGTACGTTTGGCGCAATCCGATCTCGCCCGGCTCGAAGCGGTACAGCGCATGCTGCTGCGTCTTGGAGTGGCATCGCGCATTTACCGCAATCGCCGGGAAGCTGGCGAGAAACTCTTGCCGAACGGTCAGGGTGGTAGCAGCTTTTACTCCACGCTTTCACAGCACGAGCTGGTGATCGCCGGTGAGTCGCTGCTGCGCTATGCGGAGCTGATTGGTTTCGCCGACGCCGACAAGGTCACGCGTTTGCACACGGCACTTGCTGGTTACAAGCGCCACCTGAATCGCGAACGCTTTGTCGCCACCGTGCGGTCGCTGCATGTCGACGGCGTCGAAGATGTCTACGACGTCCAAATTCCCGGTATCAATACTTTCGATGGCAACGGCCTGCACGCACACAATTGCGGAGAGCAACCACTCCCGCCCTACGGTTCCTGCCTGCTCGGTTCGGTCAACTTGACAACGTTTGTGCGTGATCCGTTTGGGCCGAAGGCACGCTTTGATTGGGACGAGTATCGCGAGGTCGTTCGCGTGTTTACCCGCATGCTCGATAACGTGGTCGAGATCAATGGCTTGCCATTGCAAAAGCAGCGCGACGAGATTCAGTCCAAGCGTCGCCACGGCATGGGTTTTCTTGGTCTGGGTTCGACGCTGACCATGCTCAAGCATCGATATGGAACCGCCGAGGCCTGCACGTTTACCGAAGAAGTGGCGCGAGAAATGGCCATCGCCGGTTGGGAGGTGGCGCTGTCGCTGGCCAAGGAAAAAGGTGCTGCGCCAATCCTCACCGAAGAGCTCAGCGTCACTGCCGAAATGCTGCGCAAGCGACCAGAGATGGCCGCCGATGGTTACAAACTCGGCGACCCGATCAAGGCCAGCGTGCTGCATGCGAAGTACTCGCGCTACATGCAGCGCATCGCCGAGGTCGCACCCGAACTGGTCGCCGAACTGGCAAGCGTCGGCGCGCGCTTTACCCATCACTCCTCGATCGCGCCGACCGGAACCATCTCGCTGTCGCTGGCCAACAATGCATCGAACGGCATCGAGCCGAGCTTCGCCCATCACTACTCGCGCAACGTGATTCGCGAAGGTCGCAAGTCGAAGGAAAAAGTCGAGGTTTACAGCTACGAACTGCTCGCCTATCGCGAACTGATCAACGGCCAGGCGATGCCATATTCGGAAAAGGCCGAAGAAAAACTGCCGGAATATTTCGTTGCCGCCGACGACATCAGCCCGAAGGAACACGTCGATATCCAGGCGGCAGCACAGAAGTGGGTCGACTCGTCGATCTCGAAAACCGCGAACGTGCCGACCGACTACGCCTACGAAGATTTCAAGGACATCTATCGCTACGCCCACGAGCAGGGATTGAAGGGTTGCACCACGTTCCGCTTCAATCCGGCAGCCTTCCAGGGCGTGCTGGTGAAGGAGCACGATCTGGCAAGCACCGTGTATCGGTTCGAGCTGGAAGACGGTTCGTTCGTCGAGGCGCGCGGCAACGAGGAAGTTGAATACGACGGCGAGATGCACAGCGCAGCCAATCTTTTCGATGCACTGAAGGAAGGTTATTACGGCAAGTTTTAGGCAAACTTCACCTGAGGTTGCAGAGACTCCCCGCAGGCTGCAATTACAGGTAAAGTTTTGCTGCGGCGACAACTGCCGCCGTACGGTTCACGCGCGCAATCGATCCATCATCCATAACTCCATTCGAGGCAACCCGTCATGACCAACAACAAGAAAGCAGCCGGTAGCAACATGGACAATTTCAAGGACGGCGCAAGCCTGGTTGGTGGCGCGGTCGCCGATGTCGCCAGCGCGATCGCCGCGTCGGTCAGCGTCGCCGCCAGCGATACCGGCACCGCGGCAAAGAACACCGCCAGTGCGGTCGGCAACTCGCTCGGCAAGGCACGCAAGCAAGCCGCCCGTCGCGTGAAGACGGTCGTCGCCAAGGCGAAGAGTGCAACCGGCACCGACAAGCTGTCATCAGGCGGGATCGTGGCGCGGGTCAAGTCCGGTGCGACGAAGGCAGTGGATTCAGTGAAGTCGGCTGTCGCCAAGGGTGAGAAGCAGATGAA
>JBATAQ010000039.1:0-2345 GCA_049661925.1 Dokdonella sp.
AGGCAGCAGCCAACGCCGAAGCGCGGCGCGTGCAGGTCGGCTCCGGTGACCGCAGCCAGCGCATCCGCACCTATAACTTTCCGCAAGGTCGCATCACCGACCACCGCATCAACCTCACGCTTTATCGACTCGCCGAAGTGACCGGCGGCGACATGGACGAATTGATCGACACCCTCACCCGCGAAGATCAAGCCGACCTGTTGGCCAGCCTGGGCGATCAAGACTGATCGCAGTCAGCGCGAATCAAAGTACGTTGTCGGAAATCGCCGTCTTCAACTGCACGCTGGAATCAAGAGCAAGGCTCTCCCCTTCAGCCACGCTGGTCTGCGTGCCGGGCTGAGTCCAGCGGCAGCGATTTTCCGCCTGGCGCGCCTTCCCGACATCGCTCACCACCGAGAAGCACACCGGTACCAGTACGGTTCCCGGAACCCCGACGCCGGCGATGAGTTCGGGCTGGTAGCCCCACCGCTTCACCGCCTTGCGCACGCTGTCGAGCATGGGTCCGTCCTGTACCGGCGAGCCCGCCACCGGCGCGACGGCAATCGCCTTGCCATCAGCGTCGTAGCGCACTTCGACGACTACTTGTGCAAAAAACGAATCTCCGCGGCGCAACAATTTGCTCATCGACGCTGCCGGGAAGCGCGGTGCCACCGAAGCATCGGCGACGGAACCGCCCGTGCGTGCGTTCTTGATCCGCACCGCGTACTCGCTACCATCAGCAGATTCCGTCATTCCAACCTGCACGGCTAACGCGGTGTCGGTAGGCGCAGGCTTTCCGTCGATCTGCCCGGACTCGAAGTCCCAGTGCCGGATCGCGGTTTCCAGTTTCTCGCGCAACGCATTGTTCGACTTGCCTTCGGCGTTGAGCGAGACCACGTGTCCATCGGCATCCAGGCTCAGCTTCCAGTGCAGCGTCGTCGACAATTCCTTCTGTTTTTTCGGCTGCGCAGGCGTGGCAGCCGACACGCTTCCAACGGCCAGACTGGCGACCAGCAACGACATCACGATCTTCTTGTTCACGGAAAGCTCCTTGGTAAGTGCGTTGAGGCGTTTATCGGATGCTAGCGCGGCTCGCCCGAAGCGCCAGTGAATCGATCACCGATCAACATCGGCCGTGACCAAGCGGCTGCATTCGGTTGGAGTCTCGCGATGCCAACACCCTCGCCAGAATCTGCGGCTGCTTCGATCAAACGGATCGTCGACTTTATCGAACAAGGTACGGACAAGCGGACGATTGCGGTCGCACAAGCAGCACGCAATCACTTTCCAAATGCTGCGATACTGGCGCGCCTGGATGGGATTGCCGTGTTGCGATTGGAGCGCCACGACAATTCGTTCGCGGCACTCACCCAGGCGCCAGCGCTGGTGCCACGCGATGGTGGAACGGCACCGAAACGGCAAAGCGCCGATTGACATCAGCCCGCTATCGACCTGATCCGCGACGCGCTACGCTGACCGCATGAGCGCAACCACCGATTTCCTGCCGCTGCAAATCTGCGTGTTGACCGTGTCCGACTCGCGCACGCCGGACAACGACACGTCGGGCGACTACCTCGTCGATTCGATGACCAAGGCCGGTCACCGCCTACGCGAGCGACGCATCGAACGTGATGATCGCTATCGACTGCGTGCCGTCGTCGCCAACTGGATCGCCGACGATGGCGTCAACGCAGTGATCGTGACCGGCGGCACCGGCTTCACTGGCCGTGACTCGACGCCCGAAGCGATCACACCTCTGCTCGACAAGGACATGCCGGGCTTCGGCGAGATGTTCCGGCATTTGAGTTATGCCGAGATCGCCGCATCGACGATGCAGTCACGCGCCTTCGCCGGATTGTCCAACGACACCTTCGTGTTTTGCCTGCCGGGTTCCACGTCGGCTTGTCGATTGGCGTGGGAAAAACTGCTGCAACCGCAACTCGATTCGCGCACCAAACCATGCAACTTGCCCGGCCTGATTCCGCGTTTGCGCGAACGCTGATTCAATCTGGACAAATCCCATCATCGTCGTCATTCCTGGGAAGGCAGGAATGACGAGGTAGATAGTAATCGCGGCGAATGCGATCTCAGCCCCACAGCAAGGGTCACCGACATGAAGCGCAAGAAATACGACGAAATCATGGACAAGCTCGAACCGGAGTTGCTCGATCTGCAACGCTGGATCATCCGCAGCGGGCAGCGCGTGGTGATCGTGTTCGAGGGCCGCGACGCGGCGGGGAAAGGTGGCGTCATCAAGGCGATCAGCGAGCCGCTCAACACGCGTTACGTCAACATCGTCGCGTTGCCGAAACCGAATGATCGCGAAGCCACGCAATGGTATTTCCAGCGCTACGTGGCTCACCTGC
>JBATAQ010000040.1:0-20188 GCA_049661925.1 Dokdonella sp.
GATGGTGTCCCAGACCGGCGCGATTTCCGGCTTCTTGCGGTCATTGAGGCGTGCGACAGCGGCGACCAGCAGTGGCGTCAACGCCATCGACAGCGTGACGACCACGATGAGCAGGTCGCGCTGTGCCATCGAAATCAAACCGGTGTCGGCCTGCAGGTTGAACACGACGAAGGCGAATTCGCCACCCTGGCAGATGACCGCCGCGAGTGCGAATGCCTCGCGATGATCGAGCCTGGCCGCCCAGCGTCCGACGGCGTACAGCACGCCACTTTTCAGCAGCACCAAGGTCAGCACCAGCCCCGCGATCAACCACGGTTTGTGGAAGATGATGCTGATGTCGGCCGACATGCCGACGCTGATGAAGAACAAGCCCAGCAACAATCCCTTGAACGGATCGACGCGCGATTCGACCGCAGCGCGATATTCCGAATCGGCCAGCAACATACCGGCCAGGAACGCGCCGAGCGACATCGACATGCCGGCGAGTTCGACCAGCAGCGCGGTGCCCAGCACCACCAGCAGCACCGCTGCGGTAAACACTTCGGGAATCTGGGTGCGCGCGGTAACGCGGAACAGCGGTCGCAACAGGTACCGGCCGCCGACGCCAATCACCACCAACACGCCGATGATACGGGCGGCGTCGCGAAGGTACGACATCCAGCTCACATCGCCGACGGGCGTGCCGTGCACGCCGAGCAGCGGGATCAGCGCCAGGATGGGAATGGCCGCCACGTCCTGCAGCAAAAGGATCGCGAAGGCGAGTCGGCCATGCGGGCTCTGCAACTGCTTGCGCTCGGCCAGAACCTGTAGGCCGATCGCCGTCGATGAGAGGGCCAGCCCGAGTCCGATAATCAGGGCCGTCTGCCAACGCAGCGCCATCGCCAATGCGACTGCACCAAACAGCACTGCCGTAGCCACCATCTGCAGGCTGCCGATGCCGAACACGGTGCGACGCATCACCCACAGCCGAGCCGGCGACAGCTCCAGACCGATGACGAACAGCATCAATGCGACGCCGAGTTCGGAGAGTCGCGCGATGCTCTCGGTTTCGCCCATGAGGTTCAGCGTATGCGGGCCGATCAGCACACCCGCAACGAGATAACCGAGTACGGCACCCAGCCGCCCCCGTCGCGCCAACGGCACGGCCAGTACCGCCGCGAGCAGCAGGATGACGGCGTACTTGAGGAAAACGGGGGTTTCCAAGAACAAGCTTCCAGGATGACGAGGCGGTAATCCAGCCAGCGTCGGCACGACCAACGCAGGACCAATTATGCCATGCGTTGCGCTTGCTCCCTGTGGCCAAAAGTGGTCGGAAGGCCAAGCTTTGCACCGATCTCAGCCGGCGAGACCGCCCGGCGACATGCTGCGCCTCCATCCGCTGCCGAGGTTCGCCATGTTGCTTGCACCCGTGTTGTCGATATCGTTGTCCACCGCTACGCCACGAGCTCGCGCACGCCGACAGCCGTTGTCTGCGCGCTCCGTTGATCCTGTGCAACTGGTCGGCCAGCGACGCTGGCTACTGGGCGTTTGGCTGATTCTGGGGACGCTCGCCGTGATCTGTCTTGCCCCATTGCGCGGCGATGTTGCCAGCGGCTGGACCTTGCCGTTCTGGCTGATTGCCGCGCCTGCGATCAATCTGTTGGCAATGGCCTGGGCAAGACGCCGTGAGCGGCGGAAGTAGCGCTGAGCGTTTCGATGGCGTCACCCCTCCATTCTCGTCGTTCCTGCGTAGGCACACTGCTGTCCGGAATCCTCTCGCCAGTTTGGTTCGAGGACCCTCAACCATGCCGTCGTCATCCTCGCGAAAGCGGGGACCCATTCTGATTCCGCTGGGTTTTCCGCTACTTGACGAAGATCAAAATGGGTACCCGCTTTCGCGGAAATGACGACGTTGATGGGTTGTGCCGCTTTTGGGAAGTTGATTGACCATCGCCACCAAGCCGTGCGGCAAAGCCGCAAGGCCGCTAAACTGGATACCCTTTTTTCTTCCAGTCGAGGCAACGCTCATGGCAGTCAAGGTCGCCATCAATGGTTATGGCCGCATCGGTCGCAACGTGCTGCGCGCGCTGTACGAGAGCAAGCGCAACAACGAGATCCAGATTGTCGCGGTCAATGACCTCGGCGATGCCGAAACCAATGCCCATCTGACCCAGTACGACACCGCGCATGGCCGCTTCCCCGGCGAAGTCTCGGTGGAAGGTGGTGATCTGATCGTCAATGGCGACCGCATCAAGGTTTGCGCCGAGCGCGACCCGTCGAAATTGCCGTGGCGTGAACTGGGCGTCGACGTGGTGCTGGAATGCACCGGCTTCTTCACCAGCAAGGCCAAGGCCAGCGCCCACATCGCTGCCGGCGCGCGCAAGGTGATCATCTCGGCACCGGGCGACAAGGACGTGGACGGCACCTTTGTCTATGGCGTCAACCACGATCAGCTCAGCGCAAATCACGAAGTGATTTCGAACGCCTCGTGCACCACCAATTGCGTCGCGCCACTGGCCAAGGTGCTGCACGGCAAGATCGGCATCGTGCATGGCCTGCTGACGACCATCCACGCCTACACCAACGACCAGGTGCTGACCGACGTTTATCACTCCGACCTGCGTCGCGCGCGTTCGGCCACGCATAGCCAGATCCCGACCAAGACCGGCGCCGCCGCCGCCGTTGGACTGGTGTTGCCGGAACTCAACGGCAAGCTGGACGGCTTTTCGATGCGCATCCCAACGATCAATGTCTCGGTGGTGGATTTGACGTTCGTTGCCGCGCGCGAGACCAGCAAGGAAGAGGTTGATGGCGTCGTGAAAGCTGCCGCCGAGGGCGAGATGAAGGGCATCCTCGGCATCAACACCAAGCCGCTGGTGTCGATCGATTTCAACCACAACGCGCTGTCCTCAATCTACGACGCGACCCAGACGCGAATCATGGGCGGCACCCTCGTGAAGGTACTCAGCTGGTACGACAACGAATGGGGTTTTTCCAACCGCATGCTCGACATGACGCTGGCGCTGTCGGCTGCCAAATAACCCGCAGCATTACCGATGAAATCACGACCCGCCGGATGCGAATCCGGCGGGTTTTTTGTACGATCATGATGGGCGACGTTTCACAACCTCGCGAGCCTGATGAAAACTCGCGCTCGCGCCATCCTTACGAAGGATTTTCGATGAGCCTGCTGCGTTTACTGCCAGCTTTCGTGCTGACGTTTTTCATCGCCGCAACAGTGATCGCCCGCGACGATACTGGCAAGCCGTCAACGTCGTCGAACGCCGTTGTGTCTTCGGCAATCACGGGCGGCCTGCTCGATTCAGCGGTACCGATCGAACATCGCCGCAAACTTGCCGATCAGCTCATCGAGCTTGCGGAGCGTGAAAGAAGCCCGCAGTTGTTCTACATGCTTGGCAGCTTGTATCGACAAGGCGATGCCGATGGCATCGCACCATTTCCGCAGGACATTGATCGCGCCCGGGACTACCTGACGCGCGCTGCGGTGGCGGGCCACCTCGCTGCGATGAGCAAGTTGGCGCGCCTGGAGCTGGATAGCGGCAATCAGTTCCGGGCGAACCTGTGGGCGCAGTTGTATGTGCACTACTCGGCGTTGGAGGACCCGGCGAAGACTGCGAACCCAAAGCCGCTACGTGCGCCAACCGGCAATGACAACGAGGCTGCCCTGCTGCTGGCGCTTACGTTGGATGGATTTCCCAAGTCGGACATTCCGCGTTTGACCGAGCGCGCCAATGACATGTTGGCACGATACGACACCGCGATCCGCACCTACATCAAAGAACAGAAGGAAGAGGAGCAGAAAACGTCGTTTCCTCGAACGTCGGCGCGTACTGCCACGAACGTGGCATCGACGCAGCTACTCGCGCAACTCGGGCGTGAGGTGAAGTGGGCGTCTGCCGAATACTTCGTTGAATTTTCCGCTGACGGATCGTTTTTGCGAGCTTGGCCTTTTGATGGCTGGCCTGAGCACAAAGTACTTCCTGCGTTGAAACTGATCGTCAACGGCTATGTCCTTGATCCGGCGCCCGCCGGCACAACCGAAAACCGGGTTGTCGTCATTCCGGTCTTGTATATCAATCAAAATTATCGACCCAAGCAGACGAACGACACGGAATGACGCATGTGGTAGGGCGTGGCGCTGGCACTCTTGCGGCAGTTCTCCGCGATGCGCATCAGCCCAGCACGCGCACCACCAGCGCAATCAGGCGTTTGACCACGCCGGTGTAGGGCGGGAACAGCCAGTGCAGGATGGACCAGCGATCCTGCAAAACTGCCCGCTCATGCGAAAACGCGCGGAAGCCGTGGATGCCGTGGGCGGCACCGATGCCGGAATTGTTCACGCCGCCGAATGGCAGGTTTGGGTGCAGGAACTGCAACATGGTGATGTTGATGCAGACGCTGCCTGACGATGTGCGCGCAACGATGCGGTCGGCGAAGTCCTGATCCTGATCGAAAATGTAGAGTGCCAGCGGTTTTGGGTTCGCGTTGATGCGCGCAATGACCGCATCGATGTCGTCGTATTCGATGATCGGCAGGATCGGGCCGAACAGCTCTTCGCTTGAGACGTCCATTTCCAGCGTGGTGTTGGTCAGCAGGGTTGGTGCGATGAAGTTTTCGCTGGCATCGATCTCGCCGCCGATGGCTTGTGCACCCTTGGCTTTTGCATCGTCGATCAAGCCGATGATACGTTTCGTGTGGCGATCATTGACGACGCGTGCATAGTCATTGTTTGCCTTGCGCGCTTCGGGGCTCGCGCCGTATACGCGATCAATTTCGACTTTCATCGCCGCGTTGAAAGCAGCGGCGATATCGCGATGGACGAACACGTGATCGGGCGCGATGCAGGTCTGGCCGACATTGGCGAACTTGCCCCAGACGATGTTGCGTACCGCCTTGTCGAGCCTTGCGGTCGGTCCGACGATGGTTGGCGACTTGCCGCCCAGTTCCAGCGTGACCGACGCCAGCGTTTTTGCGGCAGCCGCCATCACGATGCTGCCGACCTTGGGGCTGCCGGTGAAGAAGATGTGATCGAACGGCAGCGCCAGCAGTTGTTCGGCGACCTTCGCGTCACCTTCGACGACCGCGACCTGATCGGCTGGAAATACTTCGGCAACGATGGACGCGATCAACACCGATGTGGCCGGTGTCATTTCCGATGGTTTGATGATGGTGCGATTGCCGGCAGCGAGTGCTGAAACCAGAGGCCCCAGCGCAAGGTTGAACGGGTAATTCCACGGCGCAATGATCAGACAGACACCACGCGGCTGCGCCTGCAGGGATGCACGCGTGCCGAGCACACCTAGCGTTGCCCGCACACGTTGCGGACGCATCCACGACTTCAGGTACTTTTTGGTGTGCGCGATTTCCTGCAGCACGGGGAAGATTTCCGTCAGCAGAACTTCGCTTGCCGGCTTGCGGAAATCTTTCGCCAATGCGGCGACGATTTCGGGCTGGCGACGCTTGATCGTGTCGCGCAATGTTTCGAGCAAAGCGATGCGCTGGTCATGGACGAAACCATCGCGCTGCGCGATCGCGGCGGCGTGTTGCAGCTGGAAAATTCCCACAATCGCGTCGTTGCTCAAATGGCGATCGGCAGGCGGCGTGGCATTCGTGTCGGAAGGTGTATCGGCCATGGTTTCCTTGCGACTTTGCGCAGCGGCGGGCCGACTACCCTACCTTGGATCGGTCTTCAGCAAACCATGCAGCACC
Source organism: Dokdonella sp. (assembly GCA_049661925.1). Classification (GTDB taxonomy): domain Bacteria; phylum Pseudomonadota; class Gammaproteobacteria; order Xanthomonadales; family Rhodanobacteraceae; genus Dokdonella. The sequence continues at coordinate 5,710 of JBATAQ010000040.1, forward strand.
GAATCGCAAACCTCGTTGTTCACGTGCCAGCGCTGCCGTAGCAGCCCCTCGCGCTGAAAGCCGAGCCGTTCGACGAGGCGGCATGAGCGTTCGTTGCGTGGGTCGATATCGGTTTCGATGCGATGCAATCCCACTTCCTCAAACGCGTAATTGATCGCAAGCCGCACCGCTTCGCTGGCCAGTCCACGGCCGTGCAACGACGCCTTCAAGCCATAGCCCAACATGCAGCGGCGGTTGTCCCGATCAATGCCGAACAGAGTGCAGTTGCCAATCGGCGTGTCATCGCCATGCAGGGTGATCGCCCAAGGGTAGAACTCGAAACGTGCCAGGTCGGCCAGTTGCAGATCGAGATAACTCCGCACTTCGGCAACATCGGCGTAAACCGCTCGGCTCCAGTAGCGCATGAAGACGGGATCGGAAAAATTTTCGAACATGGCTTCCGCGTCTTCACGCCGCCACACGCGCAACATCACGCGCTCGCCGTGCAGCACCGGAACCGGGTGGGACAGCGACGACGCTCCAGTCATCAGTGCGCCACCAGCAACGGAATCGTGCTGTGCTGGAACAGGTGTCGCGTCGCGCCGCCAAGGACCAGTTCGGTGATCCGCGAAGCTCCCCAAGCACCCATCACGATCAGATCGGCATCCAGGCCTTGCGCCGTTTCGAGCAGTACGGCTCCCGGGTCCTTGTTGCTTGGCATTGGCCGGAACTCGACCGTGATTGCGTGGCGCGCCAGGAATACCTTGGGGTCGAGCTTGGGCAAGTAGCTGAAGCCGAGCGGATTGGGTGACGATTCGCCCACGATCATGGTAATGCGGTCGGCGCGACGCAGCAGCGGCAAGGCACCACGCAAAGCAAGCATGGCTTCGCGACTGCCATTCCACGCGATCAGGATGTTGCTGCCGGTTTGCCGCAAGCTGGTCGTGTCCGGCACCACCAGCACCGGTGACGAGGCATTGAACACCGTTCTCGAGACGATACCCCAGCCAACCGGCGCATCAGGATTCAAGATCGGCCGCTCGACAACGACCAGATCACACCAGCGCGACGCGTGACATAGCGCATCGACACTGTCGCCCTGGGCAACCTGAAACTCGCCGTCGATGCCGTGTTCGGCCAATTGCCCGTTCCACCACGGTGCCTGCGCCTCGGCTTCGCGGAACAGCTTGTCTGACTCGTCGACATGCAACGCCACCGCTTCCGGCGACGCGAACGCGGCCGGCGCGAGTGGCACCAGATACAGGCCGAGCAAATGTGCTCGCAAGCGCTTCGCCAGTGCAAGCGAAATCGTGATCGCCGGCGCGTCGCTGCCGCAGCGACGCAGGTGGACCACCATGTCGAGGTTTGCCATGACGCGCTCCGATAGCCACAGGAACGACCAGCTTACGCGGCGACGCTGCAAATCGACAGCGGCTGGTTAAACGTTTTGACGGAGAAACGCATCTGTATGAAAGTCGGCGCGACCGACCTTGCGTTTTCAACCGGGAGTCGAAGATGGTTACGTTTCTGGTTCTGCTGATGATCGCCGTCGTACTTGCCGCTGGTGGCGGTATAGCCTTGTTGCCGGCCTTGCTGGTAATCGGTGCCGTCGCGTTCGCGATCTGGCTGCTGTCGACGATCTTCGGCATGCTCTTCCATGTCATCGGCGGCTTGCTGGGCCTTGCCTTCTCGCTGATGTTCGGCGCGGTGGTGCTAGTGTTCGGCTTCGTGTTGCTGCCCTTGGTGTTCCCGTTGCTGCTATTGGCCGGCATCGTCTATCTGGTCACCCGCAACAACCAATCGACTACTTCGCAGCCGGCGAGCAATCCCGTCTAGCCACGCACGCGAAGATTGGCCAGGGTGACAATGGTGCGTCGCCGCATTCCGGCGATTCGGAAGTGGTCATGCCATCGTCAATGATTGAATCCAGCGCGCCGCGTTATGCGGCGCGCGAAGAACTCGCCTCCAGTCTGATCCATGGGGTCGGTATTGCCTTGAGCATTTCCGGGCTCGCCGCGTTGGCCGTCGTGGCCCATCGTGCCGGCAGCCTGTGGAACCTGGTCAGCGTCTGCATCTACGGTGCCAGTCTTGTGATGTTGTACTCGGCATCAACGCTCTATCACGCGATCCCGCATCCGAACGCGAAACGGGTGCTGCGCATAATCGACCACGTCGGTATTTTCCTGCTGATCGCCGGCACCTACACGCCGTTCACCCTGATCGCGCTGCGCGGTGCCTGGGGTTGGAGCTTGTTCGGTGTGGTCTGGACGCTGGCCGCGATCGGCATCGTGCTGGAGCTGCGCCAGATTCGACAACGTGGGTGGCTGGTCGCGCTGTATGTCGGCATGGGCTGGGTCATCGTTGCCGCGATTGGCCCCTTGCTGGCCAGCCTTTCGAGCACTGGGCTTTGGCTGCTGCTCGGTGGCGGGATCAGCTACACGCTCGGCGTGCCGTTTTATCTGTGGCATCGGCTGCCGTACAACCACGCGATCTGGCACCTCTTCGTGCTCGGCGGCAGCGTGCTGCACTTCTTCGCCGTGTTGCTCTACGTGTTGCCTTCGACGGTCTGAACTGCGGGCACGATCAGCAGCGACGCGATCAATCCGCAGGCGCATGCGATGGCGACATAGCAGACCGCCGCAAACGGTTCGCTGCGCAGCCACCAGGTGACGATCAGCGGCGTCATGCCACCGGAAATCGCATAAGCAGCGTTATACGAAAACGAGATACCACTGAAACGGATGGCCGCAGGGAACGCGCGCACCATCAGGGTCGGAATCACACCGCTGATGCCGACACTGAAGCCAGCCAGCGTGTAGGCAGCGATGAAATATTCGCGATGATTGGCGAGCGTGAAGTAGAGCAAGGCCGTCGTCGCGGTCAGCGCGATCGCGCCAATCACGCCGATTCGTGCCGCGCCGAAACGATCCGCCGCCATGCCGTAGCTGACGCAGCCGAACACCAGCGCCAACGTGGCCAGACTGTTCGCCTGCAAGGCCAGCGCCGGGGCAATCGAATACGCTTTCTGGACCAGGGTCGGCGTCATCAGGATCACGACCACGATGCCGGCGGTGAGCATGAAGGTGAGCAGCATCGACGCGAACACGTTGCGCCGATAGCCGCGCAGCACTTCACCCAGCGGCAGGCCGGAGACCAGCGCGCGACGCTCGCGCAATGCTTCGAACACCGGTGTCTCGTGCAGGTAACGACGCAGCCACACAGCGAGCAAACCGAACACGCCACCGATAAGGAACGGCAAACGCCATGCCCAGTCGAGCACTTCGGCGGGACTGTAATAAGTATTGATCGCGCCGGCCAGCAGCGACCCAAGCAGGATGCCGAAGGTCAGTCCCGCTGTCAGCGTCCCGCAGGCAAAGCCGACCCGATTCGGCGGCACGTGCTCGGCAACGAATACCCAAGCACCCGGCACCTCGCCACCGACGGCCGCGCCCTGAAGAATGCGCAGCAACAAGAGCAATATCGGCGCGAGCATGCCAATGCTGGAATAGGTCGGCAGCAAGCCGATAAGCAAGGTCGGCACCGCCATCATCAGCACGCTCAGCATGAACATGCGTTTGCGTCCGAAGCGGTCGCCGTAGTGCGCCATGATGATGCCGCCCAGCGGTCGCGCCAGATAGCCGGCGGCGAAGATGCCGAACGCCTGCAACTGGCGCAACCAGTCCGGCAGGTCGGGCGGGAAGAACAACTGTGCGATTACCGCCGTGAAGAACACGAAGATGATGAAGTCGTAGAACTCCAGCGCGCCGCCCAGCGCGGCCAAAAACAAGGTGCGACGGTCGCGGCGGCTCAGGAGTGTCGAACGGGATTCGGGCATCGGCGGCTGGTCCTCGGAGTGGCGGACCGAACGATACGTCAGCAGCGGATTCACCGATACGTTTCGTAACAGGGGACGCGCTGATGAACCCGCGTCGATCAAACTCAATCTGCTAGTCTGCCGACGGACACTTACCCTGGCGAAAAACCCGCGCAATGCGCTATAAGTTTGCCGAATTCGAGCTCGACACCGAGCGGGAATTGCTGATCGGGCCGGCCGGGCCGATCACACTGCGCCCGAGACCGCTGCGCATGTTGCAGCATCTGATTGATGCGGCACCGGCAGTCGTCAGCCGTGATGAATTGATGGACACGCTGTGGGGCCACCACGCGCTTTCCGTGAATGTGGTGACGCAGACCATCAGCGAGTTGCGACAGGCGCTCGACGATCAGTCCAGCAGTCCGCGCTTCATCGAGACCCGGCATCGTATTGGTTACGCATTTGTCGCGCCGTATGTGCGGTTGGCGGCGTTGCCAGTGGCAGCGACGGTCGACCCGAATGACGGCTTCGATACGCGAGCCGCTGCGTCCCGCGCGCCGACCTCATCCAACGACATGCCGACGCGTTCCGCGCACGCGCCTCGCCCTTGGCGCGCCGCCGCCTGGGTCGCGTTGGCGATAGTTTTGATCGGCAGCACGGCGATGTCTCTGCGTTTTCGCGGCGATGCCGCCACGTCGGGCACCGCAGTACCCGGCACGCGACCGGTGATCGCGATCACTGCCGCACCGGAGCGTGTCGCCGAAGCGGCCCTGTTGCGGCTGCGTCTGACCGCCGCCGAAGATGTGATCGTGCTGGAGCCGGATTCCGCAGCGCTGTTCACTCCGTCAGCGAATGGGCCGCGCCAGCTTCGCATCGATGCTTCCGGCGCATGGAGCCTGCATGCCGGAGACGACAGCCTGCTGCAACAAGGCGACGCGTCAAGCGGCGATTTCGCGTCGCGCAGCAACACGCTGACGACGGTCGTGCGCGCGGCACTCCAGTTGCCTCCCCGTACTGCGACGAAACCCGGATGGCCGAGTGACAGCGCGGCACTTGAAACCTTGGCAAACGCCGCGCAGGCACTTTACTGGGACGATCTGGATGGCGCTCGCTCGGGCCTGCGACTGGCCCTGACCGATCTGGATCCACCGGCATCCTTGCGCCTGTTGCAAGCGCGCGCAGACCGACGCGCCGGCGACTGGTCAGCGGCAGCAGCAGTGCTGCAAACGGTAGCGGATGCGGCCGGCCATTCAACGCCCGGTCGCCTGCTGGTCGATGCGCAGCGCGCGGATTTGAACGGTGCCAGTGCGGAAGCCATGGCTGCGCTGCGCGCCTATCACCATCTGGTCCCGGAAGATGTCGACAACACGATCGCGTTGGTCGACCAGCAACTGCTCGCGCGTCAATGGCAGGCTGCCGACACCACGCTGACGGAACTGGCATCGCAGTCACCCTGGCTAGCTGACGACGCGCTGCGCGTGCCACGAGCCCGGCTGGCCATCGGCCAGCAAAAGCCGGATGTCGCGCTGGCCTTGCTGCAACCGGTTTTCGAAAAATCCGATCGCTACCCGGCGCGAACTCTGGTCGCTGCCTGGCAACTTCGCAGCAAGATCGAGCAGGATCGCGGCCAGGGCGACCAGACATTGAGAGCGCTGGAGCCGCACATTGTCACCGCTACGCCGGACCTTGCCCTGCTCGCCGGAAAGGTGGCGAGGGCACGCGCCGACGTAGCTCTGGCCGAGCGCGCATTCGCGACGGCGAGCAGCGGCTTTGCGGTGCAGGGTCGCCATGGCGAGCAACGACGCGCCGACCTTGAAGCCGCTCAGCTCGACCTGGATCGCGGCAAGGCTGCCGAGGCTGGCGAGCGCATGCAGGCCTTGCTGGCGGTATCGGAAAAGGCCGGTGAACCCGCACTGCTTATCGACATCAACACGGCATTGGGGCTGGCGTACACCAAGGCCGGTAAACGCGACGTGGCGAGTGGCACGCTTGATCGGGCCATCGACATCGCAGCCCGCAACGACGACCCCGCGCGCGAAGCGGTTGCGGTACTCAACCGCGGTGTGTTGATGGTCCATGTCGGTCGACTCGATGAAGCGGAGGCCGCATTCGCGCGCAGCGCAAGCCTGTTCCGGGTGGCGGAAGATCCACGTGGCGAAACCGCCGCGCTTGCCAGCGTTGCCGCCATCGCCGCGCGTCGCGGCAACAACGAGCAAGCGCGCGAAGGGCATGCCCAGGTGTTGGAGCGGCAGCGACAATTCGGTTCCGCGATGGAGGTCGGTCGCGCGGCTTTCAATCTCGGCATCATCGAACGCGAGCTGGGCGATCTTGATGCGGCCATCGAACATTTCGACGAAGCTTTCACCGTGCTGCTTGGTGCCGACGCCATCGACTTCGTGTTGCAGGTGGCGGCATCACGTGCCGAGCTGCAACTGCTGCGCGGCCATGCCGATCGCGCCACGGAGGCACTCGCCGAGGTCGATCAGTTCGCTGATCAAGGCTCACCTATGCGACGGGCGGCCGTGCTCGCCGCAGCGGGTCGTGTCGCGGAATTCGCTGGCGACGCGGCGAGCGCAGTCACGCACTTCCAGCAGGCCCGCGATCTGCGTGAACAGGCAGGCGCGCGCGCTTGGGTGCTCGCCACCGATTTGCTGCTGCTGCGCATCGAGCTGCGCAAGTCGCCCGGCTCGGATCGGCTGCTGGTGCGGCTGGAAGCGATCGAGGGAGAATTCAAACGGATGGGCGAAGACCGCGACGCGCTGTTCGCCGGATTGATCGCCGCCGAGTCGGCACTGGCCGCTGGTAACAGCTCGGCGGCACAGACGATCATGAATCGCGTCCGCGAGCCGGTGCTGCAATCAGGCAATCGACCGCAGCAACAGCAGGCTGAATGGATCCTCGCCGGAATGGCCACTGGCGATGAGCGTGACGAACGCCTGCTGCGGCTGGCACGGATCGCTGCCAGCGAAGGCTTTGGCGCACTTTCCCTGCTTGCCGGGGTGACGCGCCTGCCGACCAGCGGACCCGCCCGCAGCACCAAACTGAATGAGTTGGAGGCGGCAAAGCTGGGTGGAATCGTCGCCGCACCGAGTGCGGCGTTTCAGTAGCGCGATCAAAACGTATCGAAACAGGGCTTAAAACGACAATCGAAACAACCACTTGATATCTTCTTGACAATTTCCTGAGAGTTTCTGGAGAACTTTTTCGCGATATCGCAGCAGGCTGCAATTCCTGTCTCGACGTTGCGGAGGTTCTTTGATGAAACGCTTATTCCCGAAAGCCATACTCGGCTTTTTCCTGATCGCCGGCAGCCTGTTCGGTGCGCCCTGTTGGGCAGTGACGAACGTACTGCTCAACGCAAACTTCAACGACAAGCCGCTCAACACGGCCATTGGCACCGGCGGGCCGACCGTGGGCGAGCCCATCTTCGTCCACCCTGCCCTTGAAGCCAAAGTACAGGCAGCCCCGCTGTTCACGCCTTCGCTGCACATTCGGCGTCTGACCGGCACGGGTTTCAATAGCGTCGTCTTCGAATTTCCTGGCCAGGCATCAATTAGTGAAGGCGACCTGCGCGCCGCCTTCACGGTTCAGGCACCGTCGACACTGACCGATTTTCGTTTCGTGGTCAGCGAACCCGCCAACTCGCTTCACCTCTTCGGACAGCTGAATTTCACGTCAGCTGGAACCATCACTGCCAATGATGCTGCCGGATCTTCCGGACAGCTCGGCACTTACTCACCGAACCAAATTCTCAAGGTCGAGTACATCTACCATATTGACGCCCGCACCTACGATCTGCGCGTCAACAACGTGCTGCTGCTCGGCAACCGCGCCCATGGTGTAACAGCTGCGGGTATCGGCATTGGACGCATCACCTTCGCAACCAGTCAGACCACGGAATGGGTCGTCGACGACGTGTTCGTCACCCACACCCGCACGCTTTTGCTCGATGCAGATTTCAACGACAAAAACGTGAATTTTCCAATTGGAACCGCCGGGGCGAGCAAAGGTGAGCCGACCTCGGTAGCGAATGGACTGAGCGCGATCGTTCGCGCTGCACCCTTTTCAACGAAGTCGCTGCATTTCAGCCAGGCCTCGCCGATGGTGGACAACATCGCTCGATTCGAGTTGCTTGGCGGTGCACAGGTACGCAGTGGCGAGCTGCATGTCGGTTTCACCGTCCGAACGCCAGCCGTGTTCGACACCTTTCGCGCCCGAATGCGCGAACGCAACAGCACCACCGGCTTTTTTGGCGGCATCGAGTTCAACTCAGCTGGACAGATTGCAACCCTCAATGGACTCAACGGCGACGAACCTTTTTTCGACTACGATCCGGACACAACCTATCGGATTGAGCTGGTTTATCAGGTGGCTACGGGCACCTACGATATTTACGTGGACGGCCGAGTGCGCCTTGGTCGTGCCAAGCACAGCGTCACCGATCCGGAGAAAGGTTTCGGCGCCATCGATTTCAGCCTGACCGGCAACTCGGCTGAGGAATGGGCAATCGACGATCTGCGTGTTGAGCAAAAGCCACTATTGCTTGATGCGGACTTCAATCAGCAGTCGCTCAACCAGCAGATCGGAACCGGCGGTGCGGCATCGGGCCAGCCGATTTTCATCAACTCAAGCCTGTTCGCAGAGACGCTTCCCTTCATGTTCTTCACACCGTCATTGGCGATTCAGCAGTCAACTACAGGAACGCCCAAGGCTGCGAACTTCGAGTTTGTCGACAATGCGAAAGTGACCGGCGGAGAACTGCGTATCGGCATGCGCGTGCTGTCGATCAACAGCGGCGATAGTTTCACCATCACCATGTCAGAGCAAGGCAGTTCAACGGGGACGTTCGGTACGCTCACCTTCCTGTCCAACGGCGATGTCCGAACCTTCGATTCGGGCGGCAGCGCGGTCTTCACGACCCATGCCGCCTTGGTTGAGCAGCAGTTCGAGTTTCGCTACCGCTTCGATGCAGGCCTCTACGACATCTACGTTGATCGCGTTTTGAGGTTGGCCAATCGACCGATTCCAGCCGGAGTCAACATCGGTCGGATAACTGCCTCAACCACCACAACCATGTTCGGTCGATGGGTGGTCGATGATCTTTACGCCTACCGGGTCAACGATACGATCTTCAAGACCGGCTTCGACTGCGACGGTTGTGAGTGACGAGCGACAAATCAAAATAGTCTTTTGCCCATGACGGCGACTTGCTCCCTGGCGCAGCGGGAGCAAGTCGCCTTTTTCGTTGTAAGTGCAGCGCTGCACGGTGATCGGCTGCGGTCATTCAACGATTCCCGGCTTCATGGCGTACATTGCGACGCACGCCATCGCTCGCTTGAATCATGTCGCCATCACCCAGTCTGCTCATCGTCGAAGACGACGCCATCATCGCCGGCAACCTGTTCTCGTTTTTCGAGAAGCGCGGCTTTGTCGTGGACGCCGCCTACGACGGTCGAACCGCGTTACACCGGTTGGCGACCACAAGCTTCGATGTGGTGGTGCTGGATGTCGGCCTGCCTGGCATCGACGGTTTGACGGTGTTGCACCGGATGCGCAATACGCTGGGGCTGGCGACACCGGTATTGATGCTGACAGCGCGTGACGATATTGCCGACAAGCTGGCCGGCTTTGAACACGGTGCCGACGACTATGTGACCAAACCATTCGTACTGGTCGAAGTGGAAGCTCGCGTACGCGCGTTGCTGGCGCGTGCGAGTGGGCGCGTGGCGTCACCATTGCGGCAGTTCGACCGGCTGGTGATTGATGGCCGGCGTCATGAAGTCCGCGTCGGCGACCGGCCAGTACGATTGACGCCGAAAGGCTGGAGCATTCTGGAAGCGTTGTTGCGCGATCCCGGTCGCGTGGTGCCACGCGCGGAACTGGAAACTGCGGCGTGGGGTGACGATCCACCGGACACGGATGCATTGCGAGGCCAGGTTCATCTGCTGCGCAAGGCGCTGGCCGATGCCGGGTTCGATGGCGTCCGCACCGTTCATGGCATCGGCTGGCAACTGGTTGGCGGCGGCGACGCAGCGCCATGAAATTGGCGAAATCCCTCACTCGCCGTGTCACCTGGGCGCTGTCCGTAATGGTCGCCATATCGGTTGGCCTGATGGCGGTGATGGCGTACTCGGTGATGTACGAGCAGGAAGATGAGCTGGCCGACCAGTTGTTGTCGATCGAGATGCAACGACTGGTGGAGCGACTGGACGGCGGCGAATTGACGGCATCGGCGAACGCCATCGACCTGGGTCGCGGCGTGCGCGCCTGGGTTGGCGATGCAGCGCGGCGCAATGCACGGCCGGATGTGCTGCGCGGGCTTCCGCTGGGTGGGCCCTACGAAATCGAGACCGACCGGATGCAGGTGCATGCCTTGGTCACCGACTCGGTGCACGGACGCATCCTGCTGATGTTCGACGCCACCGCCAACGAACAACGCGTCGCCCAGTTCGGGGTGATCCTTATATTGCTGTGGGCAGCTTGCGCAGCCGGCGGACTTTGGTTGGCACGTCTGGTTGGGCGTGCCGTGGTCGAACCAATCCGGGCCGTTACCGAGCGCATTGCCGACTGGGATCCGGAAACCAGCGACGGCCGTGTGATGATCCAGTCAGGTACCGACGAGCCCGGTCTGTTGCTTGAAGCCTTCAATCGCATGCAGGATCGCGTCGACCGATCAATGGCGCGGCAGCGCGAATTTTCGTCCAACCTGAGCCACGAAGTGCGCACGCCGCTGGCGGCGCTGCGAACCGACATCGAGATGATGGCGCTCGACAGCGATGACGACGCGCTATCCCAAAATCGCTTGGAACGCATGCTGGCGACCGTCGACGAGATTACGGCAACAGTCGCCTCTACGCGCGCCTTGAGCGAAGGACCGGCGGCACCACAGCGCCAGCAATTGCCGTTGGCGGAACTGGTCGATGGCGTGTTCGACGGCTTACAGTCGCGTGCTGATCTGGCCCGCTTGGAGATGATCAACCGGATTGTTCCCGCGCGGCGCGTGATGGTTGATCGCTACGCCTTGTTGATCGTTCTACGCAATCTGATTGGCAACGCCATTGAGCATGCCTCACCTGCCACATTGACCGTCGCCTTTACCGACGGCGCGCTTTTGGTTGCTGACGATGGCACCGGCATCGATGCGCAAGCGCTGCCGTTCGTGTTCGACCGCTATCACCGTGGTCGCTATTCCGACGAGTCGCCGGCGCACGACGAATCGGAGCCGCGGGGGCTTGGCCTCGCCATCGCGCGACGCATCTGCCAGCAACAGGGCTGGTTGATCGACCTCGCGTCGGAAACCGAGGGGGCGCGACGCGGAACACGCTTCAGTATTCGCTTCGACGAAAATTCGACATAGCCGCGACGCCGCTTCGACGGGCTGCTGCCCAGCATTGGAAACCCCAATGTTGAAGTAGACGGTATCGATGTCCGGAACGCGCAATCAGCATTTCCCGTTGCAGCGGGAAGACGCAGCAGCCAGCGAGGTTCGAGCCTGGCCAGCGTTCGGTATTGCCGCTCGTCTCGGGCGATTCCGACTGTTGGCGTTGCTGTGGTTGCTGTTCATCGCGACATCCCTGGTATCGCGAGCCGTGCTTTCGGTGGTTGCATTGCACGAAGGCCTGGTGACCATCTTGATGTTGCCACAGGCGTGGTTGGGCGGTCTGTTGCTGGACGCGCTGGCTGGCCTGTACCTGTGCCTGCCGTTCGCCTTGTACCTGTGGCTGATGCCCGAGCGCCCATACCGTTCGACCATTGGTCGCGCCTTGGTGCAGATCGGTTTCTTCATTACCGTGGCGGCGCTGCTCTATCTGATCGCCGCCGAGTATTTCTTCTTCGACGAGTTCAACGCCCGCTTCAACTACACGGCCGTCGAATACCTGATTTACCCGACCGAAGTGTTCGGCAATATCCGCGATTCCTATCCGGTCTACCCGGTGATGGCGGCGGCGGTAGTCGGTGCATTGTTGATTGTGTTCGCGCTGCGTCGGCATCTGGTGCGCGTGGATGATGCACAACAAGGTTTTGCGAAGCGTTCGGCCATCGTTGGTGTACTCGCCGTCGTGGTCGCGGCATCGTTGTGGTTGGTCAGCCTGGAAACCGTGCAGGGTTTTTCGAGCAACCGGATTGCCGACGAGATTGCTGCGAACGGCGTGTACTCGTTCTTCAGCGCGCTGCGAAACGCGAAGATCGACTACGAGCGCTACTACCCGACCGTGCCGGAAGGCGAAGCGATCACGCGCGTTCGCAGGATGCTGACCCAGTCGAACACGAAATTTCTCGGCCCACCGGGCACAGACCAGTCACCGTTGGCGCGACAGGTCGACAACAACGATCTCGGTCCGCCGCGAAAACTCAACGTGATCATCCTGTTCGAGGAGTCGATGGGAGCGGAATTCGTCGGCAGCCTCGGCGGGCGCGGTCTAACGCCAAACATTGACCGAATCGCCGCAGAAAGCCTCAGCTTTACCAATCTCTACGCCAGCGGAACCCGCACGGTTCGCGGCATGGAAGCGCTGACCACATCGCTGGCACCGGTACCGCCGGAGTCCGTGGTCAAGCGAACCGGCAACGAGGGCTTGTTCAACCTCGCGACCATCGCGCGGGCGCACGGCTACTCGCCCAGCTTCATCTACGGTGGCTACGGCACCTTCGACAACATGAATGCGTATTTCAGCAGCAATGGCTGGAGCCTGTTTGATCGAACCGACATGCCCAAGCCGCGCTCCGCCAACATCTGGGGCATAGCCGACGAAGAGCTGTTCGACAATGCACTGGACGCATTCGACAAGCAGATCGCGCGCGGCGAGCCGGTGTTCTCGCTGGTGATGAGCACGTCGAATCACAAGCCGTATACCTTCCCCGTGGGCATCCCCGGCGTGAAGGCCAAAGGCGGCGGTCGCGAAGCGGGCGTGCGCTATGCCGACTACGCCATCGGCCAGTTCTTCGACAAGTTGAAGACCAAGTCGTGGTACACGAACACCATGCTGGTGATTGCCGGCGACCATGGCGCGCGCGTCTACGGCCGCTCACAGATTCCAATCTCCAACTACCCGGTGCCGTTCGTCGTGCATGCACCCGACACGATTGCTGCCGCTCGTAACGACACCTTGGCCAGTCAGGTCGATATTGGCCCGACCCTGCTTGGCTTGTTGCACCTCAACTATGTCTCGTGCCTGCCCGGTCGCGACATCTTGCGCATGGCAGCAGGCGACGGCTATGCGCTGTTCAATCACAACCGCAACGTGGCGATGATGCGTGGCGGGCAAGTGGCGGTGCTCGGCTTTGGCAAAACGGTCGATACCAACCTGTACGACGCCGAGCACAAGGAGCTGGTCCCGACCGCAACGAATCGCGAGCTGGAACGCGACACACAGGCGCTGTTCCAGTTGTCGTGGGAATTCTTCAGCGATGGTCGGCAGCGCGAGGATCAATGCCGGCAATGAGGGCAAGCCTGCGGCGACAGCGCCGGCTGGAATACCCGCTCGGTCACGTCGTCACGGTGCCGGTGCTGCTGGCGTTGATGGCTCTGTACTGCCGCAACAGTCGACTGAATTTCCGGATCGTGGACGCGTTCTATAACACCGCCAGCGTCGGGTTTCCGTGGCGACACGCCGAGTGGCTGGAAGTGATCGGCCATCAGTTGGCCCGACTACTACCGGTGGGTCTTGGCGCAGTCACCCTGGGAGCGGCGTTCGCATCGCGATGGATCCCGGCACTGCGTCCGTGGCGAGCGTTGCTGTGGAGTCTTGCCGCCGCGCTGTGCGTGGGTCCGTTGTTAATCGCGAACCTCAAACAGATGACCGCGCCACCTTGCCCATGGAACCTCAAGCGCTACGGCGGCTATGCCGACATGGCGGTGCAATGGTTTGCCATCTCGCGAGCCGAGGCCGGTTTGTGCCTGCCCAGCGGCCACGCCGGTACCGGGTTCAGCATGCTCGCCTTGTACTTTGCCGGTTGGGCCGGCGGCAGTGCGCGCTGGCGATGGCGTGGCCTGCTGATCGGCAGCGTCGCCGGATTGGTTTTTGATGCGGTACGCATGGTGCAGGGCGCGCAATTTCTCGACCAGGTCATCTGGTCGGTGCTGGCCTGCTGGCTGGTGGCAGCGATCGTGTTCGCGCCGTTGATCTGCGTTGGAGATCGGTTGACGAGTCGATAGATTTCCTTGCGCGGCGCATCGGTGTCCGAAGCAGCAGTTCTGCGTCGGGCATAATCGCTGTCGTCGCGCCACGCTTCGGCGTGCCTATTGGAACTCGCCCATGTTGCCGGATCGTTTTTTTACCGATGCTGCGAAGGCCGCCTGCGCGGTCGTTCTCTTGACCATCCTCGCCGGCTGCGCCGCTCCCAGTGCGGCGTTGCGCGCAAACGGCATCGCAGACCTGACGCCAGCGGACGAATCATCCGAACTCGGCGGTGACGCCGAGCCGGTCGATCCGCTGGAGCAGCGCGTCGCAATCATCCCGCCGCCGCGCCCCGATACCGAAGGTACTGAAGGCCTCTCGCAGATTTCGCAGGCTGCCAATACCTGGGTGTCGCGTGGACCCTCGCCGACGCGAAGCGCACAGGTTTCCGTGCCGCCGGACAACGAAGTAAGCGGCGCCGTGCAGGCAATCGCCGCGCATCCGACCAATGCCAACATCCTTTATGTTGGCGCCGTCAATGGCGGCATCTGGCGCACCTACGACGCGA
>JBATAQ010000041.1:0-2138 GCA_049661925.1 Dokdonella sp.
CCGCAGACCGAAGGCATCATCATGGTCGGGGAAATCGGCGGCAGCGCCGAAGAAGAAGCCGCCGAGTTCATCGCCGAATTCGTCACCAAGCCGGTCGTGTCGTTCATTGCTGGCGCATCAGCCCCAGCCGGCAAACGCATGGGCCACGCCGGCGCCATCATCTCCGGCGGCAAGGGCACGGCAGCGGCGAAGTTCGCGGCGTTGGAAAAAGCTGGCGTGACGACCGTCAAGTCACCTGCCGACCTCGGCAAGACGCTGGCGAAGTTGTTGAAGTAACGCGGCGTCGAAACACCCATCGAAACGAAAGGCCGCGGAGTGATCCGCGGCTTTTTTTTGTTTAAGCAGCGCAGCCGCAAGACGCCAATACGCAACATCCGACACTGCCGGGTACCGCAGTTATGAGACTACGGAGTGGCGTCGGGGAGCGTTGCCTGAGCCGCTTGGAGGGCAGCGGTAGCTTGTAACACTCTGTGGCTCTCCTCTATCGATTGACTTGTCTCCGCAGCACCGCTCAGAAAATTGCTTAACTCAGCGTGGAGCCGAAGCTTGATCTGATCCAAGAGGTGTGCTCCGGCAGTCACGCCGTGTTTGTCCAAATAATCCTTTGCTCCCGGCACTGCGGCCTCAATCACCGACTTAATGTTTTCGTCGTCAAAGAAGGACGGTAGATAGATGCCATCCGCCAACATCTTTATCCGCAGCACTGCGCTATTGACGATAGTGGCGTACGCCAAGTACACCGCCCACGCGATCTGCGGCACAAACAAACGGGCATGCTCCGAATACTTGATCGCTTCCACGGGAGTGTCATAGCCCTCCGGAATCATTGATCGAAATACATCGCGGGCATTTTTATTTTCGGTAGTAGCCGCGACTGCGCCGTCGATCTTGACAAACGACATGTGTGTGGCTGCAACTTTGTATGTCTTCGTTGCAATGAAGCTTGCCCATAGTTCCATTGCCGCTTGAATCTTCCTGCCTGACACGTCCGCTTTCCAAGCGCCAGTTCCCTCCAGCACCGATCCCCGCAATTGCTGAAGCGATTGCTGCTCGGTCGCGAGCCTCGCACGTAGGAGTTCCATCGCTCGCAAATGCTCGCTGCGCTGCGCCTCCAGCTTGCGATCGAATTCGAACGCAACTGATCGGGTTAGCCTTTCGGCAACGAATTTCCTGCTCAGCCATGCGGCCAGAGCTACTGCGACAAGCGTGGGAGCTGATGAAATAACTGATTCGTATAGATAAATCAAAAATGGCACGTCGCACCCCCATCGTGGGAGCAGTCTAGCCAAATCAGAAGCCAAAATGGATTCCATCCGGCGAGGGATTCACATCGCGCGTGGTTGGTTCGCGCCCCTGATGTCGCGGCACTGGTTAGTGCTCGAAGACTCCAGGACCGTAGGCTGGGTTAGCTTCACCAACCCAGCTTCTTTCGCTGCATACCCCGGGATGCTGGGTTGATGGTGCCAACCCAGCCTACGACATACGGTTTCTGCCTTCGACGCAACAACGGGGTCAGGTTGGTCTACGCCTGATTTTTCGGACACCACAAAGCGAGGACAATCCTCGCACGGAGGTGTTCGATGGAAAAGCGACAGAGTTTCACGGCCGAGTTCAAGCACGAGGCGATTCGGCTGTTGAAGACATCCGGCAAGCCGACAGCCGTGGTTGAAACAACGATGAAGAAAGTGGACCGTTCCCAAGTTCGTTGTTGAAGGGCCAAAGGAGAATCCCATGTTCGATGCGTCCACAGCCGATGCTGCGGCGTCCGAATTGATCCGCCAGCACGCCGCTCGCGAAGCGTTTCGCGCGCTCGACGGTGACTGGTCGCTGCCTGATGCGGAGACCGCGTATCAGGTGCAGGACGCCTACGTTCGCCAACTCGCGCGGCTGCGCAATACGAAGATTTGCGGCTACAAGATCGCGTTGACCACCCCCGCGATGCGCGAGATGGTCGGCTACGGCGATTCGGTCGGCGGCTACCTCATGGCCGACCAGATCTTGCGATCGGGCAAGAGCATCGAGGCGGCATCCTACGGGCGGCTGATCGTCGAGTTCGAAATCGCATTTCGTATCGCCAGGGACTTGCCCGAAGTCGGAAACCACGTTTGGGACCGGGCGCGCATCGCCCGCTACATCGC
>JBATAQ010000042.1:0-2434 GCA_049661925.1 Dokdonella sp.
CCCTTCTCCCGGCGGGAGAAGGGAGAAGGGAGAAGGGAGAAGGGAGAAGGGAGAATCGCGCTGGCGTCAGCCAGTCAAAACAAGGCCGCAACAGGCTGGCGGCAACCCAGCCGAAAAAAATGCGGCGCGGGTCGAAAGACCTGCGCCGCTGGGTGCAACTGGTGGGCGCGACAGGGATCGAACCTGTGACCCCTACCATGTCAAGGTAGTGCTCTACCGCTGAGCTACGCGCCCTCGATCGAGGGGCGCGCAGAATAACGGAGTCGCTCGGGTTCCACAACGGTTGCAGCAGGAATGAGGCCGGCTGCGACGCTTTGCCGGCGTGGTGGTGGGTAGATTCGCAGTGGTGGACAACGACACCACGGGCCGACAGCGCATCACGAAAGCCGCAGCGTTTGCTCACGCAGGTTACGGATGTCGTCGCGCAATTTGCCAGCCTCCTCGAACTCCAGGTCCTGGGCATGCTTGTACATGCGCGCCTCCATTTGCTCGATGCGCTTGCTGATCTGGGCGGGCGTCATCAGGTGATATTCGGCCTCGGGCTCGGCCACCTTGCGGGTCGTCGCGCTACCGCGTCCACGCTTGGTCGCGGCGGCATCGTTGGCGGCCTCCGTACGGGCGCCTTCCATCACATCCATGATGCGGCGCTCGATCGATTTCGGAATGATGCCGTGCTCAAGGTTGTGCTCGACCTGCTTGGCACGGCGGCGGTCAGTTTCATTGATCGCGATCTGCATCGAGTTGGTAATGCGGTCTCCATACAGAATTGCCTTGCCGCGAACGTTGCGGGCGGCACGACCGATGGTCTGGATCAGCGATCCGCTTGACCGCAGAAAGCCTTCCTTGTCGGCGTCGAGGATCGCGACCAGCGACACCTCGGGCATGTCGAGGCCTTCGCGCAGCAGGTTGATGCCTACGAGCACGTCGAACTTGCCGAGACGCAGGTCACGGATGATTTCCACGCGCTCCACCGTATCGATATCCGAATGCAGATAACGCACGCGGATACCGTGGTCGGCGAGGTATTCGGTGAGGTTTTCCGACATGCGCTTGGTCAGCGTGGTGACCAGCACGCGGTCGCCCATCGCGATACGCAGATGCGCTTCGGACAGCAGATCGTCGACCTGGGTGCGCACCGGCCGAATCTCGATTTCCGGATCAATCAACCCTGTCGGGCGGACCACCAACTCGATCACCTGATCGCCGGATTTCTCCTTCTCGTACTTGCCCGGTGTCGCCGATACGAACACGGTTCGCGGCGCGCGCTGCTCCCATTCGTCGAAGCGCAATGGACGATTGTCGAGCGCCGAAGGCAATCGAAAGCCGAACTCGACCAGCGTCTCCTTGCGCGAACGGTCGCCTTTGTACATGGCTCCCAACTGCGGAATCGTCACGTGCGCCTCGTCGACGACCAGCAAGGCATCCGGCGGCAGATAGTCGAACAAGGTCGGCGGCGGCTCGCCCGGCGCCTTGCCGGTCAGGTGCCGTGAGTAGTTTTCGATGCCCTGACAGAAGCCGACCTCGGCCATCATCTCCAGATCAAACTGTGTGCGCTGTTTCAGCCTCTGCGCTTCGAGCAACTTGTTCGACGCGTACAGCTGCTCCAGCCGTTCGTTCAACTCAACCTTGATGGTCTCGATGGCGTTGAGCACGCTTTCGCGCGTCGTCGCGTAGTGGGTCTTCGGGTAGACGACATATCGCGGCACCTTTCGCCGTACTTCGCCGGTCAGCGGATCGAAGATCGAAAGTTGTTCCACTTCGCCGTCGAACAACTCGATGCGCAGCGCTTCAGCATCGGATTCGGCCGGGAACACGTCAATCACGTCGCCGCGCACGCGGTAGGTGCCACGGCGTAGATCCATGTCACCGCGCGTGTATTGCAGGTCACTCAGATGGCGCATCAACTTGCGCTGATCGGTGCGTTCGCCACGCGCCAGTATCAGGCGCATCTGCAAGTAATCTTCCGGATCACCAAGCCCGTAAATCGCCGACACCGTTGCCACGATCAACGCGTCCGAACGCGACAGCAGCGCCTTGGTCGCGGCCAGGCGCATCTGCTCGATGTGCTCGTTGATGTTGGAATCTTTCTCGATATAGGTGTCACTGCCCGGGATGTAGGCCTCGGGCTGGTAGTAGTCGTAGTAGCTGACGAAATACTCGACCGCGTTGTTCGGGAAAAACTCCTTGAACTCACCGTACAACTGCGCGGCCAACGTCTTGTTCGGTGCCAGCACCAACGTCGGCTTTTGGATGCGCTCGACCATGTTGGCGATGGTGAACGTCTTGCCCGAACCGGTAACGCCAAGCAGGGTCTGATGGGCCAGACCGGCTTCAAAACCATCCACCAGCCGCTCGATCGCCGGCGCCTGGTCGCCTGCCGGCGAGTATGGCGATACCAGTTTGAATTGGTCGGAATGGCGGTCGGACATGGGTT
>JBATAQ010000043.1:0-3929 GCA_049661925.1 Dokdonella sp.
AATAGCGGCGCAACGCCATATCGAGTTCCGCGCGGCGTTCGCGGCTGGTTTCCATCGCGGTCGCTTCGTGCCATGCAACTTGCGCTTCGCTGCCATCGGCAACGTCTTGCAGATTTTCGTAGGCGAGTTCGGGCGCGATCGTCGGCAACACGGCCTTGATCGACCACGAGCCCTTCATCGCCGGGTGGTAGTAGTTGTCGCGTGTCAACGGCAGCAAATCGAACAGGCGCGGCAACAAGGCGTGCAGCCGATCGGCCAGGTCGGGCAGCATCGTTGCCAGCTCCTTGATGCGCGCGGATTCGAAGCCGCTGTTGTAGACGACAATGCAACCATCGTCGTTTTCCAGTGTCGCGAGCATTGATTCTGCAAAGCCGCGCATCGGCGCATTGCCGCTGAGGTCGAGGAACCATTGCTCGACCAGGCTGCCGTCGCGTTGCTGGGTCTGGCACGACCACTGAAACCCGACCTGCTGGTACGGCCGGGTGCCGATCCAGCGCGGAATCGCAAAGCCGATTGTTTCGAAGTCGAGATAGTGGCGCGGCCACGGTAGCGCTGCCAGCTCCTGCGCCGCGGCGGGATCGTTAAAGACGGTGTTGGCCAGCGTTGCGGCATGCACGCGCTGGTGTCGCTCGCTGTAAAGCCGATCAGCCGGCACGTCACGCAAGTCGGTGAAACCTTCGGCGAGCAACTCGCGCACTACATTGCCGCCATACGGCAACAAGTCGACCGGGTATTCGCTGTCAGCCGGCTCCTGCCCGCGGCAATGTTCCCAAAACGGACAGCCGTACGGCGTCGAGCAATGATCGCCGGTCTTGATTGCCGGTTCCGGACCGGCGAGCATCGTCCGGAAACGTTCAACCCAGCCTGGAACTTCGGCCATGCGTTCACGGACGTCATCGGTCACATCTTCGGCATGCAACAAACCGTTGTAGTCGCCACCACCGGCATAGACGAAGCTACGGTCGAGATGCGCCAAGCGCACATAGGACAACGGAACGCCGGCGCCTTCGACCACCCAGGTCTGCACCGCGCAATCGCTGATGTAGTAGTCCTTCACGGAAGTGGACCCCTTCACTTCGATCAACTCGTGCCCATCGCCGACCGGCAACAAGACGTCGGCGCGGATCACCACGCCATCATGTGCGAATGCCGGCTCGAACATCGGACCAAGCGCCGCATCGCTGTTGCGCAGCGCCTGCGTTTCCGCAAGCGCGAGCGAAGGTTCCATAACATGCTCAATCAGCACGCCCGGCCCGTACAGCTCGCGCGCCAGTTCACCCAGCGCATTACCGTTGTCGAACACGATCTGCTGTCCCGCCGTCACCTCTCGCAGTTCGCGTCGATAGGTCTCCAGCCACAAGCGGCGCTCGCATTGCAGGCCGGAAAGGATGCGGGATTTGGAGAGGCGGGCTGGTGTTTTCATGGGCTCAGCGCCTGTCAGGCTTGACCGCAGTCTTAGGCCGTAACGACATCGACCAATGCGTCCAGCCCCGTGACTTGTTCTGCTTACTTCCATTCGCTGCGAGTGGTGGGGGCGGTGCACCGGCTACCCTTAGCTCATCTCGAGGCTGCACCATCCAGAACCCTCGATGGTCGATGGGGAAGATTTCAAGTTTGAGATATGAATCACCTGGCTGGCCAGAACGACGAAAATTTTTCCCAAGCAGGGCGGACCCAGTGACTCCTTTTTTGAGCGTTTCCGGAATAGGATTTGGACTCATGAGTACGAATCGCACATCGAACTCGTAGCGCTTTGGCTCAGAGCTCTGCCCTGATCCAACTATGAGCGCCAACCGATTAAGTTTCGAGGCGAGCTGTTTTTTCGTAAACTCGCCGGCGCACTTAGCTTCGATCAAGATGATCCGCGTCATCGTCGCGGTGCCGTTTGGTACTTCATAGGCTAAAAGTAGATCTACATCCTCGATACTGTTTTGAACGGCGTCCCAGCTTTCCTCGTTTTCGTTGCTCGGATCTGAGGTTGATTGGTTTTTCGGCATGTCCGTTCCCTTCATTTCATCGCATGGCAAGCAGCGTCCAGAAAGAGCTGCGTGCAACCAGTTGAGGTGATAGTCCATCGCAAGAAATGTTGTGCCGCGGATCGGCTCAATCGACGGATCGAATCCGGCCGCCTTTGCCGCGGACTGCACAAATTCAGGAGTCGGGTCAAAACCTCCCAACGCTTGGCGCACCGCCCAATATCGCTCCTTCGCGTTGAAACACTTCAGTCGTTCGATCAGTGAAAGTCTTGTCGCGTCGAAAAGGTCTTGGCTTGAATCGTTAGTCGTCATGAATTTTTCCTTCGTGGTCATGGGGCAGTCTGCGCCGAGGTTACGACAATGTGTGTCGCAACGAGAGATCTTCATTTATTCACTCTGAGAACTACGCGTTGGGCGGCGCATCGCCAGACGCATCATCACCAACAAACAACGTCGCCCCAATCGTCGCGCGGGTCAGCGCGACGTAAAGCGAGCGTTGCCAGTTCGCGTGGGCCATGTCGGCGCTGCCGCCGCCGATAACTAGGACGTGAGCGCATTGGCGGCCCTTGGCGCGAGCCACGCTCTCCGTGATGAGCGTGCCGTCGGTCATCAGCTGCTCGCCGTCGTCGCTGTAGCGACCGCTGAAACGTCGCAGTCGATGTGTGCCGACCTGCTCGCCCAGTGCATCGAGTCCGGCCATGCCTTGCAACCCGACGATCATCAGGTCGGCGATATCCAAGCCGAGTGCGAGCAGGCGATCCACCTCGGTGGCAATCGCGCTTCGCAATGCGTCGTCATCGGTGGCAACTCGAATGATCGACAACCCGCTTCCCTCGACCGGGTTGACGAAACGGATGCCGGCAGGTGCGATGGCGGCCATTTCGGCGGCGAGCCGAGCTGGCGTGCGGTAGTTGTCGAGGATGCGCAGCACGGCATGGCCGCGATGGCGGTCGGCGGAACGTGTCATCAGGTCCTGGTCGGGATCGCCGACCCAGATGAAGTCGCCATCGGCCGACAGCAGTTCCAGCAGGCGGTCGATGTCGTCGTCGGGCAAATCCTGGCCTTCGTCGACAAGGATCGTGTCGTAGACCAATTCATCCGGCACGCCGCGTTCGGCGACAGTGGTGCTGATCTGTGCGTCCACATGTCGCCAGAATGACCAGTCTGCACCGTCGCCAAAGTCGAGCTCGATGCCGAGCGTATCCGCCATGCGCCGACGCAATCCAAACCAGGTTTCAACCGTCGCGCCGGCCAGGCCGTTGCGATGCAGTTCCGCCAGCGGTCGATTGAAGCAAACGAGCAACACGTGACGGCCCGCCGTGATCGCGCGTCGCGCCATCACCCGCAACAGCTCGGACTTTCCCGAGCCCGCGCAGGCTTCCACGCGCAAGCGCATCGGCTGCATCTGGAACTGCTCCAGCGCCAGTCGCATCGGGCCGGAAAGATGGATGCGCAATTGATCGGCCAAGGCGCGCTGGCCGTGCAGACTCGGCACCAGTTCCAACCGGCCTTCGAGGAAATCGCAAAGCGCTTCCACGGTGTCGGGCGCTGAATCGCCGCCACCAATCAGCGTGGTGAGAATCGTAGGCAAGCGTGCCGCATCGCCCTGATCGACGATGCAACACGAGTCCAGTGCGATGTCATGGACGCGATCGATTCGCGCATCCGGAAAATAGCCGACGCTGATGCAGCCGGTCGGGCGCGTTACATGCTGGCGCTCCAGCTTGGCGAGGAATGAATCGCGGTTGCGACTCATCTGCTGGCTCACGGATTTGCTGTGATCGCCGTAGTGCTTGACCAACTCGACGCCGACCAGGCCAACGTTTCCATTCTTCTGTTCGATCAATGCCACCGCGCCGGCTGGCGAGATGACGATGAAGTCGATCTCGCCCTGCATCAGCCGCCGCCGCGTCGGCAACGTCCAGTGGCAACCGTGAATGACGACCCAGTCAT
>JBATAQ010000044.1:0-6034 GCA_049661925.1 Dokdonella sp.
CTGCTCAAGCGCAAGCTCGACCTGGCACAAGCAAACGACCACAACATCAACGCGGTGTGGTGGCGGGTGGAAGGCAAGCTCGACCCGGACGACTGGTCGCAAGACCCGCTGTGGCTGGCGCGCTGCACGCCGCCGGACCGCTGGCGATCAACCAACCACATGTGCGGCCCGGGCTATTGGTTCTGGTTGATCCCGCTGTCGTCAGGCGCACATTCGCTGGGCATCGTCTGCGACGCCGCCATGCACCCGCTGCAGACCATGAATACGCACGAGAAGGCCAGCGCGTGGTTACGCGAGCATCAGCCGCAGGTCGCTGGAATGCTCGGCAAACCGGAGCACGCGTTGCTGGATTTTGCGTTCCTGCGCAATGTGTCCTATGGCTGCAAGCAGGTGTTCAGTGGCGCCCGCTGGGCGCTGACCGGCGAGGCCGGCGTGTTCCTCGATCCGTTCTATTCGCCGGGTAGCGATTTCATCGCCATTTCCAATACCTTCATCACCGATCTGATCGGCCGCGACCTGGCGGGAAAACCTTTCGCGCCGTATGCGGACATCTACCAGCAGCTTTACCTGTCGTTCTACGAAAACACCCTGACCCTCTACCAGGGCCAGTACCCGCTGCTCGGCGATTCGCAGGTAATGCCGGTCAAGGTGATCTGGGACTACGTTTACTACTGGGCGCTTTTGGCACCGTTGTTCTTCGGTGAACGCCTGACCCACATCGCGCTACTGGGACGGCTCCGCCCGCACTTTGATCGCGCCCGCGAGTTGAACCTCGCCATTCAACCACTGCTGCGCGAATGGGGCGAGCGCAACTTGGGGCCGCTCGTGCCCGACGGCAGGATGCTCGACCAGTACAACATCGACTGGTTCCACGAAATGAATCGAGCACTCAACGACGTGCTCGACGATGCCGCGTTCGAGAAGCGCATCGGCGACAACGTGGCGCGCATGGGGTGGCTGGCGGCAGAAATTCTGGCGCAGGCGCGAAGAGTGCATGCGGAGATCGACGACCATGGATTGGACGCGCTGCTGGCAAGCAACGAGCGCGACTCGCCGGAATCACTTACGCCAGAGTGGTACGCGAGAGTCGCTTAGGCTTCTGGCCACGTGTGTTTCGGGGTCAGTCTCCCAAGGCAGCACCGTCGACTGGCTTTGCCAGCCACTTGCCCACATCCGCGCCAATGGCTGCGACGGTGCGGCCCAGCACCGAGCACGAACCCTTGAAGCCGCCGAACGCGCCGCCCATCGAGTTACGCCGGGCCTTGAAACTTGCGACCTTCTTGCCGTTCTCGAATAAAGTGCCTTTAACTTTCGCGAATTTCTGGTGGCCCATGAACGCGTTGCCCATGCTCACCGCGTCGCTGATCTCCATCTGCAGCACGCGTCCACTCGCGCGATTCGGTGCCTGCGAGGTCAACTCGACCGGCACGCTGGACTTTGCCTTGACGAAGTCGGCCAGCTTCTCGCCGAGGTGGCATTCTTTCTTGATCGCGTCGGAGACGTCGTTTTCCTGCGCGTAAGGCACCGGCTTGTGCAGCTGCACGGCTTGCGCTTGTGCTGCACCGGTCGAGGCCAGCATCGCCGCAGCAATGGTGACGCGAATGAATGTCTGCATCGTGGGTTCCCCTTGGTTTTCAGGTTGGTGATTTTCTCGTGCTACTGCCGCTTGCCGCAGCGCTCCTCAGGTGGACAAGAAGCCTCGACGAGCGCCTGATTCAGGCCTTGCCGTCGTTGAACCCCGTCACCTACCCATCAATGTAACCCGCTCCGGCCGCTCGCGTCCGCCACGTCGAACACCGCTTCTTCGGCGCTGCCGCCGGCCGCCCGCGCAGTGTTACGCGATCGAATGATGCGCCGGCTCTAGTCGTTCGTGGGACTCGGCACCTTCAGCATCACCGCCGCGCGGCCCTCAGCCAGCAGCGTCTGACCGTGCATGATGCGGAAGGCGTACTGCTGGCTAGCCTCGCCTTCGACCAGCACTCGTGCCTCGCATTCGATTGCGCCGGCGAGGTCGTCGATGCGCGCGACATGCAGCTCCACACCGCGCAGCGCCACCAGCATTCCGGGTTGCGCCGCGCTGCCGCTTTTGCTTGCGCGCAAGCCGCCGTGCACAGCCATGGCCTGGGCGCCGTATTCGCACAGGTGCACGGCGCGCAGGCGTCCGTGTGAGCGCAGCGGGTGTGCGGCGTCGATGTGATTGAAAGCGCACAGGCGGATGCCGGCGGCGTCCCATTCCAGCACCTCGTCCCACAGGCACATGCAGCCCTTGTGCGGAATCAGCGCCTCGATTTCCGATCGCCCAATCATGCCTTCGTCCTCGCCAGTGACAGCGTTTGGCGCGCGACCGGCAGCGCCAGCACGAAATTGCCGAACACGCCCTGCGGCGACTCTAACAACGATGAGTTGCGTGCCTCCACAAACGGCTTGCGCGCCGGCACTGGTCGGGCGATTTTCTGCACGATCCAGTCGGCGTCGACGGCCATTGCCGATTCAGACGCCGTCGCGGCGACCGCCAACACACTGGCTCCCAGACTGGCCATCGGCAGCAACGGGGTCGACGACAGGGGTCGAATCTTCAGCATCGGCATTCCAGAAAGGAAAGAAATTGAACCAGTTGTACGGGGCACTGTGGGTGTGATGCTGAAGCCGTGCGGCATAACGTGCGACCAGCGTGGCCAGCATGGTGGGGCGTTGCGCGCGCGGGACATCCACGCCGTCACTGAAGCCTTCGAACACCAACTCGTAGCGATTGCCGCCGCGATACAGCCCGAAAGCCAGCACGACTGGCACTTTCAGGACTGCTGCGATCAACCACGGCGCAGTGGGAAATGCCGCCATGCCGCCAAGGAACGGCACATCCAGCGAAGATTCGCCGGAACGCGCGCGATCCACCAGCAGCGCCACCAATGCGCCTTCGTCGGTCGCCTGCTTGATCGCAAGGACGATGGACGTTCCGTCCTGTCCCGCATCGATGACGCCTGCGGCGAGCTCAGGATTGAGGGCATCCAGCGTTGCGGCGATCATCGGGTTGTGCGCCCTGTCCAGCAGCACTCGCACCTGCACGTCCGGGCGCGCCCGCGACAGCGCACGCAGCGCGTCGAAACTGCCCAGGTGCGAACCGAACAACATCACGCCGCGACCCTGGTCGAGTGCTGCATGCAACTGGTCCATGCCGCGCACTTCGATATCGAAGTGCTGCATCTGTCCGGTCAGCATGAACACCCGATCAAGGATGGTCGCAGCAAAGGTGTGGATGTGGCGGGCCACGTCGATCAGGCGCGGAGGTGTCGGCAGCACCCGCGCCAGATAGTTGCGCGACTCGCGCCTCTCGAGCGCGCGCACCATCAGGAAATACAGCGTGATTGGATACAGCAGCGCACGTCCCACCGTGCGTCCCCCGTAGCGGACGACGTTGTGGATCAGCCCCAGTGCAAAGCGACCGCCACCTTCAGGGCGCAGCTTCCAATCCGCGCTCATGGCGCCTCGGACGGCAGGACGAGGTCACCGCTGGCGATCAGTCGCTCACCGTGGTGAACGCGGAACCGCCATTTTGGAGCGGCACCTTCAAGGCTGACGCTCGCGGTTTGCCCTGGCAGCAGCGGCTGCATGAACTTGACCTGCGGCAGGCGCAGCGCGCCGACTTGCACTCCGCACTCGGCTTCAAGGGCATCGAGTACGCGGTCCATGACGACGACACCCGGAACCACGGGATTGCCGGGAAAGTGTCCCGGTAGCGACGGATGGTCGGCTGGAATCGTGAACTGCATTTCGATGGCTCCTGCGGTTCTGCAAGGATAGCGGCAGCGCTCACGGGCCTACCATGATCGGACGCGCCGCAGCCTGTCGCGCTCCGGCAACGGACGTGCACAAGCCCGGCATTGGCAGGTGCCGCGTTATCATGCTCACCCTTTACGCACCGATCCGAATGGCCCAGCCGCGCATGACCATAGACGAAAACGCGACGACGGCGAGCGAACGTGTCGGTCGAGTGCCGCTCGCCCTTCGCCAGCGTCATGGTCACGTGCGTCGCTCCAGGAGGCTTGGCGCATGAGCAGTCCATTGCCTTCGATAAGCGCCAACAATGCCTCGAACCCGCAGTTTGGCGTGGAATATGTCGACGCCGGCGCGTTGCGCGACACGCTGCAGGACGACACCGTGCTGGCGACTTTCGCCTTCGGCAGCGATGCGTCTGACCACGACGATCCGCGCTACCTGCGCGTGCCGCTGCAGCCGGACAGCGGCAACCCGCTGGAAGTCTGGCGCGTCACCGGCCCGGTCAATTGCGGACGTGATGGCGCGATCGCCTGGTCCAGCGATGGCCACCTGTCCTTCGGCGTGATCGAAGTCGACGAGAGCGAGATCGGCGTTGAAGCCGCCGCGGCAAGCGCCTATGCACAGGCCATTGAATTCGTCCGCGCCAGCGCCACGCCACACCTGCTGCGTATCTGGAATTACCTGGACGCGATCACCTTGG
This sequence comes from Dokdonella sp., assembly GCA_049661925.1. Taxonomy (GTDB): domain Bacteria; phylum Pseudomonadota; class Gammaproteobacteria; order Xanthomonadales; family Rhodanobacteraceae; genus Dokdonella. The sequence continues at coordinate 4,475 of JBATAQ010000044.1, forward strand.
GCGAAGGCGACACCGAGCGCTACCGCCAATTCTGCGTGGGCCGCGCGCGCGGCATGGGCGACTTCGACGCCTCGCGGCTGCCGGCGGCCTCGGCTATCGGCCGCTGCGACGACCGTCGCGTGGTCCAGGTGTATTGGCTCGCCGCGCGCACCTTGGGCACGCCAGTGGAAAACCCCCGCCAGGTCAGCGCCTACCGCTATCCGCGCCAGTACGGCAAACAGGCACCAAGTTTTGCCCGCGCGATGTTGCCGCCGCGGGGTAGCAACATGCCACTACTGCTGTCAGGCACGGCCAGCGTGGTCGGTCACGCCTCACAGCACGAGGGCGAATTGCTGGCGCAGCTCGAAGAGACCTTTGCCAACTTCGATGCGCTGCTGCAGGAGGCTCGACAGCGGGCGCCATCGCTTGCGGAAGCATTCGGCCCGGGAACGCGCCTGAAAGTGTATGTACGCGACCGCAGCGACATGCCTCTGGTCGCGGAGGCGCTGGAGCAACGTTTTGGCGACCGCGTACCACGCATCCTTCTGCACGCGGCTATCTGCCGCCGCGAACTCAGCCTGGAGATCGACGGCGTCCACGGTTGATTCGGCACGCCGACCTGGCGCTGTGCAAACCGCGCTAGAGCAGGCGCAGCAGCTCCGCACGCGGCAGCTTTCCCGCCTCGTTGCGTGGCAGCACTTCGACCCGCTTGAGTGGGCGCGGCAGGAATACTGGGTCTACGCTCTGGCGCAGCGCGGCGAGGATGGTCGCTTCGTCCAGCGTTGGTGCCACCACCAGCGCAGCCACCCGCCCGACGATCTGGCCCGGACCGGCATCAAGCTGCAACATCACTCCGTCGACGACGCCGGGAATGGCCAGCAGTCGTCGGGTCAGGTCGCCTAGCGAAGCGCGTTTGCCGGCGATTTCCAGCAGGTCGGCCTGACGTCCGCGCAGGTGGAAGCGCCCATCGTTCTCCACTTCCACCAAATCGGCCAACGCGACCGGTACGGGTAAGTGGGCGGCATGCACCAACGCACCGTCGGGGCACGGCTGAACTCGCACGCCGGACAGCGGCGTCCAGGCGCTATCGAACGCAGGTCGACGGCGGGCGATGATGCAGGTCTCGGTGGAGCCGAACAACTCGCGCACTTCGCAGCCGAAACGTCCCTCGGCAGCGAGCGCCAACTCCATCGACAGCGGTGCGGTGGCCGAGACGATGCCGCACAAAGAAGGCAGCGCCACGCCCGACTGCACCAACGTGCGAAGGTGGACGGGGGTGGTCACCAGCAAACGCGGCTCGGGAATCTCAGCCAGCACGCGGGCCACGTCAGCGGGGAAGAACGGCCGCGCCGCATGCACTGCAGCCGGGCCAATCAGCGGCAGCAGAACCGACAGCTCCATTCCGTACATATGTTGCGGCGGCACCGTGGCCACGACGCTGGGCAGGGCGCGGACCGGCCACAGGTCGTGCAGGGCGGCCAGGTTCTGCGCGGTGCTGGTCCGAAAGCTGGCCCAGGTCTTGACGTTGGCTGTCGGCGACCCGGTGCTGCCGGAGGTGAAGCCAATCGCCACCACCGCGTC
>JBATAQ010000045.1:0-10178 GCA_049661925.1 Dokdonella sp.
GTCAACGAAATCGCCAGCTCGATCGATCGCGTCTCGGCCAACTCGGCGGAGAGCGCGGACGTTGCCCAGCGCTCGGTGGTCATCGCCGCCAAGGGCGCGCTCATGGTGCGCCAGACCATCGAAGGCATGGATTCAATCCGCGACCAGATCCAGGAAACGTCCAAGCGCATCAAGCGCCTAGGCGAGTCGTCGCAGGAAATTGGAACCATCGTCGAGCTGATCAACGATATCGCCGAACAAACCAACATCCTCGCCTTGAATGCCGCCATCCAGGCAGCGTCTGCCGGTGAATCGGGGCGTGGATTCGCGGTGGTCGCGGATGAGGTGCAGCATCTGGCCGAGCGCGCATCCAGTGCGACACGACGCATCGAAACGCTGGTCCAGACGATTCAGTCCGACACCAACGAGGCGGTCAGCTCGATGGAGCAAACGACCGCTGAAGTAGTTTCCGGCGCGCGCATGGCCGAGGATGCCGGCCTCGCCCTGGGCGAGATCGAAAACGTTTCGACTGATCTGTCCGGCTTGATCCAGCGCATTTCCGCCGCTGCGCGCCAGCAGGCGACGGCCGCATCCAGCATTTCGGCAACAATGGGGACCATCCGCGAAATCACCCGGCAGACCTCGCTAGGCGCGAGCCAGACGGCCGAGTCGATCGGCAACCTGGCCCAGTTGTCGTCCGGCCTGCGTCGATCGGTCGCCGACTTCAAGCTGCCGGCATGAACGCCGCAATGGAACGGGCGCACGGAAGCCGCGAGGACTGAGCATGAAACTGCAACAAGACATCGATTTCAACGGTCTCGGCTGGATCAAGGGCGAGATCGACGCAACCCTCAAGCAGGCCCAGGAGGCGCTCGAGGGTTTTGTCGAAGACACTGCCGACACCGGACTGATGCGCTTTTGTGCGGCTTACCTGCATCAGGTGCAGGGCGCGCTGCGCATGGTCGAGCTGTACGGCGCGGCGATGGTTGCCGACGAGATGGAACTGCTCGCGCAAGCGATCGTTGACGGTCGCATTCACGCTCCGGACGACGCCTACGCCGTGTTGCTGCGTGGCATCGTGCAGTTGCCCAACTATCTGGAGCGTGTGCAGGAAGGTCACAAAGACGTTCCGGTCGTCCTGTTGCCGCTGCTCAACGATCTGCGCGCTTGTCGTGGCGAAAAATTGCTGTCGGAATCCGTTTTGTTCTCGACCGGCAAGCTCGACGAGCCCACTCGCGTGCATGCTGCCGAGCCGCCGGATGTCGCACCAGCGGCGGCACCGCTGGGACGAATCCGCAAACTGCGCGAGGCCTATGAATTCACTCTGTTGCGCTGGTTCAAGGCACCGACCTCGGGCGAACACCTGACCCGACTGATCGCGATCCTGGATCGGCTGTACTCGTTGTCGATGCAGCCCGAGGCGCGCAGCTTGTGGCGAGTCGGCACCGCCGTGCTCGAAGCGATCCGTGACGGCGCGCTGGAAGCCAGCGTCACCGTCAAGCTGCTGTTTGGCCAGATTGATCGCGAGTTCAAGCGTTTCGCTGAAGAAGGCGAGAACAGCCTTGCCGCGAAACCGCCGCGAGAGGTGATGCAGAGCCTGCTTTATTACATCGCGCATTCCAGCGCCGATGGCCCGCGCGTTTCCGAAGTCCGTCGCATTTACCACTTGCAAGCAGCATTGCCGACTGATGGCGAGATGCAGCAGGCCGAAGGCGCGATGGCCGGACACAACCGGACCTTGTTGAATACGGTATCGAACGCGATCAAGGACGATCTGTTGCGCGTCAAGGAAATGCTCGACATGTTCCTGCGCACCCGCGATGCCGACCCGGCGATGTTGCTGGAGCCGGCCGAATCGCTGGACCGGGTAGGCGATACGCTGGGCATGCTCGGCCTCGGCATCCCGCGTCGGATGATCGAGGAACAACGCCTGATCATCGAGGAAATGAGCAGCGGCCGCAGCAGCCTCGACGAGCCGCGTTTGCTCGATGTCGCCAAGGCGTTGCTCGTGGTTGAAACCACGCTGGACGACCACATCGATCGGCTTGGCAGCGAGGCCGACCTGAGCCTGCCATTGCCCGGCGAACTGGAGCTTCCTAAGGCGGAAGTCCGCAAGATCCTCGACGCTCTGATGCGCGAAGCGGCCAGCAACGTGCAGCAGGTGAAGTTCGACATCGTCGCCTTCATCGAATCGCCCTGGGACCACGCCAGGGTGGAACCAATCCCGCGCCTGCTGGAAGAGATTGCCGGCGCATTGAACATGCTCGATCTTGGCGACGCCGCTGAAGCGATGACCGGCATCCTGCGTTTCGTCGATGGCGAACTGTTGCGCCGTCATGTCGTTCCCAGCGCTACGCAAATGGATCACCTCGCCGATGCGTTGGCGTCGATCGAGTACTACCTCGATGCTACCCGCGAGCAGCGCGCGGGGCGCGAGCAAATCTTGCTGGTCACCCAGCGTGCCTTGGCGGACCTCGGCTACTGGCCGGTGCCGGCTAGTGAACGACCTTCGGAGGCCGCCGGGCAGGCCCTCTCGGTCGGCAACGTAAAGGGTGAGGGCGAGAAAAAGGCCATCAGCGAACACGAACTACTAAGGGCTGCCCCCGTGCCAGGATGGCTGGGCGATATCGACGGTGTGGCTGCTCCGTCTGACGTGGTGCTACCGAGCAGAGTCCGCCCATTGCCTGCGTCGCCGCCCAGTGCATTTACCCAATACGGTTTCGTCGGCGACGACGAGGGCGGCATCGACCACGAGATTCGCGAGGTCTATCTTGAAGAAGTCGATGACGAAATCGCTGCATTGCGGTCGGCCCTGGCGGTCTGGCTTCAGGCACCTGACCAATCAAGTCTGTTGGTGCCGATCCGACGTTCGTTCCACACACTGAAGGGCTCTGGCCGCCTGGTCGGTGCCGGGGCGATTGCCGAATTCAGTTGGAAGATCGAGAGCGTATTTAATCGTGTACTCGAAGGCAGCATCGCTGCCGGACCGGACGTGCAGGCATTTGCCAAGGACGCGGTCGCCATGCTGCCTGCGCTTGCCGTGGCACTGCGTAGCGGAGTCGCACCCGGCGAAGATGTCGAAGACCTGATGCAGCGCGCGCACGAACTGGCGAACGTGGAATTTGCTCGCGCGCCTTTGCAGCGCGAAGCGACGCTCGTTGCAAGCGATAGCGCCAGCAGGCAAGGCGAGGATGCCAAGCCGGATGTCGTGTCGAACCAGCCGGATATCGATCCGGCACTGTTGGAGATTCTCACTACTGAAATGGCCATGCACGGTGCTGTCATCGACAGCTACCTGGCAGACTGCTCGCCAGTGCCGCTGCCCGTCACCGACGACCTTCTGCGTGCGGTACATACCCTCAACGGCGCCGTTGCGATGGTCGAAGTGCCAGCGCTCAGCAGCGTGCTCGGTCCAGCCGAGGGCTACCTGCGCCGCATGCACGGCGGCGGCCTGGTGCCGGACGGACCAGGCCTGATGGCGCTGCATCGAATCGCGGACCTGGTACGCCAGGTCAGAGAGAACCTGGGCAGTGAATCGGTGCTGCCGGCCGAACCCGCAGGGTTGGCGTCGCGATTGGCGGAAATGCGCGATGCGATGCCTGAGCCGTCGAATGCCCAACAATACGGTGACGACGCCGCTACCGATGATTTCGGTGAGGTAATCGAGGAATCGACCGACATCGGCTTCGATTTCAGTTCGGAGTTCGGCGAAGACAGCCTTGGCGATTCGTTCGCCTACGACGGCGTAGTTGCCGCCGAAGATGACATCGACGATGTGCTCAAATTAGACATTGAAGGCGATGCACCATCGACCGGTGCCGCGTTGTCGTCGCTGCCAGGTGTGACGCTGGACGACAACGGCTTTCCCGAATCGCCCGCTCCGACAGAACCACCGAAAATCATCGAGCCCGAATCCGCAGCGGAGTCGGCACCGGCGCCGATCATCAGCGTCGAAGCAAGCGTGCCGGATCCCGCGCGCGACATGCCCGAGATCGACGAAGAGTTGCTGGAGGTATTCCTGCAGGAAGCTGGCGAACTGCTCGATCATTGCGACGGCGTCATGGCCGACTTGCACCAGAATCCTGACAGCCCCGACGGGCTGTCGGCGTTGCAACGCGACTTGCACACCCTCAAGGGCGGTGCGCGCATGGCCGGACTGGTGCCGATTGGTGATCTCGGCCACGCCATGGAGACGTTGCTGGAACGAGTCCAGGATGGGCATCGCCAGTTCGACGGCCAGGCCGTCGAAGCGTTGCAGCACGGTTTCGATACCTTGCATCAGATGGTGCAGCGCGTTGCCCAGCACGCGCCCATCGCGATGCCGATCCAGGCGTTGGCGCGACTGGAGCGTGGCAGCAATCGGCCCTTCGAATTGCCCGCCGCGCCGCTTGCCGGTGCTTCCGTACAGGCCGAAGCTGACAGCGAGGCCGCTGTTGAAGTCACGACGGACACTGCGGCATCCGAACCAGTTGGCGACGAAATGGTGCCGTCGGAAGACACTCCCATCGCAGAGGAGACCGTCGAAGAATCCGTGACTCCGGAAAAAGCCGACGACATGGCGCAAGAAGTGTCGCCGCCAGCACCACGGTCGCCTTCGGCGACCGTGGTGCCGATCAAGCCGCTGCCGCCGCCCAGCCATGTCGCGGCTGCGCCCGCCATGCCGGCGATGACAAGGCCTCCCGACGCAGTCGTGGCCGCCGACGAAGTCCCGCGCACCCAGGAAATGATCAGGGTCCGTTCCGACCTGCTCGATTCGCTGGTCAACTTCGCTGGCGAGGTTTCCATTTATCGCTCGCGTCTGGACCAGCAGAACGCGTCGTTCCGCTTCAACCTGGTCGAGTTCGACCAGACCATCACCCGCCTGCGCGACCAGTTGCGCAAGTTCGAGATGGAAACCGAGATGCAGATCGTCTCGCGCTACGAGCGCGAGCAGGGCGACGGCCAGGCCGAGGCCAAGCCGGTGTTCGATCCGCTGGAGCTGGATCGCTTTTCCCAGTTGCAGCAATACTCGCGCTCGCTGGCGGAATCGGTCTCCGATCTGGTTTCGATCCAGAACCTGCTGGAGGAATTGACCCGCCAGTCGGAAGCCTTGCTGCTGTCGCAGGCGCGCGTCGGTTCCGAGCTTCAGGAAGGTCTGATGCGCACCCGCATGGTGCCGTTCGATTCGCTGGTGCCCACGCTGCGCCGCACCTTGCGCCAGGCCGCGCAGGATGTCGGCAAGCGTGCGCAATTGAAGGTCGAAGGCGCGCAGGGCGAAATGGATCGCAACCTGCTCGAGCGCATGAAGGCACCGTTTGAACACATGCTGCGCAACGCGCTCGCCCACGCGATCGAGACACCAGAAGAACGCGTCCAGGCCGGCAAGCCCGACGAAGGTACGGTGACGATCGCGGTCAGTCGCGATGCAACGGAAGTGGTGCTGCGTGTCAGCGATGACGGTCGTGGTCTTGATGCCGATGCGATTCGTCGTCGCGCCATCGAACGCGGCCTGATGAAACCGGATCAGGTGTTGGCTGATCGCGACATCTATCCGTTCATCCTGGAAAGTGGTTTTTCGACCAGCACCGAGGTCACCAAGCTGGCCGGTCGCGGCGTCGGCATGGATGTCGTCCACAACGAAATCAAGCAGCTCGGTGGCTCGCTGACCATCGCCTCGCGGCGCGGCGAGGGCACCGATTTTTCGATCCGCCTGCCATTTACGCTCGCCGTCACCCAGGCCATCGTGGTGACCCTTGGCAACGCGACGTATGCCGTGCCGATGACGTCGGTGCAGGGCGTGTCGCGCATCGAGCGCGATGAGCTCCAGCAGCGGATTGGTTCGGCAACGCCGCAATTCCCATATTCGGGCGAGCAGTACGACATCTACGATTTGGCAAATCTGCTCGACATCCCGCCAGAGAGAGCGCCGGATGACCTGCAGTTGCCGCTATTGATGACCCGAACCGGCGACCAGCGCGCAGCCGTTCGCGTCGATTCGGTGACCGGATCGCGCGAAGTGGTGGTGAAGTCGGTCGGTCCTCAAGTCAGTTCGGTACCGGGCATCTTTGGCGCGACCATCATGGGCGATGGCTCGGTCGTGATGATCCTCGACCTCGCCCCGTTGGTACGCCGGGCAGCGGCGAAACGCGTCCACATGGAAGCGTCGGCGATCATCGAATCGCTGCAGTTACGCGAGATCGCGGATGACGATGCTGGCGAGCGGCCAGCACTGGTGATGGTGGTCGACGACTCTATCACGATGCGCAAAGTGACCCAGCGCGTTTTGGAGCGTGCAGACCTGGAAGTGATCACCGCGAAGGATGGCGTCGATGCCGTCGAAAAGTTGCAGGAGCGCACGCCCGACTTGATGCTGCTGGACATCGAGATGCCGCGCATGGACGGCTACGAACTGGCCAGTTACATGAAGAACGATGCGCGGCTGCGCAACGTGCCGATCATGATGATCACCTCGCGCAGTGGCGAAAAGCATCGCCAGCGAGCGATGGAAATCGGCGTCGAGCGCTATCTTGGCAAGCCGTACCAGGAATCGGACCTGCTGCGCCAGGTCCAGGAAATGCTGGAGGTGGAACGTGGTTGAGTCCAATGCGATTGCGCTGATTTTCAGCGACGGGGCCAGTTCGCGCATGTTGCGCGAGGTGATCCGCGCGCTCGGCTGTCCGATCGCCTACGAAGCTTCCGCAGCGGCTTTTACTCCGGACGCCCTGGCGGAATCCGGTGCGACCATCGTCATCGTTGACTTGGGCCTGGACGAGGAAATCGATTCCATTTTCGACCTGCTCGACGATGATCGCTATCGGGTGATCGTCAACGATGCCGAGGTAACCGGTGGACTGTCCGGCTGGGAGCATGCACGCTGGGCACGCCACCTGGCTGCGAAGATCCTCGGCGTGCCGGCTGTCGTCGATCCGCCGAGACCCGAAGAGGCCTCAGTCATGGCCGCAGACGCGATTGCCTCCATGAAATCGCGATCGCCGCCGGCACCGTTCGGTCAAGGTGGATCGACGGGCAAACAGGCATCGACCGGCGTTGAACTGGGGATCGACGATTGGTTGAGCGAAGTACTGCAGATCAAGGATTCTGCCGGGTTTTTCGTGGAAGGCACCACACAGGCGCAAGAACGCAGCGACACGGTGGACGGCATGTATCGCATCGCTGGCGCGCAGCCGGCAGTCAACGAATCCAGGCGCATGACCGACCATGACGCCATGGCAGCGGCTGAACCAGCGGCTGTGCCAGAGAAACTAGTCGTCACCGTGCCGGCCAAGCCCGCAGCCGACGAACGGTTTGACTGGAACATCGAGGACGTTATTCGCGACATCGACGAATGGCTACCGCAGGCCGACCCGGGAGTGGCGAGTATCGATCCGGCGCGTTTCGCACTGCTCTGGTCGATTCCGTCGGGGGAAGCCGAGCTCAAGCCAGAATCGGCAGAGCTGCAGCCGGTCAATCCGCGCAAAAACGAGCGCCCGGCGGAATCGGCTGGGCCTGGACCAGAAGTCGAATCGCGTTGGGCGCCACCGGTGGACGACCGGCGGCCCTTGCCAACGCGACCAACTGTATCGACGGTGCCCGCCAATCCGATGGGTATTGCCGCGATGAAAAGCTCAAGGACCGGGCATCTCGCCCATTCGCTGGAACTGACACCAATGGAACAGGCAGCCCTGACGCCATTGTTTGAAGGGCAGCAGCCAGAGCCGGACAAGGACATGGTTGTCGACGTGGTGCCCACCCCCGGGACTGTCAGCCGCGTCGTTGTGCTGTGCGCGTCCGTCGGCGGGCCGGAGGCGATCCGTGTCCTGCTCGGTGCGATCCCCGCAAACCATCCGGCGCTGTTCCTGGTGGTGCAACAGGTGGGCGAAGAATTCCTCGATCTGCTCAGCCAGCAATTGCGGCGGGCAACTGCGCTACGCATTCGCAGCGCCGACCTGGGTGACCAGCTGCGCGACGGTGAAGTGATCCCCGTTTCGCCAAGACAGCGCTTGGTGATCGACCGCAGCGGCCGGGTCACACTCAACCAGCGCATGGATGAAATGGGTTCAGCCCCGATGAACCAGGTACTACGTGATGTGAGCGATCAGTTCGGCGAGGCCTGCACCGCCGTCGTGCTTTCCGGGATCGCATCGGATGCCGCCGAGGGCTGTCGTTATCTCGCCGAGCGTGGTGGCCAGGTCTGTGCGCAGGCTCCGTCCAGTTGCGTTTCCAGCGGCATGGTCGAGCAGGTGCAACAGACCGGTGCCGTCAGTTTTCTGGGAACTCCCGCCGAGCTTGCAGCGCATCTGCTGCTCTACCGACGCTGAGGCACGCATGGCCGACCTACCCCGAGAAATCCGCGGTCTTATGATTCCCGTCGCCAACGGCCGATTGTTGCTGCCCAACGCCACCGTCGCCGAGGTGATTGCTTACACCCCGCCAGAGCGGAACGAACAAGCTCCGGACTGGATGCTCGGTGCGTTTGCGTGGCGTGGCTGGCGGGTGCCGCTGGTGTCGTTTCCACAGCTTTCCGGGACTGGCCGCGAGGAGAGTTACAACCAGACCAAGATCGCCGTGCTGAAGGCGCTGGGCGGCGACCCGAAATTGCCGTTCATTGCGGTCCTTACCCAAGGCTTTCCGCGCCTGGTGACGGTGACGCCGGAATCGCTGGTGCCGACGGATGATGATGGCCATCGAGCCACCGGCGTACTGGCCGAGGTGCTGGTCCGCGAAGATCCAGCCACCATCCCGGATCTGGCATTGATCGAAACGATGCTGCTGGAAAGCACCGCACTCGTATAGATTTCACGTTGCCTCCCGCATTTGCCAGCCAGGCCGGCCTTCATTGGTGGCAGCGTAGACTTGCGCCGATCTTTCGAACCAGCGTCCATCAATGAGTTCAGTTCCAGCCAGCTTGCAAGCCCCAACCCAAACCGCAACCGCCGATTCCACAGCAACCGTGGACCAGCCACCCGCGACAGCACGATCGTATCGATGTCAGTGCGGGCGACCGGTGTTCTTCCGCAATAGCCGCTGCCTTAACTGTGGAACCCAGTTGGGATACCTGCCCGACGCGCACACCATGATTGCGCTGGAGCCAGCCGACCAACCCGGGCAATGGCGTCCACACCGCGACAGCACCGGTCTTTCGCGTCGCCAGCGCGACTTCATCCTTCATCGTTGTGCCAATTTCGAAGGCCCATCCGGCTGCAACTGGATGGTCAGCCGTGACGCGGATGGCGGCAAAGCGCTGACCTGGTGTCGCTCCTGCCGGCTCAACCGCACTATCCCTGACCTTACCAATCCCGAATACGCGACCCAATGGGCGCAGATTGAAGTCGCCAAGCGTCGGCTGGTGTCGTCGCTGTTGGCAATCGGCTTGCCGGTTCGATCAAAAGTCCATGAGGATCCCGAGCATGGTGTGATGTTCGACTTCCTTCACGGGGAAAGAAACGAGCCTGTGCTGACCGGCCACGATGAAGGCCTGATCACGCTCAACATCGAAGAGGCCGACGACGCGCAACGCGAAAAATTGCGTCAGGCGATGCACGAACCCTATCGCACCTTGCTCGGTCACCTTCGCCACGAGATCGGGCATTACTACTGGGATGTCCTTGTCGACGGAACCGACATGCTGGGCACCTATCGCGAATTGTTCGGCGACGAAACACTGGATTACAGCGCAGCGATGGACCGCCACTACCAGCAAGGCGCGCCGCCGGGTTGGGCCGATCATTACGTCAGCGCCTATGCCACCATGCACCCTTGGGAAGACTGGGCCGAGACCTGGGCGCACTACCTGCACATGATCGACACGCTGGATACGGCCCTCAGCTTCGGCTTGAGTGCGGCCAACGTGGAGCTGGAAATGGAATCGTTCGGGCACGACGCGCTGTATTGGCCCGACGCCGCCGATGCCGACCAGTTCCTCGCCATCGTCAACGACTGGACGCGGCTCACCGGCGTGCTCAACGAAATGTCACGCAGCATGGGCCAGCCGGACTTTTATCCCTTCGTGCTGCCGCGCGACGTGGTCGGAAAACTGCAATTCATCCACGCTGTGGTTCAGCGTGCGACGAAAGCCAGGTCGAATTAGCCGAGGTCGCCGAACAGGGTTTGCAGTGCGGTGATCGCTGCGATGCCGGCGGTTTCCGTGCGCAGGATGCGAGGGCCCAGGAGCACGCCGCGAAAGCCGGCTTGGGCAAGCAGTGCCGAGTCGTTCTTCGCCA
>JBATAQ010000046.1:0-7041 GCA_049661925.1 Dokdonella sp.
GTGTTGGTCGAAAGATCGATCAGCCACAAATTCTGATCGCGGACGAAGGAAACGAATCCGCCCTTCGGCGAAATACGCGGATCGATTGCGGCACCGCCGGATTCCAGTCGACGCAATGGCGCGGCGCGCCTGCTGCTGCCGTCCGTCGCAACCAGGGTCGCGTCGAGATCGAACAAGTACAGTGCGTCGCCGAGCGGAAACAACAAGCGCTTGCCATCTGGTGACCACTGGTAGTCGAGGATGCCGCTGAAGTTCGCCGTGCGTGCGCGCTCGCGCCGAGCACGTTCCTCGTCGCTGATCGTTTCACCCCGCGGCGCGATGTCGTTGGAATCGACCAGCAAGCGCGTCGAACCGTCCTTGATGTTGTATTCCCAAAGGTCGAGTCGATTCTGGTCGTCGGCTTTGCCGCGCAGGAAGCTCACCCGCGAACCGTCCGGCGAAATCTTCAGCGCGCGCGGCGATGGTCCGCTCAGGCTGCCGCCTTCGAATATCCGCTCGATCGTCAGTTGCTCGGCCATCAGCGGACTCGAAAAAAGGGAAAGTCCCGCGGTCAGCAGGGCGGGGAAGTACAAAAAGCGCATCGAAAACTCCTGGATCAACCCGACCATTATCGCGCGAGTTGACGCTGTGGCCTAAGCCGCTGCCGACTTTCTGAGCGTTTAACAGGTGCGGAGTACAGTGGATCAATCCAAATCAGGAGGTGACGATCATGCGAATTCGTGCAGGTTGGTTGGTGTTGGTGGGTGCCCTGGTGTTGGCTGGTCCGTCATGGGCGGCGGACCAGGCGCACGCTTCGGCAGGCGTCAAGGAAGCGCTGGCGTCCGGTGTGAAAACCGCGATCACCCAGCTCGGCCAGAAGGACGGCTTCATGGGCGACTCGGCTGTCCGTATCGGCTTGCCGGGCCAGCTCGACACCGTCGCCAAAGCCGCGCGACAGCTCGGCCAAGGCAAGTACGTAGACAAGCTCGAGGAGTCGATGAACCGTGCTGCCGAACAAGCCGTGCCCGCTGCTGCCGAAATCCTGAGTGACGCCGTACGCGCCATGAGCGTGCGCGACGCGGCAGGCATTGTCAGCGGCGGATCGGATTCGGCGACGAAGTTTTTTCGTCGGAGTAGCGGCGACAAGCTGAAAGCCGCGATCCTGCCGATCGTCAAGCAGCAGACCAGCAAGACGGGTGTGGCGAAGCGCTACAAGGACCTGAGCAAGAAGGGCGGCGGCTTGCTCGGCGCATTTGGCGGCGGCGATTCGGTCGATCTCGACGACTACGTCACCGAAAAGACCCTCGACGGCCTGTTTCACGTTATCGCCGAACAGGAAGCCAGCATCCGCAGCAACCCGATGGCGACGGGAAGCTCGGTACTGAAGTCGGTGTTTGGGCGTTGATTCGCCACGCTCGACGGCCGGGAATCAAGCCTCGCCCACCTTCGTGACGGTTGAAAAGAAAATGTCGTCATCGCCGCTTTCGCTGGGATGAGTGCGCCCGTGAGGGCATCGTATCAGCGCGGTGCAAATCCGCGTCGAGGCAAGCCACAGGCCTCGTAGTTGAAGGTAACTGCGTCGCCGAGAGGCGGGGTGGAGAGCAACCGGAAGCGAACCGATGGTCCGTAGTAAAGCGAACCCGTTTCGGCGGGGTGTTGCGGCGAGCCTGCTCATTCATGGCGAAGCCTGGAACTCACCGATCACGCTGAGGTGGCTGTCAAAGCGATGATCGGGCACACCGTGTGGTTGGGGACGGAACATCGGGAAGGTGCGATGCAGTAAGCGGGGAGACCCGCGCCCGAGGTGAACGGGTGCGGGAGTCAGAGCCTTCGTAGTACCGCAGGATCTTGCGTTGAGATCCGACAAGCGCGGCGAGCAAAACCGCGTCGAGGGAAGGGAGGCAGGAAGGTGGATGCGAGAGGTCTACAATGACGCAAGGCCCAGCCCGGTGAGTGCCTGAAAAGGCTAGCCAATGGGGTAGAAATCCAAGGGGCAAAGGCCCAGGAGTGAACTTGGATGGAAGCATCAGTGTGGCCCAAACGCATGTTGGCGGCGCTGGTAACGGCGTCAAAGGAGGCGGGTATGCTTACTTCGCTGCTGTTGGACTGTTCACCATGATTTCAGTCTGGCTGATGGCGAGCCAATCCCGATGCGGAAACCACCAACTGGAGGGCCGTGTGCGGGAGAACCGCACGCACGGTTCGGAGGGCGGGGAGGTGATGAGCCTTCCCGACCCCTATCGACGGCTCTTTTTTAGTTCGGCGAACCAAGCTGGCTAGAACGTTCCAGTCCACAAAGCGCTACAGCGCCGAGTCAAACCCATTACGGAAGATCACATCAAGTATCAGCGTGTTGCTGTCGCTTGCCGTGTTGTTGGCGGTCATCGGGTCGGAATGCGGTGCCATTACCGTTGCCGTGACCGACATGATGATCGATGCAGGTGGTGCCGCTGCTGCCGGATCGACGAGCGCCGAGACCAGGTAGACCAGGCTGCCACCGGCGGGCATGGCTCGGGTTTGTAATAGTGCGCCGGTTCCATTGGCCGGGCAGGTTGCGCCGCCGCTGCCGGTACAGGTCCAGCTGATGTTGGTCAGTGTTGCCGGCACGGTCTGCGCGATCTGCACGGCGGCGACATCGATCAGCGTACTGGTATTGGTGACGGTGACGGTGTAGACGCTGCTGTCGCCGGGCACGATTGCGCTGATGCCGTCGGTCATGGTTACCGTCACGTCGGCGAACAAGTCGTCGTTGACGATCATGGCTGTGCCCTGAGCCTGGCTGATGGTGATCGCCGCATTGCTGGGCGCGCCGAGGTTCGCGAAGAAGGTCTCGACGAGTTCGGGAACCAGGTCGCCCACGACAGGAACCGTGATCGTATTCACTTCACCGGCGCTGCCGACAAACGTCAGCGTGCCACTGGTGCTCGCGTAGTCACCCGGTTGCGTCGCGCTTCCATCGGCCGTGCTGTACGGAATGGTAAAGCCGTCTTGCACCGAGCCGGTCAACGCGACGTTGAACACAAAGTTCGTCGTTCCGCTGTTGCCTTCCGCCAACGTGACATTGTTGATCGCAATCGATGCGGCATCATCGTTGGTAATGGTGCCGATGCCACCACCAGCGCCGACGGTGACCAGCGCGCTGCTCGGCGTGCCGAAGTTGAAGCTGAAAGTCTCGTCCGGCTCCAGCACGGTATCGCCGCTGACGCTGACGAAGAAAAATCTTGTCTCGCCGCTGGTGCCGTTGAATGCCAAAACTCCCGACGCGCCCGTGTAATCGCTCGGCTGCGTTGCCGTTCCATCCACAGTGAAATAGGTCACGCTGAAACTACCGGGCACGGCCCGATCCAGCGTCGCCGTAAACACGAAATTCTTGAAGCCCAGGTTGCCCTCGGTCATCGACACGTTGTCGATGGTGAGCGTTGCGAAGTCATCGTTGACGATGGTGCCGAGTCCGCTTCCGTCCGTGGTCGTAACCCCTGCGTTGCTGGGCGCACCGAGATTGACGCTGAAGGTTTCGTCCGATTCCACATTCGTGTCGCCAACAACCGGCACGGTGATCGTCGTCGCTTCATTGGCCGCACCGGTAAACGTCAACGTGCCGCTGGTGCTGGCGTAGTCGCTCGGTTGCGTCGCGGTGCCATTGGCTGTGCTGTAGGGGACAGTGAAGTTGCCTTGCACGGCACCCGTCAACGTCACGTTGAAGACGAAGTTGGTCGTGCCGCTGTTGCCTTCGGCGAGGCTGACATCGCCGATGGCAATCGACGCGGCATCGTCATTGGTGATCGTACCAAGGGCGTTGGCGAAAGAAAGGGTGATCGCAGGATTGCTGGGCGCACCAAGGCCAACGAAATAGTTTTCGGCCGGTTCCAGGATCGTGTCGCCAACGACCGGCACGGTGATTGTCTGAACTTGATTCGCCAATCCGGTAAACGTCAACGTGCCGCTGGTACTGGCGTAATCGCTTGGCTGCGTCGCGGTGTTGTCGGAAGTGGCGTAGGGAACGGTAAAGCTGCCTTGAACGGCACCCGACAAGGTGACGCTGTAGACAAAATTGGTCGTACCGCTGTTGCCTTCGGCGAGCGTGACGTTGAAGATCGACAACGAGGCGGCATCGTCGTTGTTGATCGCGCCGGTCGCGGTTGCCGTGGTGATCGTCGCCGCCGTCGGGTTCGACAGGGTGACGGTGAACGTCTCATCACCTTCAAGCACGGTATCGCCAATGATTGGCACCGACACCGTTGCCGTTGCCGCGCCGCCCGCGGTGAAATTCACCACCTGACTGGTGACGGCGGTGTAGTCGCTGCCCGCCGTCGCCGTGCCGTTGCTGGTATTCACGGTCACGCTGACCGCATCCTGTGTGCTGGAGCGGGTGATGGTGAACTGCATGTTGCTGGTACCGCTGTTGCCTTCGACCAGACTGGCGTTGGCGATGCTGAGTTCGGCTTGCCCCGGAAACTTGTAGCTGACGATGCGGCTACGCCAGTTGAACGTGCCGTCAGCGGCCAGGTACTGGCCGATATACCAGAACGTGCTGTCGTCGGCCGGATCGACCTGCATCGTCGAGTAGTCGCCCCAGCGGCTCAGCGTACCGGTTTGCGATCCGGTGCCGGTGTATGCCACCAGTTCCGACTGCAACGTATTCAAGGGATCGCTGGCTAGTCGCCCCGCGACCGCGATTGACGGTTTCACGGCCGGAGTCGTGCTGGCGATGCTGTAGCCGGCCATCATGTTGCCGTCCTTGTCCATCGCGATCGAACCCATCCAGCGATCGCTGTTGGTGGCGGGGTTGTATGTGGAATTCTGGTAGAGCACCGGGCGATTGGCTACGACCGGATCGGCGGGATCGCCCAGGGGATTGCGGATTTCATACCAGCGCAGTGCCGCGCCGCGAACGCCTGAATTATCGGGATCCACCGAATGGGTAACGACCATGCTTTCGACTCCACCGCGATTGCGATAGGCAAGGCGATACATCAGCCGACTACCCAGCGTGTCAAGCGTGTTCGCGGTGCCAGGCTGGGCAATACAGGTTCCACCCGTGCCATTGCAGGCCTGTGTCGTTGCTCCCACCGGGATATTGATGAAGCTGCCCGAGGCACCACCAAAGCCATCGCCGACGGTAACGGTACCGGCGGTGAAATCCGGCTTTAGTTTCACGTAGCGCAGGTTTAGCGTGGTCGAAATTCGCATGAAAATACCGCCTTGCGCGGTCGTGCTGGGCAAGGTCGTACCGTCGAGATCGGCGGGCAGGAACGAAGCACCGCCGCCGTAGAAGCCGATGGGTGCGCACAGAGTCGTCGCAGTCGGATCGCCAGCCAGCATCTTGACGCGGTCGGACGCACACAAGGCGGCTCCGGTGTTGCTGCCCGCCGGAGAGCCACCGAAAATGTTATAGGCGGTGTAGTAGCCGTCGGGCCAGACGCCAAGCTTGCCGTAGTCGTTGAAGCCGCTCGGCGAGGTCGCGCTGAACTGCACCGAATAGCGGTAGTAGGTGCCCGTTGGATCGGGCGTTGTCGAAACAGCGAAGCACTGCAGGTATGGGGCGGCAGGGCTACCGGTGCCACCGAAAGCAAACTGGCTGAGTATCCAGCGTTGGGCGAGGCGGTCGTATTGCAGGATTGGGTCGCCACGATTAGTCGTTTCGCAGACGCCGCCCATGCCGGCAAACAGCGCGTTGCCGTTCAACGGGGCGACTAAAACCGTGCCGGTCTTGTTGAACACCGCGTATTGTGAATTGACCCAGGCGACGACGTGGTTCGGGCCGACGGCCAATGTCATGTCTGGCGGCGCACCAGTCAGGTTGAACCCGGTCAGTCCGGTGCCGGGGCCTTCAAAACTTGCGCCCGCGACCGCCGCAGAGGGCCTTGGCATCACGGTCTGCACAAATGGCGTTGGCAACAATGGGCCTTGATAGGGCGGTTCGTAGGCTTCGAATAGTTCGTCCAGTTCCGCTTCGAATAGCTGGCCGTTTTGCGGCGAAACGGGTACCGGGTTCAGCGCCAGCACCGACAGCGGAGCCGATTCGCCGTAGAAAGTCGTCGTCGGCTTGTAGGCCGGCTCCGCTGGCTGTGCGACCACGGATTGCGAGAGCAAGACCGAAGCGAGCAGCGCGCAAGACGCCGCCATCGTGAAATTACGCATGTGGTTTCCCCCCAGAAGTGCGCGGGACAATAGCGCCTTGCTGGCACGCACACAAATGTGTTGATGCAGACTGCCGGCTCCGCGGTCAGGTCAAATGCAGGCCGGGCTTGCGATGCTGATTGCCCGCTAACATCTCTACCGCGTTCGCCGCTCCATCCTGATCGGTTCGGCAGGCGCGTCTTACTTGGCCGCAACGCACCGACCCCAGTCATGTCTCAATCCCAAGACGAAACGGCCACGCTCGCCGACCTGCATATCCTTTACCGCGACGTGCGTGCCGCGACGCTGGCATTGGCATCGCCGCTGTCGGCAGAAGACCAGTGCATCCAGTCGATGCCCGATGCGAGCCCGACCAAGTGGCATCTCGCCCACACCAGTTGGTTTTTTGAAACCGTCGTTCTACTCAGGCATTCGCCGCGATACCGTGCGTTCGATACACGCTTCAACTACTTGTTCAACTCGTACTACGAAGCGCTCGGTCCGCGTCACGCGCGACCGCAACGCGGGCTGATCACCCGGCCAAGCCTGGACGAAGTACGTGCGTATCGAGCGCATGTCGATCTCGGCATCGACGCGCTCCTTCGCGAACAGCAAGCGCAATCATCGGAAGTCTGGAACGAGATCGCGGCGACTATCACGCTCGGGCTCAACCACGAACAGCAGCATCAGGAATTGCTGCTCACCGACATTCTGCATGCGTTCTCGATGAATCCTTTGCTGCCGGCCTATCACGACGCTGGCACCGCGAATACCTGCGCATCGTCGCCGACGCCAGAACTGCACTGGCTGGAGCAGCCCGGCGGCATCGTTGAAATCGGCCACGACGGAACCGGCTTCGCCTTCGACAGCGAGACGCCGCGCCACGAAGCGTTGCTGCGACCGTATGCGATCGCGAATCGACTGGTCACCTGCGGCGACTAC
>JBATAQ010000047.1:0-52667 GCA_049661925.1 Dokdonella sp.
TCGACATCATGGAATCGCGGCAGCAGCGAGATGAGACTGGATTTCCCACCGCCCGAGCGCCCAACCAGCGCCGTTACCGTGCCGGCCGGGCAATGCAGGTCGATGTCGCGCAAGGCGGCGGCAGAGGTGCCGGGATAGCGGAAACCGACATTTTGGAACTCGATGTCGCCGCGCGCGCGCTCGACCACCAGTTCGCCATCGTCGACTTCTTCCGGCGCGTCGATCACTTCGAAAATATCGCGCGCGGCGACGATGCCGCGTCCCAGGTTCGCCTGCACAGTCGTCAAGCGCTTCATCGATGGCAGCATCAACATCATCGCGGTGATGAGGGCCATGAACGAACCCGGGCTCATCTCGTTGAGTGTCGCCGGCCGCGTCGCCAGGAAAATCACCAGCGCCAACGCAATCGCCGCGACCAGTTGCACCGTAGCGGTGGACAAGGCATTGGTTACGGCGACTTTGAGATTCAGGCTGCGGATGCCGCGATTGGTCACCGCGAAACGGCTGCGCTCATAGTCGCCACCGCCATAAACTTTTACTTCGCGAAAGCCGCCAACCGCTTCGTCAACGATGCCGGTGACCGAGCTGATTGAATCCTGGATGCGCCGGTTGATGGCGCGATAGCGTTTCCCCACAAACCAGACCACGCTGCCTACCAACGGTGCCAGGACGAACAGGGCAAGCGTGAGGCGTACGCTGATCAACAGCATCACCGTGATCTGGCCAATCACCATCAAGCCATCGAGGACGACCACCTTGAGCGCATCGGTGCTGGCGTTGGCGACTTGTTCGACTGTGTAGGTCATCCGCGAAATCATCCGGCCTGATGGCTCTCGTCCGAAATGCGCGGCAGGCAATTTCAGGTACTTGCCGAATACCTCCTCGCGCAACGTCATCACGACGCTACGCCCGATCCGGGCGATGCCGTAGTCGGCGCAAAACGTGGCGGTGCCACGCACGAGGAACAAAGCGATGATGAAAATCGGCATCCAGAAGATGATGGTCGAGTCCTTGCGTACGAACACCTCATCCAGCATCGGCTTGATTGTGTACGTGAAAAGTGACGCACAACCGGCGTCGAATCCCATGCCGACCAGGGCCAGCAGACCCATCGGCCAGTAGCGCATCGAATAGCCGAGCAGCCGGCGATAGACCGCGCCCGAGCTCACCAGGTCGACGGCATCCGCCGTCATTTGCCTGCCGCGTCGGCCGGCGTGGTCGCGATCGACAATTGGCTGAAGCCGAGCGAGCCCAGCGCATCCATCGCCGTTACCACCGCCTGGTGTGGCGTCATCGCATCGGCGCGCAGCATTACCGGGCGTTGCCGATCATCGCCGGCGATGCGCGCGATCATCGCCTTCAAGCTGGCCAGGCTCGAGTCAGCCACCGTGTTGTTATCGACGTAGTAATTGCCACTGCGATCAATCAGTACCAACAATGGCTCGCGCAGCTCCGCTTGTGCGCTGTTCTCGGCCTGCGGCAGGCTGATCTTGATGCGCGCCTGTTCGACGAACGTGGTCGTCAGCACGAAGAACATCAACAAGGTCAGCATCACGTCGATCAACGGAATCACGTTGATCTCGAAATCGTCCTCGCGGCGTTGGCTGGCAATGCGCATCGTGGTCAGCGGCTGGCGCGCAGCGCTGTGGCGGGCAACTCGCTGGCCGCAGTGAGATCGTCGACCAGCACGCCGGCTTCCTTTTCAATCTCGACACCGAGTGTCGTTACGCGTGCGCGCAGGTAGCGATGGAAGATGTACGCAGGTATCGCGACGACCATGCCGGCGGCCGTGCAGATCAATGCCTCGCCGATGCCGCCGGCCATTTTCGCTGGATCGCCAACGCCGCCGGCCATCACGTCGAGAAACATGCGGATCAATCCGAATACCGTGCCGAGCAGGCCGAGCAATGGTCCGATCAAGGCAATGGTGCCGAGCGTGTTGAGATAGCGATCCAGTCCGTGCATGACATGGCGACCGGCATCCTCGACGCGTTCGCGGATCACCTCGCGTGGTCGTTGGCGCACGCTCAGCGCGGCGGCCAACACTTCGCCCAGCGGCGAGTTTTCAGCGAGTTCGCGGACGTGGGCCGGGTCGATCTTGCGGGTACGCGACCATTCCAGCACCTGTGCGCCCAGTTCTGGTGGCAGGACAGCGCTGCGGCGCAGAGTCCAGAAGCGCTCCAGGACGATGCCCAGTGCGATGGCCGAACAGAGCAGGATGGGCGCCAGCGCCCATCCGCCGGCCTTGAGGATTTCCAGCACGAAGCCTCCAGAATGCAATATCGCCTCGGGGATGACGACCGTCACAGATGATAGCAAGGCCGCTCGCGCGACAACCGTTACAACGTCGCAGAGATGATGCGCGGTTCGGGTTCCAGTGCGACGCCGAACTTCTCTTGCACCGTGGCAACGACGTGGCGCGCCATCGCCAGCAAAGCGGTGCCACTGGCACCGCCGTGGTTGACGAGTACCAAGGCATGCTGGTCAGACACGCCGGCTGCGCCGTCGCGATATCCCTTCAATCCGGCGACTTCGATCATCGCTGCGGCAGAAAGCTTGTGCATGCCATTGTCAGCGACCCATTGGGGCAATGTCGGAAAGCTGGCGCGCAATCGCGTCGCCGTCGCAGTATCGACCATAGGATTCTTGAAAAAACTGCCGGCATTGCCTACGCGCTGCGGGTCGGGCAGCTTGCGCGCTCGAATCCGCGCTATCGCTTCGGCGACTTGCGCCGGAGTTGGATCGTCGTAACCGAGTTCTGCCAGTTCCTCGCGAACGCCTGCGTAGTCGATATGGACCGGCCGATGTCTGGGTAAACGGAATTCAACGGCGGTGATGACGAAGCGATCACGTTCGTGCTTGAACACCGAGTCGCGATAGCCAAAGGCGCACGCTGCATGATCCAGCCGAATGCGTTGTAGATTGGTGCGGTCGAACGCTTCCACCGTGGTGATGAATTCTTCTGCTTCGGTACCGTAGGCACCAATGTTCTGTATAGGCACCGCGCCCACCGTGCCGGGGATCGACACCAGGTTTTCCATTCCTGCGTATCCCTGCGCCAGGGTGCAGTGCACGAATTCGTCCCAGTTCTCGCCGGCGGCGACGCGCAGCACGGCATGGTCGTCAGCTTCAACGATGCGCTCGATGCCACGCGTCTGCATCGCAAGGACGACACCTTCGACATCGCCGGCCAGCAACAGGTTGCTGCCGCCGCCGAGCACCAGCAGTCGTCCTTCCTGCAATCGTGACATTTGGAAAAGTGCATCGAGCGCCGCGTCGTCATGAACTTCGATCAGCAACTCGGCATTGGCTGCAACGTGCAGCGTGTTACGGCCAAGCAGCGGCGCGTTCTCGATGATCGAGTAGCCTGTTTCCACACTTGTCGATGCGTCAATGGCCGGCGTACTCACGTTGACGCCTTCGCGCTTCGCCACGCCTCGACGCAATCGCCAATCAGTGCCGGCCCGCGATAAATCAGGCCCGTGTAGAGCTGCACCAGCGCTGCGCCAGCTTCGTGCTTGGCGACAGCATCGCTGCCACAGCTTATGCCGCCGACGCCAATCAATTCGATTCTGCCGGCCAAGCGCTGCGACATGCCGCGCAACACGTCCGTCGATTTTTTCATCAATGGTCGACCGGAAAGTCCGCCACTTTCGCCCTGACGCGGATCACCCGCCACCGCATCACGGTCCAGCGTGGTGTTGGTCGCGATGACACCGTCGATGTTGCTGTCCAGCAAGACTTCCGCCATGACATCCAATTCCGCATCGGACAGGTCCGGCGCGATCTTCAGCAGCAACGGCTTGCGCGCTGCGTGGATACCGGCAAGCCGCTCGCGCGCATTACAAAGTTCGCCGACCAAGGCGCGCAACGCATCGGCACCTTGCAGGTCGCGCAGGCCTTGCGTGTTGGGGGACGAAACATTCACGGTCACGTAGCTGGCGCAGGCGTAGACGCGATCCAGGCACGTGAGGTAATCGTTGACCGCGCGCTCGTTCGGCGTGTCCTTGTTCTTGCCGATATTGATGCCGATGATGCCGCGAGAGCGCGCACGTTCGACATTGCCGATCAGCGCATCAACGCCACGGTTGTTGAAGCCAAAGCGATTGACGATTGCGCCATGGTCGGGCAGGCGGAACAGGCGCGGCTTAGGATTTCCAGGCTGCGCTCTCGGCGTCGTCGTGCCAATTTCGATATGCCCGAAACCCAGCGCAGTCAACGCATCGATGTGATCGCCATTCTTGTCGAGTCCGGCTGCCAAGCCGACCGGATTGGCGAAATCGATGCCGAAAGCACGCACCGGCAAATCGGCCAGTCGGTGGCCCAGCACTCGGCTCAGACCAAGGCCATGCACGACATCCAGCGCCGCAAGGCTCAGGCCATGGGCGCATTCGGCATCAAGCGAAAACAACAAAGGACGAATCAGGCGATACATGCGGCCATTATCGGGCCTGCGCTGTTTCGATGCTCAATCGATAAGGCCTTTACGTTGCCTGGTTTGCAATAGCAACATCAGGCAACAATGCTGCCGACAAACGCGCGGGTGTCGTAGTCGAAGCTGATGACGCCGTCGTCTTCGCAGGTGTCGAAGAGTTCCTGCAAGGCTTCGAGCATTGGTTCGTGCATGGGGTCGCCGCGACGCGGCGCATATGAGCACGACATCAGCCGGCCGCGCAGCGCCTTGTAGTCGAGCAACTGACTGTGCGGAAAGCTGGCCATGCCGCGAAAGCCCTTGCCGAACCAGGCCCGCATGGTCGCGTCGTCGGCGTAGCGTTCGGCGATGGTGGAGTAGTCGTCGCAGTATTCCAGCAACAACTCCTCGTAGCCTTCCAGAAACTGGCTGCCGTCGAGACGGCGCGTGTTCCAGTAGACCGCAGCAAGTCCACGCGGTCGCAGGATTCGCGCCCATTCCGCCTTGATCAAGTTGACGTTGAACCAGTGAAACGCCTGCGCGGCGGCAATCAAGTCGACGCTGGCGTCATCCAGCGTGGTCTGCTCGGCCTTACCGTCGACGATGCGCAGGTGCTTCTCCTCACCCAGCCACTTCTCGCAGGACGCCCGCATCGCCGCGTTGGGTTCGACCGCCACAACGTCGAATCCCGCATCGAGAAAATACCGCGTCGAGATGCCGGTACCCGCGCCGATGTCGGCGACCAGCCAGCCGGTGTCGACGCCATGTTCGCGCTTCAGCCACTCCAGCAACTGTTCCGGATAGTCGGGTCGATAGCGAACATAGTCGTCGACGCGATGGCTGAAACGGTCAGTGGTATCCAGCTTGCTCATGCAGGTCTCGCCGAAGATTTCGTTTTCGTCGACGGGTAGCGACGGTCGATGTCGATGCGAGCGTGACTACCTGCACCAGACGACCCAAGGGTAACCCGATGCGACGGCGCGTTGGCAAGAGAGGGACGTTTGACAACGGCGTGACGATTTCGGTGTGATCGAATCGGATGCACCGACCATCCATCAGTTCACGCTCTCCGCGCTGTAGCGCGCCAGCAATCCGCTGCGCGTCGCGTAACGATGGACGCGACTGAACCACAGACACGCCAAGCCGATTTGTAGCAATGCCAAGGCTGCTGCCCAAAACAAGCTGGCAAGCGGAAACGCGTCGCCTGCAACGACCGCGCGCATGCCCTCGAACACGTGTGCCGGCGGCAGTGCCAGGCCGATCCATTGCATCCATGTCGGCAGCACGGCCAGCGGATAGATCACCGCCGCGAATGGCGACAGCAGAGCCGGGATTGGCCACACCAGCCATTCCGCCGCAGGCCCCAGGCGCAACACCAGCGCGGTCGAGAAGATGCCCATGGCGATGCCGAACAGCACCAGGATCATCACGAACGGCAACAGCATCAGTCCGTAGATCGCAAACGAGAAACCAAACGCACCAGCGGCGAGCGCAATCATCACCACGAAGCCGAGCAGGCTGGTCGCAATGCCGCTCAATACGAGACCGCCAAGGTATTCGGAAATCTTCAGCGGTGACGCAAAAAGGTTGAGGAAATTGCGCGACCACACATCTTCGAAGAATGCAGTCGAGATGCCATGCATGATTCGCGTGAAGAAATTCCACAGCAGCACCGCACCGAGCAGGCTCGGCAACAGGCGTTTCGGTCCAATGCCGCCAAGGCTGTCGAGGTAGCGAATGATAAAACCCCACAGCACCACGTCGATCGCCACCCACGCGAACAGCGGGACCACGCGCACCGGGCTTCCGCGCAACAGGTAGAACTGACGCAACGCAATCGCGGCGACGCGCTGCCACTTCATGGCGGCCCCTCGCGCAAGGATGCTCTGATCAACTACACGCACGCGTCACCGACCCGTCTACCCACAGATCAAGGCGCTTCGGCGAAGACAGACTGGCCGTCTGTCGAGACGGCGCAACGCGAAGCTGCGGGTAGACGGATCGGCCCCAACCTGTTGATTTCGAGAGATGGGGTGATGCCCGGGAGGCCCCCATATCGGCGCGCGCGGCTTGTCCAGGCGGCCAGCCTGCACTGCACCACGCACCCCAATCTGAAGACCTTCCGGACATCATGCCGCCTGCGTGTAGTTGATCAGAGCATCCTTAACGGTTCGTGGGCGATCTTGACGAACAGATCGTCGAGCGTCTCAACGCCATGCTCGGCGGGCAGACGACGTGGGTGACCTTGCAGAAGCAGTCGACCCTGCGACAGGAACAGCACGCGGTCGCAGACTTCGGTGACTTCCACCATATTGTGCGAAGTCCACAGGATGGCACCATCGCCGCGATGGCCGATGTCGCGAATCTTGCGGCGCAGGTCGCGCGCGGTGGCCGGGTCCAGCGACGCGGTCGGCTCGTCAAGCAAAAGCAGCGCGGGCTTGTTCAGCATTGCCTTGGCGAGACTGACCCGGGTCTGTTCGCCCGACGACAGCAAGCCACAGCGCGTATTGCGAAAAGTGCCCAAGTCGAATTCATCAATCATCGCGTCGATGCGTGAACGCAACTGCGGCACGCCATAGATCATGCCCATCAAATGCAGGTTTTCGGCGACGGTGAGATTGCCCGGCAGCGGCGCGTAGATGGCGGCGAAATTGGTCGTCGTCAGTGCCGCTTCGCGATCGCGCGAGAGGTCCAGGCCATTGATCGTGATGCGGCCGTGATCGGGCTCCAGCACGCCGATCAGCATGCTGATCGTGGTCGTCTTGCCAGCGCCATTGGGGCCGAGCAGACCGACGATTTCGTTGCGGCGAACCTGGAACGAGACATTGCTGACTGCATCGCGCGATCCGTACTGTTTGCCGAGATCGGCGACGTCGAGAATTACTGGTTGGTCCATCGCGGCAGTTTACTGTGCGTCGTCGAGTTCTATCAGCATGTGCGGCGCAGGCTGGACAGTGCCGGCTTCTGCCGTTGTAATCCGCACCCAATCGGCAAGGGCACACACTGAATGA
This sequence comes from Dokdonella sp., assembly GCA_049661925.1. Taxonomy (GTDB): domain Bacteria; phylum Pseudomonadota; class Gammaproteobacteria; order Xanthomonadales; family Rhodanobacteraceae; genus Dokdonella. The sequence continues at coordinate 7,423 of JBATAQ010000047.1, forward strand.
AATCGTGGATACCGACAATGCGTTGCTGGCTGGTCGAGCCGGAGTGTCGCCGCGTGCTGTTCGGTTTCCTGTTGCTGGCGGTAGCGTTGTGGGAACTCCAATACGCGATGCGCTACGTCTACCAGGTTCCGGTCTGGGACATCGCCGCGCTGCACGAGACGCTGCTGAGCCGGATTGAAGTCCAGACTCAGCGGACGCTGTGGGATGTCGCCGTCAATTTCGTTGTCAATGGGCACTGGCCGTTGATTCCGTTCTTCGCCTACTACGCGGACTTTGCATTCGACGATGCGAGCGGGCGCATTCCGATGGTGCTGTCGTGGATCGCCTTGCTCGGTATCGCGCCGACCTTGGCGTGGTCGATGCGACCACGTGGCAAGCCAACGGCGATCCTGGTCGGATTGGCCTTGGCCATCATCGTGCTGTGGCCCGCGCAGATGGAAAGCGTGATTTCGCCGATGCAATTGCTCATCAGCCTGTCGCTGCTGTTCGGCGTGTCGGCATTGCGCACGGCCACGGCCGGGGATTCCTGGCGCAGCGTCGTTGCCACATTCGTGCTGGTGCTCGCGTCGATGTTCAGTTTTGGCTATGGAGTGGTTCTGTGGCCGACGCTGTTGATCCTGTCTGGTCTGCAACGGCGCTGGCTGCACTTCGGCGTCACCCTGTTGTTGGCGGGCGTGGTGCTCTACATCTACCAGCGCACCACGGTTGGCAACGGATTCATTCCATTACGCGCCGTCTTCGCGGCTCCCTTGGCTGTGATTGGCTACACGCTGGCGCAAGCCGGTGCGTTTTTCGCTTATCTGGTGCAGCAGCCATTGCCGGTGGTCGCGCAGTCGGCAGGCGCGATGGTCGTGGTTGCACATGGCGGATTGACGTGGTGTTTGTGGCGCAGCGCCCGCTGGAATGAGCGCAGCATTCGTTTCCTGTGGCTGGTCTCGCTGTGGCTGATCGGCATGATGTTGCTGACCGGCCTGGGCCGCCATTCGCTTGGCCCCGACCAGGCCATGAACACGCGCTACCTTATCGTGTCGAGCCTGTATTGGGCCAGCCTGTTCCTGCTGGCGTGGCGCTTGTTCGAGCAAAAGGCGCTGCTGTGGCGACGGTCGATGATCGCCGTCGCGGCAATCACGCTTTTTGCCTTGTTGCTTGGCATTCCGACCTACGTGCAACGCATGCGCGCGGTGGAAAGCAACCAACGCCTGGCGACACTGGCATTGACGGTCGGCGTCGCAGAAACCGATGCGCAAGGACGGGCCAGCGCTGTACTGCATCCATGGTCGCTACAACATCTGTACGAGTACTTCCGACGCGAGCGCATGACCATCTATCGCGAAGAATGGTCGACCTGGATCGGCAGCGACTTCGCCACCCTGTTCGGCAAAGCGGTGCCACGGCGCTGCCAGTTCGGTCACGACGTGCGCACGAAATTTCGCGGCGGCGATCGGTTGCTTGGCTGGATCTATTCGCCGGACACGCGCGAAGCGCCGACCCATGCCTTGTTCGTCGACGCTGGCAAAATCGTCGGCGCTGGCTTCGTGATGATGGACCGGCCCGAGGTCGAAACCCTGTTCGAAGACAGCGTCGCGTTGCGCAGCGGCTACTACGGCTATGTCCCCGAATCAGCGACGGACGCCATCGATGTCTACGGTCGCTTCGCCGATGGATCGATTTGTGCGGCAGGTTCGCTGGCAGTACGCTCCGTCGAACCGAGGCAATAGCGCTTTGCTTCGCTGTTCGGGATCAGAAGCCGAGGCCGAACATCGCGAAGGCGACTGCAAGGCCGACCAGTGGAATCAGCACGCACAGCGCGGCCATCGGGAAATAGGCGGCGCGGTGGGTTTCGCCGCAAACCGCACGGATCGTGGTGACGACGTAGCCGTTATGCGGCATCGCATCGAGCGTGCCGGACGCCAGCGCGACCGAGCGATGCAGATGGGCGGGATCGACGCCTTGACCCAGATACAACGGCGCAAGAATGGGCAGGGCAATGGCCTGGCCGCCCGACGCACTGCCGGTCATTGCGGCAATGGCAGCCACCGCAAACGCCGCATTCGCGACGCCGTGGCCGGGCAGGTGGGTGATCCAATCGACGGCAAGCGCGAAGCCCGGCACCGCTTTCGCGACCGAGCCGAAGCCGACCACGGCAGCGGTATTGCCGATCGCAATCAAGGCACCAACGCTGCCCAGGCTCAACGCCTCGCCGGGCTTGATTAAGTAACGCCAGCCGACGACCGCCGTCAGCAGACAACCAGCGCTGAGCGCGACGATCAGGGCGGCCGTTCCCAATGGCTTGTGCAACACGAAACTCAAGGCCAGCACGGCGACCAGAGGAATCATCGATAGCGCGGGATTGGGCAGGTCACTGCGTCCACCCATTGGATCGCCTTTGCGCTCGTCAAAACACTCGCCGCGCGCCTTGGCACGAGCAATCATCCAGTTCAGCCAAAGCTGGCCGATTATCAACATCACGATGGCTGCGGCAAGGCTGGCTTGCCATGCGGCCCACGGCGTGGTGCCCAGATATTTGATCGGAATCCAGTTCTGGATTTCCGGTGAGCCGGCGGATGTCATCGTCACCGTCACCGAGCCAAAACCCAGCGTTGCCGGGATGAATCGGCGCGGCAAATTGGCGGCACGAAACAGGGCAAGCGCGGTCGGGAATACCGAGAACGCGACCACGAACAAGCTGACGCCGCCGTAGGTCAACACGATGCAGGCGATGACGACAGCAAGTGCCGCGTGTCGCGGACCCATCGTGTTCAGGATCCAACGCGCGATGCTGTCGGCAGCGCCACTGTCTTCCATCAGCTTGCCGAAGATGCAGCCGAACAGGAACATGAAAAACCAGCTCGCGATGAAACCGCTGAAACCCGTCATGTAGCTGGTCAACGCGTTGGCGCTATCGACCCCGCCGACCAGCAAAGGCAGGCTGCCACAAAGTGCCACAACAATGGCGCAAAGCGGGGTCGCGATGAACAGGCTGACACCGCGCATGGCGAGCACGGTCAGCAGGATCAGGCCCGCAAGCAGCCCGAGCAAACTCATCATCAGCAATGCGTCCCCAGAGAAACCGGCACGCAGTATCCCCATCCCAAACCGCACTGCGCATTGTACGAAGGTACAAGTGTTTGCGTTTCGGCATGTTGGCAGACTGCGCGCCATTCCGGTCGAAGCCGATGTCGGTTGCGAGTTTGCACGCGCACCGCACATTGATATCGCCCACGCATCGTCCATACGCAACGAGGGGAAAACATGAAACGCAACCACCTGAGCCTGGCCATCGCCCTGACCCTTGGCCTCGTTGCCGGCCGCGCGGTACAAGCAGCGGAAGTCGTTGTCGATACGGCCAACGACAGCACCGACGCTAGCGCGCAATCCGACGGTGGCGACGGCCGGACCGATCGCCTCGACGCGATCACGGTGACCGCGCGTCGCCGCGAAGAGAGCATTCAGGACGTGCCGCTTTCCGTCTCGGCGTTTGACGCGCAGGACCTGGAACAGATCCAGGCACAGAACATCGACAGCCTCCAGGGCGCGGTGCCGAATCTCAACATCGTGCAGGGTCGCGGCTCGTCGAACGCGGTCAACGTGTTCATTCGCGGCATCGGCCAGCCCGATGCGTTGCAGACTTTTGATCCCGGCGTCGGCATGTATGTCGATGACGTTTATTACTCGCGTATCCAAGGCGCGCTGTTCGGCCTCTACGACATCGATCACATCGAAGTGTTGCGCGGTCCGCAGGGCACCCTGTATGGCAAAAACTCGACCGGCGGCGCGATCAAGATCGTCACCCGCGAACCGGGCGACAGTGCCGAGGGCAAGGTCGAATTGACCGCCGGTAACTTCGGCCTGTTCGAAACCAAGGCCTACGCCGCAACGCCAATCAACTCGACCTGGGGCATCAGCGCTGCGCTTATGAGCACCGGCAACGACGGCTTCGTGGAAGACCCGGTCACCGGCAAGGGCTACAACCAGAACGATACCCAAGCCGGTCGCGTCAAACTGGTCGCAACGCCCAGTGACGCGTTCAAGGCCGTGTTCACGCTCGACTACACCCACCAGGACAACCCGCTGACCCTCGGCAATCCCGAGGCACCGTTGATCCAGACCGATTTCGCTCTCGGCCCACGCATTCTGCGTCCGGTACGTGCCGGCGATTACAAGTTCGAAACGCGCACCTCGTTTGGTCCCGACCAGGGCCAGAAGCTGGTCCACAAGGGCATCGCGTCGAACCTGACCTGGAAGCCCGACGATGCCTGGACTTTGAAGAGCATCACCGCCTATCGCAAGCTGACGACTCAGTCGTTCATCGACATCGATGCGTCGGAATTTTCGCTGGGCGATGTCTTCGTCGGCGTGAACCAGAGCCAGTTCAGCCAGGAACTGCAGGCGCAGTACGACAACGGCAGCAACCTGCAGGCTACCTATGGTTTCTATTACCTGCGCGAGAAACTGCCATCCAACCAGCTCGCTTTTGCCGACAGCCTGTTTGCACTCGCCACCAACCCAATCACCTTTCTGCGCACCATCGATGACGATCTCGACACCACCAGCTACGCCGGTTACGGTCAGATCAACTACAAATTTGCCGACAGCTGGACGCTAGGCGCCGGCCTGCGCTACACCCGTGAGCAGAAGGATTACGTGCGCACTACCAGCGCGATTTTTGGCGCGCCATTCCAGGGCTCCAACAACACGGTAGCGCTCGATACCGACAAGAGCTGGGGTGCATTGACACCGTCGGTAAGCCTGCAAAAGGAATTCAGCGACCACATGATGGGCTACGTGTCGGCCAATCGCGGCTTCAAGTCCGGTGGCTTCAATGGCCGCGCCAATGCGGCAGTGGAAGCGGCCAAGCCCGAGTACGATCCGGAATACGTCTGGACCTACGAAGCTGGACTGAAAGCCAGTTCGGCCGATGGCAAGCTGATTGGCAACTTCAGCGTGTTCCACAGCGACTACGAAGACTTCCAGGCGCGTGTCAGCGGCGAAGTGGTTGGCAGCTTTCCGGTCATCAACGCCGCCAAGCTCAGCATCCAGGGCGCTGAATTCGAAGGCATCGCATTGATTGGGGAAGGAACGCGGTTGTCAGCGCAGATCGGCTGGCTGCACGCTCGCTACGACGAGTTCAACGATCCGCGCGTCGCGACCACACCTGCGCTGGCTGATCTGCATGACCACGTACCATTCTCGCCGGACTGGACCGCGCGTGTCGCCGCAAGCCACACGTTCTATCTCAACGATGCCGGCAGCTTTACCGTTGGTGGTGACTATTCCTACCGCGACAAGGCCTACCTCAGCGTCGACAACCGCGAGGCGCTCAGCCAGAGCGCATTCGGTATCGCCGGCTTGTACGGCATCTGGGATTCGTCGAGCATGAAGTGGCAGGTTCGCGGTGGCGTGCGCAACCTGACCGACAAGGTCTACAAGACCGATGCGCAGGAATTCTCCAGCGTAGGCAACATCCAGACCGCGTACTACGGCATGCCACGCAACTACTACGTGACGGCGCGTTACAGCTTCTGATTCACTCGCGTTCGGCTGGACAATAAGCTTTAACGTCATTCGCCATTCCCTCCCCGCGGGAGTGGCGTCTTTTTTTGATGCAGGAGAATCCCATGCAGTCATCCATCCCGTTGCGCGGACTCGCCGCCGTCGTGATCGCCACGTTCGCGTTGAGCGCGTGCGCGAAGGAACCCGCTGTGGCGTTGCCGAAGATCAATGTCGATCCGGCACGCGTGATGATCGCCGGACTTTCGTCCGGTGCCTACATGGCGACTCAGGCGCACGTGGCGCTATCGGACAAAATCCACGGCGCGGCGTTGGTCGCCGGTGGCCCATACGGTTGCGCCGATGGCAAGCTTGATGTCGCACTGTCGTCGTGCATGAAGGGTGATCCGGCCATCGACGTGTCGGCGCTGGTTGCGAAGGCGACGGCGCGTGCCGGCAAGGGCGAGATTCCCGCGCTATCGAATCTCGCCGATGATCCGGTGTTCGTCCTGCATGGCAGCAAGGACGAAACGGTGGCCGAATCGGTCAGCAAGGCCAGTGCGCAATTCTATGAAGGCTTGGGCAAGGATCAGCCGAAGGTGAGCTGGGACGGCGCGCGCGCATTCCCGCATCTGTTCCCGGTCGCCGCTGGCAAAACGGCTTGCGACAAATCCGAATCGCCCTACATCGGCAATTGCGGCTACGACGCCGCCGGAGCGATTTTCACGGCGCTCTACGGCCCGGCACCTGCTGCCGCATCGACGGAGACGGGGACCTTCACGACCTTCGACCAGGCCGCTTACGCGACCGCCGACAAGAAAACCCATATGGCCGATCAGGGTGAAATCTATGTCCCCAAGGCCTGCACTAACGGCGAGCCTTGCGGCGTATTGATCGCCTTGCACGGCTGCCAGCAGAATCGCGATGCCGTCGGTGAAGCCTTCGTCAGGGAAAGCGGATTCAATCGTTGGGCCGACATTTACAAGGTTGCCGTGTTGTACCCTCAGGCCCACGCCAGCCTGGCGCCGTTGAATCCGAAAGCATGTTGGGACTGGTGGGGCTACACGGGTGCCGATTACCAGCTGCGCAGCGGTGCGCAAATCAGCTGGATGTCGAACGCGTTGGATGCGTTGACGAAGTAGTCCAACGAGAACAGCGGCAGCGCTTGTTGCGATGTCGAGCCTGATCGTCATCGCCGCTAGTCTGGTCTGGCTGGGCCTGTTGTTCGGCGCGGCAATCTGGGGCGAGCGCCACCCGGCCGGGCTGGAAAAGCGCTGGTCGATTGTCTACGCCTTGTCGTTGGCGGCTTACTGCACGTCGTGGACGTTCTACGGAACCGTGACCCAGGCGGCGCGCTCGGGTTGGTGGTTGCCGCCGACTTTTATCGGCACCATCCTGCTGTTTGTCTTCGGCACGCGATTGTTGCAGCGACTGGTTGCACTGGTTCGCGAAACACACAGCACGACGATTGCCGATCTTGTAGCCGCGCGACTTGGCAAGGACTCGCGGCTTGCCGCGGCAATCACGCTGGTTTCAGTCCTCGGCATCATTCCCTACATCGCCTTGCAGTTGCAGGCTGTGGCGATGAGCTTCGGCATGCTGACCCGCGCAACCCAGATCGAAGCACCGCCATGGCAGGACAGCGCCCTCTACGTTGCACTGGTCATGGCCGTATTCGCGATGCTGTTCGGCACACGCAGCGTCAGCAGTGCCGAACACAATCGTGGCCTGGTGCTGGCGATTGCGCTGGAATCGGTACTCAAGCTTGGTGCCATGCTGGCAATCGGCATCTGGGTGATGTTCGGCTATGGCTGGGTAGACGTGGTGCCAGCGGCAACGACCAGCGCCAGCGGGTTCCCGGGATTGATTGTGCTTGGCGTGCTCGCCATGTTCACGCTGCCGCATCTTTATCACGTCGGCATCGCCGAATGCCGCAGTCCGGCTGATCTGAAACCCGCCCGCTGGTTGTTCCCGCTTTACATGGGATTGATCGCTCTGCCCTTGCTGCCGCTGGCGCGTGCCGGTGACCTGCGCCTGAGCGCGCTCGGCGTGCCATCCGACCTGTACGTACTGGCGCTGCCATTGGCGGATGGTCATGCCGGGCTAGCCCTGTTTGCCTACCTTGGCGGTTTGAGCGCTGCGACCGGCATGGTCGTGGTGGCCACGCTTGCGCTCAGCCTGATGATCAGTAACCACTGGCTGACGCCGTTGCAGGTGCGTGGGTCGTGGCGGCAGGATGACGGCGGCGATCTACGCGGCAGTGTGTTGCGGCAGCGTCGCTTCGCCATTCTTGTGGTCGTCCTGCTTGCGTGGATCTATGGTCGCGCGACCAGCGGCAACGAAGCGCTGGCGGATATCGGCGCGCTGTCGTTCTCCGGTCTCGGAACGCTGGCACCGGCGGTGTTGTTCGCGATATTGCGACCACAAACCCCACCGCGCGCGGTGCTGGTCGGTCTGGCGACCGGCGTTGTCGTCTGGGCGTGGTGCCTGCTCGTTCCCACCTTGATCGAACCGGCATGGCTCGCCGAAGGACCGTTCGGAATAGCCTGGTTATCGCCCGATCACCTGTTCGGGCTTTCCGGCTGGAGTCGGCTGAGTCGCGCGGTGCTGCTCAGCCTGGCAATCGAGACCATCGTGACCTTGTTGCTCGCGGCGCTTGCAACGAAACCGATCGCGGTGGTTGAAGTCGATCTCGACGTTCGCGCATTGCGCGACCTTGGCACGCGCTTCCTTGCGCCGGATCGGGTCGATCAACTCATCGGCGTGCCTCGCGACGGCGTCGCCAGTAGCGGACAGCGCGACCGTATTGAACGCGAACTGGCGACTGTCTTCGGTGCCTCGTCGGCGCGCCTGCTGCTCGACGCCGCGAAGCGCGAGCAGGGCCGCGATCTTGAAACGGTTGCGACCATCGTCGGCGAAGCATCGCAAGCGCTGCGCTTCAACCAGCGCATCCTCGAAGCCGCACTGGAAAACATGAGTCAGGGCATCAGCGTGGTGGATCGCGACCTGAAACTGGTTGCCTGGAACGCGCGCTATGCAGAAATGTTTGCCTTCCCTCGCGGCATGCTTGAGGTCGGCACGCCGGTCGCCGAGCTGTCGGCCCACGTTCTGCATTCGGACGGACATGACCCGCAGTCCATCATGGCGATGGTCGGCCGGCGACTGGCCCATATGCAGGCGGGCACGCCGTTGCTGTCGGAACGACGCTTTCCCGATGGCAGCCTGGTCGAGATTCGTGGCAATCCGATGCCCGATGGCGGCTTCGTCGCGACCTTCACCGACGTCACCGCGTTTCGTGAAGCCGAGACCGAACTCAAGCGCGCCGCGGAAGGACTGGAACGCCGCGTCGCCGAACGCACGACCGACCTGGCAACGGCGACGGCTGCAGCCGAACTGGCGAATCGCGCGAAGTCGCGCTTTCTGGCGGCGGTCAGCCATGATCTGGCGCAACCGTTAAATGCCGCGCAGTTGTTCGTCCACAGCCTGGGCCAACGCATGGCGCACGATGAGTACCGCGAAGCCGTTGCCAATATCGACGGCGCGCTGGGATCGGCCGAGGAGCTGCTCGCTGGCCTGCTCGATGTTTCGCGGCTCGACGCTGGCGGCATGGTCGCGCAGCCGCGTCCTTTTCCGGTTGACGACGTGTTGCGCGGACTGGCGTCCGAATTCCGCGTGCTGGCAGAGCAGAAAGGCTCGCGACTTGATTGCGTGACGTCGTCGGCGTGGCTCGACAGCGATCCGGCCTTGCTGCGTCGCATCCTGCAAAACTTCCTCGCCAATGCAATCCGCTACACGCCGCGCGGCAGGATCGTACTGGGTTGCCGTCGTATCGACAGCGCGTTAAGGATCGAAGTGTGGGACAGCGGCCCGGGCATTGCCGAGGAACATCGGCAATTGATTTTCGAGGAATTTCGACGCGTTGATAGCGGTGGCCAGGGGTTGGGGCTGGGGCTTTCGATTGCCGAGCGTGTTGCGCATTTGCTCGGCTTGCGACTCGGCCTGCGTTCATGGCTGGGTAAGGGCAGCGTGTTCTTCATCGATGTTCCGATGACGAGTGCTCGACCAAGCCCGGTCCTGGAGCCACCAAGGCTGGCGTCACAACGAATTCCGGCACGCGTGTTGGTCGTCGACAACGATGTGGCCGTGCTCAAAGCGATGGTCGAGCTGCTGTCGGGGTGGGGCTGTGAAGTGGTCGCCGCGACCGACTCGGTCGAGGCGGTCGCGGCAACGCAACGGCAGCTACCCGACCTGATCGTCGTCGATTTTCATTTGGACAACGGTGCCACGGGACTTGACCTGCGCGCGGCGCTGCCAACGACGATGCAGAGCGTTCCTTGTATCGTGGTCACTGCCGATCACGGCGCAGCGGTCCGCGATGCCGTGCGCAGTGCGGGCTGCCATTTGTTGCACAAGCCGCTACGTCCATTGGCGCTTCGATCATTGATGGGCCGACTCGTCTCCTAGACGGTTGCACAGGTTGCCGTTGCGATGACAGCCGGTTACTTTGTCTCGGACTTTTCCAAGGAATCCATTGATGTCGATTTCGCTACGAGTTGTCTTCCTGGCGGCGCTGTGCAGCGTTGCCTCTTGCGCCGGGCCGGGCGCCGTGCAATCCGGTGCCGGCACGCGCGCGAGTAGCGGCGATGCGGCTGTCGATGCGCTTTACGCGCGACTTGACGGTGAAATCCGTCGCTACGAGTCCGGACTGAGCGCGGCTCGTCGTGGCGACCAGGAAAAAGCCCGCGCAGACATGAAAACAGCACTCAATGAGATGCGCACCGCGACGGTCAGTTGCGAAAAATTGAGCGGATGCGACAGCAATCGCTTTTACGCGGCGTACGACCGGCTGTTGCGGGTGAACCTCGACGGCGTCGCCGTGGAAGCGGCATTGGGCGAAACCGATACGCCGGAAGCGAGTGCGGCCGTCGGCGAAGTATCGCCGGTACTGGGCAGCGTGCCCGAGCTTGGCCGCACGATCACTCTATTGAAAGGGCGCGAACTGTCGGAAGTCATCGCCGTCAACGCAGCAGTGAAGGCCGGCATCCAGCAGTGGCTGACCCAGTACCGCCCGAACTTGATGACCGCCTACGTCAACTACCAGTACATGCGTTACGCGATGTGGCCGGAATATCACAAGGCTGGCCTTCCAGAAGCGATCCTGTTCGGTTTCATGGCCAAGGAATCCGGCGGAAAGGTGCATGCGGTGTCGCGATCGGGCGCTGCCGGCCTGTTGCAGTTCATGCCAGCGACCGGCATGCGGTTTGGGCTTGGTACCGTCGATGGTTTCGACCAGCGCTACGACCCGGCACGTTCCGCCCGCGCCAACGCCGACTATGTCAACGAACAACTGGCGGCGCTGAACAACAATCTGGAACTCGTGCTGGCGGCCTACAACGGTGGCGAAGGCCGTATGCGGCGCCTGACCGCCAGTGCGCCCCAGGCCAGCTTCTGGGACCCGCAAATCTACGCCGCACTGTCGCCGGAAACTCGCGATTACGTGCCGATGGTGCTGGCCGCCGCCTGGCTGTTCATGCACCCGGATCGCTACAACCTGAAGTTTCCGGCCATCGATGGCCGACCCGGACGAATCACCTTGGCCAAGCCGGCGTCACTGGCCGAGTTGACTGTTTGCTTTGGACAGGTGGGTGACAACGCCGACGGCTGGTTCCGCCCGTTGCGCAATCTCAATCCGCGCTATGAGCACGACCAGCGTATTGCCGCCGGCACGCAGTTGCAGGTTCCATTTCCGCTGGAGCTGGCTTATCCGAAACTCTGCGCTGCTGGAAAGTGGCAGGCGCTAGCCGCTGATCTGCAATCGGCGGTTCCACCGCCGGCGCTGATCGTGGTCGCCCCATCGGCGGTGGCGCGTAGCTCGGCGGCCAAGGGTGCCGGCAAGACCAACAGTTACACCGTCCGCAGGGGCGATACCCTGTCGTCGATCGCCCGCAAGAGCGCGTGTAGCAGCGCGGAAATCGCCAAGGCAAATGGGCTGCGTGCGCCGCGCTATTCGTTGCGGGTCGGCCAGCGCGTCAAGCTGCCTGCTTGTTCATGAACCTGTCCGCCAGCAGGGAGTCCCCCAGTGACTGACACCATTTTCAGCAAGATCATCCACCGCGAGATTCCCGCCGATATCGTTTTTGAGGATGACGACATCCTCGGCTTCCGCGATGTCAACGCGCAGGCACCGACCCACGTGCTGTTCATCCCGAAGCGCGTCATCGCGACGCTGAACGATCTTGCCGACGGCGATGCCGAACTGATCGGTCGCCTGGTGCTCGCTGCGACGGGTTTCGCAAAGGAGCAGGGCCTCGCAGACGACGGCTATCGTCTGGTGATCAACTGCAATGAAGACGGTGGCCAGTCGGTCTATCACCTGCATCTGCACCTGCTCGCTGGCCGCCGGATGACCTGGCCGCCGGGTTGAGCGATTGATGTACGAGCGAGTTATCTGCTATTGCGCAACGCTTCGACTTCAATCGTGAACCTGGCCTTGTCGCGCGGTGAAATCATCACGGACATCCCGCGACCATAGTCGATACGCAATCGGTCGAGCGAAAGCGCCGGGCTCGCCATCGCGTTGGAGGTTTCCGTGATGGCGGTGATGTCGGCAATGGGCACGCGCGACGAGAACGGGCCGCTCTTGATCGCTATTTCCCCAGGCGAAACGGTGTAGCAAGTGCCCAGCAGCAGCCAGACTGGCAAGCCGATGCCGATGAGGCAGGTAGGTCCGGAAACCCACCATGCTGTCGAAGACTGCCCGGCTGGAGCTTGCAAGATGACCGAGATGCAGCCGATCAGTGTCACGGCCATCGCCAGAACAAGAACGACGAGCAACCAGGTGTCGATCTTCGATGGGTAGACCGTGGTCATTGCGTGCTCCCGTCATACTCAATCACTACTTTCTGCGTTGCATCGAAGGTGCTGGTGGCGGTGCCGGAGGGCGCGGCTTGACGATGATGATCGGGCGCTGGCCATATGGATATCCAAAGCCGTAGCCAAATCCGCCGTTCCATCCCCACGGGCTGCCCCAGAACGGGTCGTAGAAGCCAGAACCGTAGCCGGCCACGCGCTGCACGCGCTTGGGCCACAGATATATCGTCGACGCGGCAACGCGCGGATAGACGTAATCAAATTCGCCGACACGACCGGTCACCGTGCCGCTGAGTCGACCGATGACGGTTACTTCACGACCCTTCGGATAGTCGCCAGGTTCGATGAAGCCGTTCTGGCAAGCCATGAAGCGACCGTTACTGCGATCGGTATCGACTGGCCGAGCAGTGGAACCGAGTTCGTGGCCGAGCACTTCAACGCAGGTCGTGCTGGTTTTCGGTTCGACCCTGATCACTTCGCCACCCCAGCGCACGGTCTCGCCGACAGCGGGTGCAGCGCGCGGAGTCGATGCGACGAAGTTACCTTGCAATGGTGCAGGAACTGTCGCGCAGGCGGTCAGTCCAAGCAGGCCAGCGGCGACAAACAGTTGTTTCAACATGGTGCGTTACCTCGATAATTCGATGTGTCAGTCGACGAGTGATGGGGTCGTTGCGTTGCAGTTTCGAGCCTCGCTAACATTATTGTCGTCCTTCCTCTGGCAGCAGAGCGTGAATGGTGCGTTATCGGTCAGCGCTTTGACGGAAATTTAGCTACCGACAACGTGAACGCGGCGACCGCGCGCGAATCTGCCATCGGCTGACTGTAGCGCAAGGCGATATAGCGCTCGATCAATCCAGTAGCGTCCGGACTTACCGATTCCGAGTGCGCAGCGACCCGTTCGGCATAGTCGCGAGGCCCTTCATTTTCGCGACGCGACGGACCTTGCTTCGCGATTCGCTCGCACAATCGCAACCAGGCGCGCTCGAGCGCATCGCTGCGCCGCGCCTTGGGTTGGCGCAACGCCCACAACGTCGCCAGCGTCAACATCACGATTACGGCGATCACCAGCGCGGTCATCAAATCACGCTGGCTGGCATCACTGATGCCGAAACGGGTCAGTGCCTGCTTCTGGCGCAATGCGTTGAACTGGACGACCGCCTCGGTCCAGAGCCGATTGACGCCGTCCATGCGATTGCGCATGTCGCGAAACCAGCTGTTTTCAAACCACGACAACTGGCCACTGCCATCGCTGCCGTAGACGATGCGCGATGGATTCACCGCAGCGGTCGGGTCGACCCGCATCCAGCCTTGGTCGTCGATCCAGACTTCGGCCCAGGCATGCGCATCGGAATGCCGGATCAGCAAGTAATTCCCGTTTGGGCTCCACCAGCCACCCTGGTAGCCGGTCACAACACGTGCCGGAATGCCAGCGGCGCGCATCAACACGACGAAGCTGGACGAGTAGTGTTCGCAGTAGCCGGCCTGGGTGGAGAAGAGGAATTCGTCGACTGAATCGATACCGAGCAATGGCGGCGCCAGCGTGTAGGTGAAGCGTGCGTAGTACATGGCCAGCGCGGCATCGACGATGCTTTGCGGGTCGTTGGGAAACAATTGTTTCCATTCCTGCGCCAGCGCGATCGCGCGCGGGTTGCGTTGCGCGGGCAGGGCCAGCGCACTCGCGCGGTCGCTGACGTTCAGGCGATCGCCAAGCCGATAGCGCAGCACGGAACTCAGTTTGAAAGCACGCGGCTGGTTGATCCGTTCATTGGCAAAGATCACGCGCTCGCTGGACAAGCGCGTTCCATCCGGTGCGTTGAGCGGAACGTCGAGGCTAGGCACCCAGCGTCGTTCGCTGGCTTCCATGGTCGCCGTGTAATTGGTCGGTTGCACGATTGCCTGCACCGGTTCGGCTTGTTGATAGCCAGCGCGTTTGCCGCGTATCCACGTCGTGCCATCGAAGTCCCACAACACCACGGCGCGGAAGAATTGCCGATCCGGTTGCGCGATGGGCTGGTCAAACACCACGCGCATCGCAGGGCCTTCGTCGATCAAGAGATCGGTCATCGAGCCTGGCTTCATTTCGTCGTTGAGACCGATCCGCGGGCGCTGGTCGGATGGCGTTCCCCATAGCGGGGATGACAGTCGCGGAATCAAGACGAAGCCCGCAAGCGCCAGCGGTAGGCCAACAGCAAACAGGGTCATTGCCAGCTTGAACATGTGCCAGTTCGGACGCGCGGCTAGCAATGGCGCGGGTTGCAAGGCCGCCAGCGCGGCGATGACGACGATCAACGCAGCCGAGACCAGCACGGTCGCCGTGAGTCCTTGATCAAACAGCAAGGCGCTCATCAGCACGAAGGCAGCAAAACCAAGCCCGACACGCGCGTCGCGGGTTTTTTCCGTTTCGATCAGCTTCAGCGCCAGCAAGCCGGTAGCAAGTGCGGCACCAGCGTCGCGGCCGAAGACGTTGCCGTATTCGTGCCAAGTCAGTGCGACGAGGGTGATCGTCAAAGGCAGCCTTATCCAGCGAGCCGCCGCGCCAATGCCACGCCGACGCAGGATCACTCGGACCGCCACAATGATGACCAGCGCCGCAGCCAGCCAATTTGGCAGGCGTTGCAAGTGCGGCAGCAAGGCGCAGCCGACGGCGAGCCCGAGCAGGTCGAACTGGCGTGTGCTCAGTCGTTCGGTCATGGCGGTAGCAAAGCCAAGGCACGCAGGCAGGCGCTGCGATGTTCCGGGCCGATCGCGGCTTCGATCTGCAGTTCAGGAATCACCAGCGCGTAGGCCGACTGGTTCGATTCGGCAGCAAGCACCCATGCAGTCAGTCGCGAAATTTTCGATTCGTGATCGAGACCACGTAGCTCGCTGTAATCGAGCACCAGCGCGTCGCCGGTTTGGCGCTCGCTTTCGCGAATCAGCAAGCTGTCGCGATGCGCGGATGCCTTCCAGGCGATACGGCGCGGTGGGTCGGTCGGACGATAGTCGCGCAGGCCGGAATAATCCTCGTCATTGCCGATGGCGGCGTGGTCGCCACTGTTCGCGCTGTCGTAGGGCAGCGGAGGCGGTTCGTCCTCGGCGTGCGGCAACACCAGGAGCGGCCGGTCCGGATGCAGCCAGCTCCAGGCATGGAACAGGCCGAGCGGATAGTTGGTCGCAATCGCGATACGCCCCGGCAACCACCAGCCTCGCTTTAGCGCGAGCACATGCAGACTGACCACATCATCGTTGCCGCTGGCCAGCGCAAACCAGGTAATCGATTCGTCGTGGCGACAACACAAACTGGGCCGATCACGCAGTCCCGGCGCGAATCGAAGCTCGACAGCCGCAGTCGATCCGGCATGCACATCGCCGATGCCGCGCATACCGATCACCCGCAAGCCGGCGAGATTTCGAAACGCGAAATACAGGCTGCCACTCGCGGTCGCGGCGAGCAGGCAGGTCAGCAGGATTGCCGCGTTGTTGCCGTAGTTGAGTGCGCCCAGCAGCATCACGAACAGCAACAGCGCGAAGGCGACGCCAAAGCCGGTAGGCAAGGTATAGATGCGGCGGCGATCAAGAATGATCGGCAACGGTTCCGGCCGACGCAAACGCGTCAGTGCCGGCAATTTGCGCTCGGCAAACTCAAGCGCACGCTGTCGCCAGCGTTGCCAATGCGACATCGCGGCAGCAACGGGCGACATCAACGCAGCGGCGTTGCTTCGAGCAGCTTGTTGGCGAGCAGATCGCGGTCGGCGCGACTGCCTGCGACCGGCGTCAGACGGTGCGCGGCGACGAACGGGAAAACGGCCTGCACGTCTTCCGGCAGCACGAAGGCACGGTCGGCGAGCAGTGCATGCGCACGCGCAGCCGCGAGCACGGCCAAGCCGGCGCGCGGTGATAGCCCAATACGAATTTCCGGATGCTGCCGGCTCGCCGCTAGCAGCGATTGCAAATAGTCGATCAACGCGGGACTGGCGACGGTACCGGCACACTCGCGACGCAGGCTGATGATCTGAGCCGGCGACAGGCATGGCTTCAGTTCTTCGAGAATTCGGCGTCGGTCCGGGCCCAGCAGCATCGTGTGTTCCGCGGCGGCATCGGGATAACCCAGGCTCATCCGCAGCATGAAGCGATCCAGTTGCGAATCTGGCAATGGCCAGGTGCCGGCGAGATCGACCGGGTTCTGCGTTGCGACCACGAAGAACGGTGCGTCCAGATGCCGGGTATTCCCATCGACGGTGACCTGATCCTCGGCCATCGCTTCGAGCAAGGCACTTTGCGTTTTCGGTGTGGCGCGGTTGATTTCGTCCGCCAACAACAACTGCGTGAACAGCGGGCCGGGATGGAACTGGAACTGCTCGGACTCGCGCTGGTAGATGCTGACCCCGATAATGTCCGACGGCAGCAGGTCGCTGGTGAACTGGACGCGCTGGTAAGACAGGTCGAGCGTGGCTGCAAGGGCATGCGCCAGCGTGGTCTTGCCGACGCCGGGCAGGTCCTCGATCAGCAAATGACCGCCGGCCAGCAGGCAGGTAAACGCCAGATGCACTTCGCGCGGTTTGCCGAGCAGCACGGCGTTGACCTGCTTGATCGCGGCGCCCAATGCGCTGCGAAGGTCCTGATTGCTGGCTTGCGCCGGATTGGCTGTTGTCATCAGAGGCGAGGTCGTTGAACGTAAGCAGGATCGAAGTCCCGAGTGTAGCGATGCCGCGCGATTCCGACGACCGCGCGCGCTGGCGTGCGACGTTCTGGACGCTGTTGTTCGTGACGCTGGTCACAAAGCTGTTGCTGGCGAGCTATCTGTCGCTGTTCGTCGACGAGGCGTTTTACTGGCAGGAAAGCCGACACCTGGCGTGGACTTACAGCGACCTGCCGCCGTTGACGGCTTGGCTGATTCGCGCCGGCGAGACCCTGTTCGGTCATTCGACGCTGGCGCTGCGATCACTATTCATCGTGATGTCGCTGCTGATTGCGTGGGTGGTGCGCTCGATCTGCGCTAGGCACTTCGGGGAGCGGTTGGGTTGGCAAGCTGGTTGCTGGGCATTGGTCCTGCCATTGCTGGCGAGTTTTGGCGTGCTCGCGTTGCCGGATGTTCCCTTGACGCTGTTATGCCTGCTCGCCGTCGATGCACTTGATCGGCTCGCTGGGCAGCCTCGTCGTTGGTCTATCGGAGTCGTTTTGGGTTTCTGGCTGGCGCTGGCCTGGCTCACCCACTATCGCGCGGCCATGTTGTGGGCTGCTGGCATCGTGTACCTGCTCGCAACGCCGCGCGGTCGCCGGCTGTGGAAATCGCCTGGCCACTGGATTGCCGTAGTCATCGGCTTGCTCGGCCTTCTGCCGTTGCTGCTTGGCGATCAGGTGATTGGTGCCGATGCGATGCGTTTCCAGTTGCTGGATCGCCACCCATGGGCGTTCCACGCGGACGCGCTGGTGCAACCATTGGAACAAGCGTTGGTGACGACGCCGGTGCTTTATCTGTTGCTACTCGCCGCCATGGTTGCCGCGTGGCGCAGGGTTTCGAGCCGGCAACCGTCGCCGCTGCCGTGGGATCTGGTGGGCATCGTCGCCGGCACCTTCCTGGTCGGCTACTTCGTGCTCGGTTTGTTCGCCGACGGCCAGCGTTTTCGCGTGCACTGGCCGTTGCCGGGGTATCTGGCCCTGTTTAGCATGTTGCCGGCGCTGCTGGATCAGTGGCAGCGACGATGGCCGATGATGCGTTGGGCGACATGGCTTTCCGCTGCTGGCGCAATCATCGGAACGATGCTGGTGTATGCGTATTTCGTTGCTGCAGCGACAGTGAGTGGCGCATCGGCATTGAGTCAATACAAGGCGTTTCCCGAACATTTCGTTGGCTGGGACCAAGCCGCTGCGACGACACGCTCCTTGCTGGCGACACCCGAGCTTGCCGACGCTATCCTCGTCGCCGACAACTTCATGCTGGCCGCCCAACTCGACTTCGCACTCGACAGTTCGACGCCGATTTACAGCCTCGATCACCCGCTCAACACCAAGCACGGACGCGCAGCTCAGTTGCGACTTTGGCAGCGTGACGAGACTGGCCTGACGTCTGAAACCGGGAAAAATGTGCTGCTGGTTGTCGAAGAAACAGCCGGTCGCGAGCGCGACAAGGCGCTATGGTTAAATGGTCTGTGCCAGCGCGTTGCGGACCTCAGGCCGGTCGCGACGCTCAATCTCTACGATGGCAGGAAACGCTTTGCTTGGTTCCGGGGTACCGTATCCAAGTCGTACGCGGGTACCGATTGTGTCTACCCACCTTCATCGGAATCGATCAACTGGGATTTGCGGGAGGCCTCGCGGTGCTTGTTGCAAGGCACACGTCAACCGCAAACGCCTGAATTCCTGCGTATAATCGCAGTTTGCGCGGTGCAGCATGTTTGACGGCACGGCGGTTCAGCCCTAACATCGCGCGCCCTATGTCTTCTGATCTCCCCCCAAACGTCGATGTCGCGCGCATGGTGCAATCGCGCCGCAGCTTCGTCGGAAGCCTGCCGCTGACGCGCTTCAAGCGCTTGGCGGAAAGTCTGGCGGCTAGCGAGGGAGAGGTGGCTTACCAGCTCGATTTCGACCGCGATTCATTCGGCACGTCGATGTTGCAGTTGAAGGCGACAGCGCAGTTGCCCTTGCTGTGCCAGCGTACGCTGGAGGTTTATCTGGAACCGGTTGCGCTGGACCAGCAACTGGGTTTGATCCGCGACGAGAGCGAGGAAGCGGCATTGCTTCCCGAGTATGAAGCCTTGCTGGTTGGCGCGGATGGACATCTCGATCTGGTCGATGTGATCGAGGACGAATTGATTCTGGCCCTGCCACTGGTTCCGACCCGGCCGGGTGGCCCGCTTGAGCATATCGAGCTGGCCGACGACGAGATGCAGTCGCCGCAAGCCAATCCGTTTGCAGCGCTGGCCTCGTTGAAGAAACATTGAACACAAGCGCCGACGGACACCGAAGTTGAATTGCACTTCGAAAACTTATCGTTTCATTCTTGATTAACCGATCCACCGAATCTTTGGAGAGTCACCATGGCAGTTGCCAAGAGCCGTAAATCGCCTTCCACCCGTGGCATGCGCCGTTCGCACGATTCGCTGAGCGCCAAGCAGTTGTCGACCGACCCCACCTCGGGCGAGGTGCATATCCGCCACCACGTCACCAAGGACGGCTACTACCGTGGCAAGCAAGTCATCGCGCCGAAGGCCGTGGCGACCGTCGAAGACTGATCGCGAAGCGCCATCCTGAGACGGCGAGCGCCATCATGCTCGCCGTTTTTATTGGTCGGTAACGAAGGACGTATCGATCAACAACGCGCCTTGCGCAGTTGATCGGGGCATCCTTGATTTGTGCATTGCGCCAGCATCGTTGCACACTGCACCGGCTGCACGGTTCGGCAGCGGCCCTGATTGGGGGATACGGTCCTGATTTACTCACGCATCGCAGGCACTGGCAGCCATCTGCCGGAAAAAGTCCTGACCAACGCCGATCTGGAAAAGATCGTCGAGACCAGCGACGAATGGATCGCCAGCCGCACCGGAATCCGCGAGCGCCATGTCGCGGCAGAAGGTGAGACCACCGGCGACCTCGCCCATGCGGCCGCGCTCAAGGCAATGGAAGCCGCAGGTGTGGATGGCAAGGATATCGAGCTGCTGATCGTTGGCACGACGACGCCTGACCTCGTATTTCCCTCGACCGCGTGCCTTTTGCAGGCACGCATCGGTGCAAACGGCTGCACCGCATTCGACGTCAACGCTGCCTGCAGTGGCTTCATGTACGCGCTTGGCATTGCCGACAAGTTCATACGCTCCGGCTCGGTAAAGACGGCACTGGTCGTCGGCGCGGAAACGCTGACACGCATGGTCGACTGGACCGACCGTCACACCTGCGTCCTGTTTGGCGACGGCGCTGGCGCGGTCGTGCTGAAGGCTTCTGATGAGGCCGGCATCCTGTCGACCCATCTGCATGCCGATGGCGGGTATGGCAACCTGCTGCGTTCGACCAATGGCGTTTCAACCGGCTTCGACGAGAACCAGCCCAACGCCGGCCTGCGCATCCTGATGAGCGGTGCGGAAGTGTTCAAGGTCGCGGTAAAGACCCTTGATGCGATCGTGGACGAAACATTGCAAGCGAACGGTCTCGACAAGCACGACATCGACTGGCTGATCCCGCACCAGGCCAACCTGCGCATCATCCAGGCCACGGCCAAGCGCCTCGACATGCCCATGGACAGGGTCATCATCACCGTCGACAAGCATGGCAATACATCGTCAGGATCGGTACCGCTGGCGCTGGATCACGCCGTACGCTCGGGCAAGGTTGAGCGTGGCCAGTTGTTGTTGCTCGAAGCATTCGGCGGTGGCTTTACCTGGGGATCGGCGCTGCTGCGCTATTGATCGTGATGAACGACGCGGGCACCCCTGGCGCGAAACTGGAGCCGCAATGACCAATTCGTCCCTCGCATTTGTTTTCCCCGGACAAGGTTCGCAGAGCGTGGCGATGCTGGCCGAGCTGGCCGAGCTGCACGCAAGCATTCGTGAGACTTTCGACGAAGCTTCACAAGGCGCTGGTGTCGATCTCTGGGCGCTATCGCAGGGCGGCCCCGAGGAGATGCTCAATCGCACCGAATACACGCAGCCTGCACTGCTGGCTGCCAGCGTCGCCGTCTGGCGTCTCTGGCTGTCGCTGGGCGGTGAGCGACCGCGAATGCTTTCCGGCCACAGCCTGGGCGAGTACAGCGCATTGGTTGCGGCCGAATCGATCAGCTTGCATGACGCGGCACATCTGGTGCGCATTCGTGGCCAAGCCATGCAGTCGGCCGCGCCTGCCGGCATCGGTGCGATGGCCGCCGTACTCGGTGCCGACGATGCACTCGTTGAGGCAACCTGCAAAGACGTATCGGGCATCAAGATCGTGGTGCCGGCCAACTATAACTCGCCCGGCCAGATTGTCATTGGCGGCCATGTCGAAGCAGTCGACGCCGCACTGACCAAGCTCGCTGAAGCCGGCGTGCGCAAGGCGGTGAAGCTTGCTGTGAGCGTGCCGTCACACACGCCGCTAATGCGCGAAGCGGCGAATCGACTTGGCGAGGCGATGACAGCGTACGACTGGTGTAAGCCGAGCATTCCCGTCGTGCAGAATGTCGATGGCGTGGTACACGAAGGCACTGATGCGATACGCGCAGCGCTGGTCAGCCAGCTCTATCTTCCGGTGCGCTGGACCCAGTGCGTGCAAGCGCTCGCATCTCACGGAGTCACAAGAATCGCCGAATGCGGTCCGGGCAAGGTGCTGTCGGGTTTGATTCGGCGCATCGACAAGTCGGTAGAAACCCAAACACTTGGCACGCCGGCAGAATTCGACATGGCTCGTTCGGCGTGGCCGGCCAACTGATTGCCCGCTACTTTCACAAGACAACAACCAGAGGCGGTGAGCGATGACGACATTCCTGCAAGGTGAAATCGCGCTGGTAACCGGTGCCAGTCGCGGTATTGGTGCCGCGATTGCCGATGAATTGGCGGGGCAGGGTGCAACCGTGATCGGCACCGCGACGACCGAATCAGGTGCGCATGCGATTGCCGAGCGACTTTCGGCACAAGGTGGGGCAGGGCGCATCCTGGATGTCACCGAGGCGGGTGCAATCGATGCATTGATCGAATCAATAGCCGCAGAGTTTGGCCCGGTCAGCGTGCTGGTCAACAACGCAGGGATCACCCGCGACCAGTTGCTGATGCGGATGAAGGACGACGACTGGCAGGCGGTAATGGATACCAACCTGTCATCGGTGTTCCGCAGCAGCAAGGCCGTGCTGCGAGGCATGATGAAGTCGCGCAAGGGTCGCATCATCAATATCGCATCGGTCATCGGCTTGACCGGCAACGCTGGCCAGTCCAACTACGCTGCCGCAAAAGCGGGCATTATTGCCTTCTCCAAATCACTGGCGCGCGAGATCGGGTCGCGTGGAATCACCGTGAATGTCGTCGCGCCGGGCTTCATCGATACCGACATGACGCGTTCATTGCCGGACGATCAGCGAAATGCGCTGGTTGGCCAGATTGCGCTGCAGCGGCTCGGGGAGCCATCCGACATCGCCAAGGCAGTCGCGTTCCTGGCGTCGCCGGCGGCGTCTTACATAACTGGAGAAACCTTGCACGTCAACGGCGGCATGTACATGGCTTGAGAGATACCCGACTGGATCAGCAGGATTGGTGAATTGTTGGTACGGTTCGTGCAGGCAGTTTGAGGTTTGCGGAGGACGCTCGAGTCTTCGCGATTGAGGATTCACGATGCGCGACCATTGCAATGACTGACGATCTTGCCGAACTGGCCCGCAGTGCCGGCGTTGTCGGCACGTGGGTCGATGCGGGCGGTTATCGACATGTCGTAGCCGACGAAGCTCTTTTTTCCTTGCTTGAGGCGCAGGGACTTCCCTGTCGCTCCCCGCGCCAGCGCAGCAAGTCGTCCGCCGCACTAGCCGAACGGCGTCGCCTGCCGCCGCCGATGTTGACGACGTGGGTCGGCAGCCCCACCCGACTGTCGTTCGCACTGCCTTCGCCGGCGCCGTTTCGACTTCAGTACGAAGACGGCGCGGTGGTGGAGGGCCATGTCTTTGAAGGCGAAGGCGGGCACTGGTTGCCACCCGTGCTGCACGCCGGATACCACCAACTGGAGCTGGCCGGATCACGAATTGCTTTGGCCGTCGCGCCGCTGCGCGCGTGTGCGCCGATGGCCCATGCGACATCGCGGCGTCGGCCATGGGGAATCTCATTGCGCGGCAATTCGCCGCTCGATTTCACTCGATTGATGACGCTGGCGCGCAGTGCCGCCGGGCACGGTGCTGACGCGCTCGCCGTTGGCAACCTTCATGACCAGACGGCGAACGACCAGCGCTGGCTTGACTCGCGTCGAATCGACCCCGCAGCAGCGCTGGCGCGAACGCGGTCCGGAACTCCCGGCGTGGCCGATACCATTTCGACGCTGCTTCAGTTCTACCAGGGCGGCCTGCCGCGCGACGAATTGTTGCTGCGCGAATTCCTGCGTTTTGATCGCGATGGCGATGGGTCGCTCAGCGCTTACGCCCACTTCCGCACAACCCACGATGCCAGTGCAAGCCAATCGGGCTTGGCACGGAGCGAGTTGGACGCGAGCCAGGCCGAGTCGGTCGGGTTCCAGGTGTTCTTGCAGTGGCTGTCGCAACGCGGCCGCGCGAATGCGCAGGCGGTCGCGCGCGCTGCCGGTATGGCGATTGGCCTGGTAGCCGACTTCGAGCTCACTGGCTATGCAGACGGCCGCGAAACGTGGAGCGATCCCGATCTGTTTCTGACCGCCGTTCGAAGCCACGATCCGACGAAAACCAGCGCGCCGCTTGAGTACGTTCCGTATTCGCCGGCTAACTTGGTCGCTCGCGGATTCCAACCGTTCATCGACTTGTTGCGCGCCAACATGGGCGGCGTTGGCGGACTGAATATCCATCGCTTCGACCGCTGGTGGCGACAATGGCTACAGCACAGTGATGCGCAACCCGGTAGCGGTGCCTATCTGGAATTTCCGTTCGAAGACTTGCTGCGACTGCTCGTGCTCGAGTCGGTCCGGCACCAGTGCATCGTGATCGTCGAAGGTGCCGATGGCTTGCCCGAGCGCCTGCGTGACGCGATCGACCAGGCTGGCGTGCTGCGCTCGTCGTCGTTCATGGCGACGGCACAGGGCGTTGGCGTCGTGTTTGCCGATGACGACATTGTCGAGGCGAGCCCAGCGCCGTCCGTGGTAAGTAGTAGCCAGGCCGACCAACCTGGCTTGCTGGCGTGGTGGCGCGGTGACGATCTGCTGGCAGCTGCCAAAGCCGGCGATCCAACCATCATGGCGGCCACGCGCGAACTCGGTGAGCGTGAGCTGGCACGCCGACGGCTGCTGACTTCGCTGGGAATCGAACGCCGTAGCGGCGGTCGGAGTCCGTCGCGCGACCGCCGCGATCCACTGCGGTCCATCACCGGTAGTCGCCGCCGTGTGCAAACCGAACCTTACGAACAGAAGATCGTCGACGTCGTTCTGCAAAAACTCGGCAATCTGTCAGCCGATCTGGTTCTGGTCGATATCGACGACCTGTTCGGGCAGTCAATCAGCGAATCGTTGGCCGAGCTCGATGCCGGCTCGGTCGGTCGCATACTCGACTCCACCCTTGTTCGCACGCGCCTTAACCGGCTTGACGATTTGCGCCGCAGTCCTCCTCAAAATCGCTCGCTTGGCCACGATCAAGCCAGGATGGGGTGATGCGGCTCGGCGGACTTCTGTGGCGCTGCGTACGCTCGGAATTCGGGCTAGGTGCGGTCACTATTCCCGAATCCGGCGCGTTTGACTGTCGTACCGAGTTGGCGGGCTTGGTCGGCATACTCTACAATCTGCTCCGCTTGGCGCGCCGCGCCGCAATGGCGCAGGCTTTCGGCCCGCGTCGAACTCAATTCCCACCGCGAGGTAGCAGTAAATGAGCACTATCGAAGACCGCGTCAAGAAGATCGTCGTCGAACAACTGGGCGTGAAGGAAGACGAAGTCACCACCAACGCCTCCTTTGTCGACGATCTGGGCGCTGACTCGCTGGATACCGTTGAGTTGGTGATGGCCCTCGAGGAAGAATTCGAGTGCGAGATCCCTGACGAGGAAGCCGAAAAGATCACCACCGTGCAGCAGGCGGTCGACTACGTGAAGTCGCACGTCAAGTCCTGATCGCCGAAGCATCACGTTGCGGTGAACGAAGCTGCGTCGAGCCGACGCAGCTTTTCGTTTTTTTGAGCAGGCAAACACTACGCCTGCGTATGGAGCAGGTGCGTTTCGAGCCACGCGAGACGCAACGCGCGCACTGCCGGAAATTCGGGAACCACCATGAGTAAACGTCGCGTCGTCGTCACTGGTCTTGGCATCCTTTCCCCGGTCGGAAACGATGTCGATACCGCGTGGAACAACATTCGTTCCGGCCGCAGTGGAATTGGCCCAATCACCCATTTTGATGCCAGTTCCTTCCCGACCCGGATCGCTGGCGAGGTCCGAGATTTCGATCCGACCAGCGTCGTCCCGGCCAAAGACGTCAAGAAGATGGACCCGTTCATTTACTACGCGATCGCCGCGTCGATGCAGGCATTGCAGGACTCCGGCATCGTCGTCGACGACAGCAACGCCGAGCGCATTGGCTGCGCCATCGGCGCCGGCATCGGCGGCATCTACACCATCGAGAAAACGTCGATCACCTACCACGAGCACGGCCAGCGCAAGATTTCGCCCTTCTTCGTGCCGGCCTCGATTATCAACATGGCGGCCGGCGACCTGTCGATCACGCTCGGTTTGAAGGGCCCCAATATCGCCTGCGTCACCGCCTGCACCACGGCCACCCACAACATTGGCCTGGCGATGCGAATGATCCAGTACGGCGATGCCGACGTGATGATCGCTGGCGGATCGGAATACGCGACCGTCGGTACCGCCGTAGGAGGTTTCTGTTCGGCGCGCGCACTATCGACCCGTAATGATGAGCCGACCAAGGCCAGCCGACCGTGGGACCGGGATCGTGATGGCTTCGTCCTGAGTGATGGTGCCGGCGTGTTGGTGCTGGAAGAGTACGAAGCGGCCAAGGCGCGCGGCGCGAGGATCTACTGCGAGTTGATCGGTTTCGGCATGAGTGGCGACGCTTATCACATGACGTCTCCCAGCGAGAACGGCGAGGGTGGCGGCCGTTGCATGGTCAACGCAATGCGCGATGCCGGCATCAACCACGAGCAGGTCCAGTACATCAACGCGCACGGTACCTCCACTCCCGCCGGCGACCTCGCCGAAGTGATGGGCATCAAGGGCGTGTTTGGTGATCACGCCAGCAAGCTGATGGTCAGTTCGACCAAGTCGATGACCGGACACTTGCTTGGCGCTGCCGGCGGCGTCGAAGCCATCTTCACCATCCTCGCGATTCGCGATGGCGTGGTGCCGCCGACCATCAACCTCGACAATCCCAGCGAAGGTTGCGACCTGGATTTCGTGCCACATACCGCCCGCGATGCCAAGTTGCACGTGGCAGCATCGAACTCGTTCGGGTTTGGTGGCACCAACGGCACACTGGTGTTCCGCAGCATCTAGGCATTGAGCGCGAGACTTCGATCCCGCGTTGCCCTGCCAGCCGCCTGCGTCTATGCTCAATGGCTCACGACGGCACAGGACGATGCGATTGAACGGCAAGTCCGAAGCGACGAACGACCTATGGGGGCAAGACGACCAGCCTTGGGTTGAGCGGGTCAGCAGCATGTCGGTTGCGGAGTTCGACCGCCGCTATCGCAGGCCGCGCCGCCCGGTAATACTCACGGATGTCAGCAGCGACTGGCCGGCCCATGGCCTCTACACGTTCGACCATTTCAAGCGTAACTATGGCGAGCGAACGCTGCGCGTGCAGGGCCGTGAGCAGCGCCTTGCCGACGTCATCGACCAACTGATGGCCTCGACGCCGGAAAATCCGGGGCCTTATCCATGCACCCTGGCAGGCGACGCGAGTCTGCACTCCGATCTTTCGCCCCGCTTCGCGCATGCGCTTCCAACCCGTACCAGCAACGCGTTGCTGCCGTCCGCATTGTTCAACTACGTCAATCACCTGGAAGTGTTCTTCGGCGCGCCGGGTGGCCAGTTCCCCAGATTGCATTTCGACCTGTTGCACCTGCATACCTGGATAACCCAGGTGCTTGGCGACAAGGAATTCACTTTCTACGCACCGGGCCAGGAAGCCCTGTTGTACGTCAATCCAGCGACGCCGTGGATGTCATCGGTGAGAGACGTCGAGTATCCCGATCTGGTCGAATTCCCGTTGCTGGCACGTGCGCGCAAACAGACTGTGGTCGTACGTGAGGGCGAGACACTTTTCATCCCCTGTGGCATCTGGCATACGGCACGGTGCGTCACCAACAGCATCACGGTTGCTTTCGATCACCTGGATCGGAGCAACTGGCGCGATTTCAGCACAGACAGCGTGAATTTCCAGCGCAGCGCCGGACAGCCGTTCAAGGCGGCATTGCTTGGAGCGTGGCTGCGGATAGTTGGTCCCGTGCTGAGTCTGCAGGAAAATTTCGCGCGTCGTCCGCTTGGTAGTGGCTGGGTTTGACAGATCCCTGCGTGCGACCTCGATGAGCCCGGCGGGTGCAGATTTGCCATCGTCCGCGTCGGCGGAAATGGCTGCGCCGCTGCTACGTTTTCGCCTTGCGACAACGCCGAATCTGCTGGGGCTGTCTGCCGCAATGCCGGAGAGGTATCCCGGCTTGCTGGAAAGCGCTGCCGATGGCGCGGGTGCTCGCTGGGACATTCTGTTTGCTTTCCCCGAAGCCGTCATTGATGCCGACCAAGTCGATTTCCTGCCAGCACTCGATGCGGCATGGAGCGCAGCGCAAATCGCGCATCACGACACCGACCTGCCATTTCGTGGTGGCTGGCTGCTCTACCTGGGCTACGAGCTGGCAGCGTCCATCGAACCAGCCTTGCACCTGCCGGCGAGCGATGGGCCATTGCCGACGGCGCTCGCTTTGCGCTGTCCGGCGGCCATCCTTGTTGATCGTCGCGAGCGCTGTTGCTGGCTGATCTCAGAACCGAATCGTGCCGAGCTGCTAGACCGGATGGCGACAGACATCGAGCGTGTTGTCCCGGAACCGATCGCATTGCCGG
This sequence comes from Dokdonella sp., assembly GCA_049661925.1. Classification (GTDB taxonomy): domain Bacteria; phylum Pseudomonadota; class Gammaproteobacteria; order Xanthomonadales; family Rhodanobacteraceae; genus Dokdonella. The sequence goes on from JBATAQ010000047.1 coordinate 35,438, forward strand.
CTCTCGCCGACGTGATCGAAGACGCGCCAGCGGACTACCTCGCCGGGGTCCAGCGCATTCACGAATACCTTCGCGCCGGAGACGTCTTCCAGGTCAACCTGTCACGGGCCTGGCACGCGCGCTACGAATCCACTGTTACGCCAGCGGCGTTGTACGGATCGCTGCGACGCGCCAATCCCGCGCCGTTTGCCGCGATGTTGCAATGGCAAGGGAGCGCCGTGTTGAGTTCTTCGCCCGAGCGTCTCGTCTGCGTGCGCGGCGACAGCGTGCAGACGCGGCCCATCGCCGGCACGCGGGCGCGCTTCGCAGGCGACGACGACACGGCCCGCCGCGAAGAACTGGTTGGGCATCCCAAGGAGCGCGCCGAGCACGTGATGTTGATCGACCTGGAGCGCAACGATCTCGGTCGCATCGCCGTGCCGGGCAGCGTCGTCGTCGACGAAATGATGACGGTCGAAACCTATGCTCACGTCCATCACATCGTTTCCAATGTGAGCGCACGTCAACGTGATGGCGTGACGCCGGGCGAGGTCATTCGTGCGGTGTTTCCCGGCGGTACCATCACCGGATGCCCGAAAATCCGTTGCATGCAGATCATCGCCGAGCTGGAAGGCGTCGGTCGTGGCGCCTACACCGGATCGATCGGCTATCTCAATCGCGATGGCGATATGGACCTCAATATCCTCATCCGAACGCTCACTGTCGCGGGCGCGGGGGTCGACTTTCGGGCCGGTGCCGGTATCGTGGTCGACTCCGACCCCGAACGTGAATTGCAGGAAACCCGCGCCAAGGCGCGCGGCCTGCTCAATGCGTTGACAGGCGAGAATTCGCGCGATCATCGTGCCCAGCCAACATCAGTCGCCGCAGTCGGCGTGGAGGAATGATCGAGTGCGAGCGCCAGAAAATCACGACGTTCCGTGCCAACCCGCGTGCGGTGGAGCGTCAAGGGGCAGACGACGCAAGGTGCCGCTGACCCGCCGTTACCAGGGCGGTCGCATTCGCTGGGGTTGGGTATTCGGCTTGTTAGTGATCGCTGCGGCGCTTGCCGTCGCTGCTGTTGGTCTGTGGGTCTGGCAGGACATCCAGCGCTTTTCCAATGCACCGTTGAACGTGGCGACGGCGGATGCGACGTTCGACGTAGCTCGCGGCAGTCACGTGCGCGGCATCATCCACCAGTTGCGGCGTGAGCAGGTTACTTCGGGTCCGCCATTTTACTGGCGCGTGCTGGCGCGGGAGATGCAAGTTGATTCCAAGCTTCACGCGGGCGAATACGAGCTGACGCCGGGAATCACCCCACGCAACCTGTTGCGCAAGATGGCGGCCGGCGAAGTTCGTCAGCATCATTTCCTGATTGTCGACGGTTGGACTTTTCGTCAATTGCGGGTGGCGCTCGCCAATGATCCGGGCTTGAAGCAAACCTTGACGACGCGTCCGGATGCCGAAATTTCCAGCGAACTCGGCATCGAAGGCGACCAACCGGAAGGCTGGTTTCTGCCCGAGACGTATGCCTGGATCAAAGGCGAATCCGACTTTGACGTGCTGCGGCGAGCACATCAGGCGATGCGTCGAACGCTCGATGCACAGTGGGCAAAACGCGCGGACGAGTTGCCGTTGCAGACGCCTTACGAAGCCTTGATTCTGGCATCGATCATAGAGCGAGAAACGGGAATCGCAAGCGAGCGCGCCGACATCGGTGGCGTGTTCACACGGCGGTTGAAACTCGGCATGAAGTTGCAGACCGATCCCACCGTCATCTATGGCATCGGCGCCAGCTACGACGGCAACATCCGTCGGCGCGATCTGGAAACCGACACGCCCTACAATACCTACACGCGCTTCGGCCTTCCGCCAACGCCGATAGCGTTGCCGGGCAAACCAGCCATTGAAGCGGCCTTGCATCCGGCACCGGGCGACGCGCTCTATTTCGTTGCCATCGGTGATGGCAGCGGTCGCCACATTTTCTCGCCTAATCTCGCCGCGCACAATCGCGCCGTGTCTGACTATCTCAAAAACCGGCGTCGGCAATGAGGGGCAAACTGATCACGCTGGAAGGCGGCGAGGGCGCCGGCAAGAGCACCGTGCTGGCAGCGATTCGCGACCGGCTGGGCGAACATGGCATTGCCCACGCAGTCACTCGTGAACCGGGCGGCACGCCGCTAGGTGAAGGCGTTCGTGAATTGGTTTTGGGCGCGCATCTCGGCGGTCAGGTCTGCGCCGAAAGCGAGCTGTTGCTGATGTTCGCCGCGCGTGCGCAACTGGTGCGCGAAGTCTTCCTGCCTGCCTTGGGAGCGGGAACCTGGATCGTCTCGGATCGGTATGTCGACGCCAGCTACGCCTATCAAGGCGCTGGTCGGGGGCAGCCTGTTGATCGGATCGCGGCATTGGAAGAGTGGGCTTGCGCCGGCGTTCGCGCCGATTTGACCTTGCTGCTCGACCTGCCGGTCGAGCAGGGTCTGTCGCGCGCCAACCAGCGCGGTGCGGCTGACCGCATCGAGTCCGAACAGGCCGACTTCTTCGAACGCATCCGTGCCGGCTATCGCGAACGCGCCGCAGCGGAACCGGATCGAATTCGGGTCATCGATTCCAGTCGCACGATCGAACAAGTTCGCGACGACGTGCTCTCTGCGCTGGACGCATTTGTTGCACTGGCAGGCAACGCCGCATGAGCGTGCGTGAGTGGCTGCTGCCGGCATGGAATCGTCTTGCTGAAATGTTGGCGCAAGGCCGCCCGCATCACGCCATGTTGATCGCCGGCCCAGCCGGATTGGGTAAGCGCGAACTGGCCGAAGCGCTGATCGACAGCGCGCTGTGCAGCCAACGCCGCGATGATTTATTTGCATGCGGACGTTGCAAAAGTTGCCTGCTGCTGGCGGCAGGTAGTCATCCCGATCGAATTCTGTTGACGTTCGAGGCACGGGCGAAACCAAACGAAAACAAGCTGCGGACGGAATTGGTCGTGGACCAGGTACGCGCGCTGTCGCAACGGTTGTCGCTATCCAGCCAGTTCGGTGGCTTGCAATTGGCGCTGATCGAGCCCGCCGAAGCGCTCAACGAAAACGCCGCCAACGCGCTGCTGAAAACGCTGGAAGAGCCGACCGCCGCCAGCGTGATGATCCTGGTTTGCAACGACCCATCCCGCCTGCCGGCGACGATTCGCAGTCGCTGCCAGCGAATCGATATCGGTATTCCTGGGCGCGACCTCGCCCTCGACTGGCTACGCAGCAAGGGATTGAACGCGGAACGCTCCGCCGCTGCGCTGGACTGTGTCCAAGGCAATCCGGGCGCGGCGTGGCAACTCATTGAGGACGGTGGACTCGATTTGCGCGAACAATGCCAACGCGACCTTGTTGCGTTGGCGGGCGGGCGAGCGAGTGCGCTCTCGATTGCTGACAGTTGGGCGGCGGATCGTCCCGAGCAACGACTTTGGTTGGCGGCAATCCTGGCACGCGACGAGGCGCAGCGCATCGGCGTCGGTGAACCGGGACGCTTCGGCTTGACCCGGACCACGGAAATCCAGAAGCTTGCCGCATGGTTTGGCCACGCCAACCGCGTGCGTCGGCTTTTGGACACACCGGTGCGCACTGATCTGTTGTTGCTTGATTTGATGCGCGACTGGCCCGCTGCCACGAATCCTTAACGAGGGGACACCATGAGTACCATCGTCAACGGTCCCGTTGCACCACGGCAAAGCGGCATACTGTCGTTGGCGATCAAGGACAAGGCGTCGCTGTTCAACGCCTACATGCCCTTTCTCAAGGGTGGCGGCTTGTTCGTGCCGACCACCAAGCGCTATGCGCTGCACGATGAGGTATTCATTCTTTTGACCCTGCTGGAAGAACCAGATCGCTTGCCGGTCGCCGGAAAAGTGGTCTGGATCACGCCACCTGGCGCACAAGGCAATCGCGTCGCTGGTATCGGCGTGCAGTTTGCCGAATCCGGCGAAGGTGATGCCGCGCGAACGCGGATCGAGGCCGTGCTCGCCGGCATCCTGACTCAGGAAAAACCGACCCATACGATGTGAGTTGGGTCAGCGCCGCGTCGGTAGCGCGAGCATTTGATTGATCGAATTGACGCATGGATCAGCAGTGACGGCAGAAAAATCATGCGGATCTTGGTACTCGGCGCAGGTGCCATCGGTGGTTACTTCGGCGCTCGTTTGATCGAGGCTGGCCAGCGAGTGGATTTCCTGGTCCGTCACGCGCGCGCCGAGCGACTGCGAGCTGACGGCTTGCGCGTGACCAGCGCGAACGGCGATTTCGCCCAGCCGGTTTCTTGCGTCACCGAGATCAGCTCCGAGTGCGACCTGGTCGTGTTGTCCTGCAAGTCTTACGACCTCGTCTCGGCAATCAACGCGATTTCCCCGGCCGTCGGCAAGCAGACGCGCGTGCTGCCCTTGCTCAACGGTCTCGTCCACATGGACGCGCTCGACGCGGCGTTTGGCAGCGAGCGCGTGCTTGGTGGCTTCGCGCATATATCGGTGACGGTCAAACCCGACGGCAGCATCGAGCAGTTCGGTGATGTCGCGCGACTGGTCTACGGCGCGCGAGACGACCGCGATGTAAACGACGCCATCACACAGGCGATGGCATCAATGCAGGCGCAGGTGGTAAAGACGCCCGCAATCGTCCAACTCATGTGGCAGAAGTTCGCGTTGATCACCGCGCTGGCAGGAGCGACCTGCCTGTGTCGCGGCAGCGTCGGAGAAATCCTCGCGACCGCTGATGGGCGCGAGTTCGTCGAACGCCTATATCGAGAATGCTGTGCCACGGCACAAGCCAGCGGATACCCGCTCAGCGCCGACATGCGAGGCGAGGCGCTGGCTGCGCTGACGATGCCGACGTCGTTGAAAGCGTCGATGCTGCGCGACATCGAAGGAGGCAGCCGCAGCGAGGGCGAACATATCGTTGGTAACATGCTGAAGCGAGCGATTGCGTTGAGTGTCGAGGCACCGATGTTGCTCGCTGCAGCAACCATGCTTCGCGTTTACGATGGTTCGGTTGCCGCTTTCTGACGACCTGCTGGAGACCACCTGACATGCATCCGGACAAAGTTGATCGACGACAACTGAATCGGCTTGCCGACCTTCCCAATGTCGGACCCGCCATGGTCAGGGACCTGCAATTGATCGGCATTTATCGCCCCGACCAATTGAAGCGTCGCTGCCCGCTCGAACTGTATGGGGCGCTTTGCGTCATCTCCGGCACCCGACACGACCCCTGTGTGCTCGACGTTTTCATGTCGATCACGCGCTTCGTCAATGGCGCGCCGCCGCTGCCATGGTGGTCCTACACCGCCGAGCGCAAGTCGCGCTATGGCGCGCTGTGACTCGCATGACTCTGGCAATCCCCGCGTGAGCAAGCTGCGGATTGCACTGGCCAGCGCAGCCAAGGCGCGGGGTGTCGACGACGACCTGCCGCCATTGCTGACAGCGCTGGCCGAATTGGAAATCGTCGCAGAGGTAGTGGATTGGGACGCGCGCGATATCGACTGGAGCGTATTCGATGCCGTCGTGTTGCGATCTACCTGGGACTACGCCGCGCGAGTGACCGAATTTCTCGACTGGGCTGATGCCGTGAGCACCCGCACGCAATTGTTCAATCCCGCCGATGTCGTGCGCTGGAATATCGACAAGCACTACCTCTCCGAAATCGCGAACGCCGGCATCGCCACGGTGCCGAGTCGCTACATCGAACCACAGGAAAGCGTCGACGCGGCGCTGCGCGACTTCCTCGAAGAATTCGCCGACGCGCACGACTTTGTCGTCAAACCCTGCATCGGCGCTGGCTCGCGAGACGCACGCCGTCACGCACGGGTCGACGTGGTGGCAGCGACCAGCCAGATCGACGGCTTGCTTGGCCAAAGCAGAAGCGTGTTGCTGCAACCGTATCTGGACCGGGTTGATAGCGCAGGGGAAACCGCCCTGATTTATTTCGACGGCTTTTACAGCCACGCGATACGCAAGGGCCCGTTGCTCACGCGCGGGGCGGATTCGACCGATCAGTTGTTCGCGCCGGAACAGATCGAAGCGCGCCAGCCGGATGTAGAGGAACGCGCCTTGGCGGACCGCGTCATCACGGCGATACCTCACGCCACACCGCTGCTCTATACCCGCGTTGACCTGATTCGAGGTGCCAACGGCGATCCACTGCTGCTCGAACTCGAACTGGTCGAACCCTCGTTGTTCTTCGCGCACGACCCCGGCTCCGCTCAGCGCTTCGCGGCAGCGATTGCCAGTCGCGTGCGCTGACTGGTCAACCACGATCATCGTCAGAAAAAACATGCGCGCTGGTCAAGGATTAGCCAACGGGTATTGACAGCGAGGGCGGGCGTGGCCGTGCGGTGATTCATCCCTGACTTGTCCACAGCTCATCCAGCGCGAACGGGGACAAAGTGTTTGCTGAAACAAGCTGTGTTGGCGGCTGCGTTACAATGCCCGCTATCGCTGAAAGCAATCGGGATCCCCAGTTACGATGAAAATTCTGGTCGGTTACAAGCGCGTCGTGGACTACAACGTGCGCGTGCAGGTGAAGCCGGATGGTTCGGGGGTTGTGACCGATGGCGTCAAGCTGTCGGCCAATCCGTTCGACGACATTGCGTTGGAAGAAGCGCTGCGTCTACGCGAAAAAGGCGTCGGCGAAGAAGTGGTGGTCGTGACCATTGGTCCAGCCAACGCGCAAGCCCACATCCGCAACGGCCTGGCGATGGGTGCCAACCGCGCCATCCACGTGACTACCGACAAAGCTATCCAGCCGCTGACCGCCGCCCGCGTCATGTTGAAACTGATCGAGAAGGAGCAGCCCGGATTGGTGCTCTTCGGCAAGCAGGCCATCGACGACGACAATAATCAGAGCGGCCAGATGCTGGCCGCCTTGTGGGATCGGCCGCAGGCGACTTTTGCCAGCAAGATCGAAATTGCCGACCAGAAAGCCACGGTGACGCGCGAGGTCGACGCCGGCCTGGAAGTGATCGAAGTCGATCTGCCAGCCGTGATCACCGTTGACCTTCGTCTCAACGAGCCGCGCTTCATCAAGTTGCCGGACATCATGAAAGCCAAGGCCAAGCCGATCGAGACGATCGAGCTTGACAGCCTTGGGGTCGAGTCTGGCGACCACATCAAAACCACTCAGTTCGCACCGCCCAGCAAGCGCGGCAAGGGCATCATCGTGAAGGATGTCGCCGAGCTGGTTTCCGCCCTCAAGAACAAGGGACTACTGTGATGAAACTCAACCATTGCCTTATGGCCGCCATCGCCGTACTCAGCCTCGCCGCCTGTCAGCGAGAAGCTGATGCACCCATCACGGCTCCGGTTGAACCAGCAGCCACCGCAGCACCGGCGCAGACGCCGATGGTGGCACCTGCGCCGGTGGAGCCAACTGCTGCCGCGCCTGTCGTGGAACAGGCGCGGATGGATTTCGCCTATCGCTGCCGCCAGTCGAATGGCGCCTGGAACGACACCGCGCAGGCCTGCGAAGTCACGCCAGCGCTGTGCCCAACGTTCGGCACCTGGGTCAATGAAGCCGGCTGCAAGAGCGAAGTCACCCAGGCCGAATGCGTTGCTGAAGGCCAGCAATTCGTCGAGGGGCAGGGCTGCCTGATCCGCTCCATTCCGGCCGCCGCGATGCGCGAAGCCGATTTCAACAAGGGATAAGTCATGTCGAAAGTCCTGATCGTGGCCGAACATCTTGACGGCCAGTTGAATGCGAGCACGGCGCGCTGCGTGACTGCAGCCACCGAGTTAAAGGCAGAGTCAATCACCGTTCTGGTACTCGCTGCCGATGCAACGTCGGTTGCCGCGCAAGCTGCGGAAATTGCCGGCGTTGATCGCGTGCTGACCGTGACCCGGCCCGAGAACGGCCATGCGCTCGCAGCGACCTGCGCACCGCAGATCGTTGCAGCAGCGAAGGACGGCTACACGCACGTGCTGTTGCCATCAACCACGTTCGGCAAGGATGTCGCGCCACGCGTCGCTGCGCTGTTCGGCGTCGCCCAGGTTTCCGACGTGATGGCCGTGGATGGTCCGTACCGGTTCAAGCGACCGATCTACGCGGGCAATGCCGTCATCAGCGTCGAAGCGCCGTCTGATGCTGTCCTGGTCGCAACGATCCGCCCGGCTTCGTACGCCGCTGCGGCCAACGGTGGCAGCGGCAGTGTCGAAGCGCTGGAACTCGACGTCAGCCTGCCCACGCATACCCGTTTCGTCGAATTGCAGCAGGCCGGCAGTGATCGTCCTGATTTGCAGTCGGCAGCACGCGTGGTGTCCGGCGGTCGCGCGCTGGGGTCGACCGAAAAGTTCGACATCATCTACAGCCTCGCCGACAAACTTGGTGCCGGAGTAGGCGCTTCTCGCGCCGCGGTCGATGCCGGTTATGTCCCTAGTGACATGCAAGTCGGCCAGACCGGCAAGATCATCTCGCCCGAGCTCTACATCGCCATCGGAATCTCCGGCGCCATCCAGCACCTGACCGGTATCAAGGACGCCGGCACCATCGTCGCCATCAACAAGGATGCCGACGCGCCAATCTTCGAAGTTGCTGATTTCGGACTGGTCGGTGATCTTTTCAAGCTGGTACCGGAGCTTGAAGCGGCGATCTGATCGCAGTCGGGTTGCAACGACTTTCATTGCGAGCGTTCGGAGACAACATGGACACGAGCTGCGGAGTTCGACGACACATCGGATTGATGGTTTGCGCGGTGCTGGTCGCGTGGTTGCAGGGGTGCGCAACGACCGCCGCACATTCCTCCGTCTCAGCGAATGATCCAAGCCGTATTGTGCTGTCGGGTGACACTGATCAGTTTGATGATGCCCAATGGGCGATCCTGGAAAGAGGCATCGGACTCGTCGAGCACAAGCAGCTCGAACAGGCGATCACGACCAGCTTCGACCCCATCATTGCCACCTACGCCGGTCGGTACTCGAAAGCTGATCCGCTGGTCTACTCGGCGCTGACGTTAACCGAGACCCTGATGTACCTGGTGCAGGAGGCGGCAAGTACCGACAAGGGAGAATCCAAACATGCCAGCACCATCGTCGTCGGGCCGGCCTGGGCCTATGCGTAGTTCTGGAAGGCTTACACGCTCGGCGAGATGGGTGAGAACGTTGCTGCGCAAGCGGCCCTGAATCAGGCGTTGCGGCTTTCGCCAAGTAATCCTGAATTTCTCCCCGAACTGGGCTTTACCTACACCCGTGAGGAGCGCTGGATCGAGGCATTGACGACGTACGAGTCTGCCGAGGCATTCGCGTCGTTCGCTCCAGATGAGAACCAACATGAAGAGCGTGGGCGTGCGTGGCGAGGCCAGGCCTACGTGCTGGTCGAGCTACGGATGCTCTGATTAACCAGTCACAGGCGGCCCCAACCGATTGATTATATTGACTGGGTGATGCCAGAAAGGCTCTCCGGCCGTCGCCCGCAGCTTGTCCAGGCGGCCAGCCTGCACTGCGCCACGCGCGCCACCCCGAGAACCTTTCTGACATCATGCCGTCTGCGCCTGGGTAATCAGAGCATCCCTAGGACGTTTTCACGATGCCGAGGCCAAGTATCGCGCTTGCCTGAAGCTCGATCCGAAAGACGAGATGGCGAAGAAGGAACTGGGGTATGTGCTCGAACAGAAGGCGAAGGCGAAAGCCAACACGCTCTGAGGCACTCTCGGTCAGGCCAAGACTTGCACGGGATCGCCGACTTCAATCACGCCGTTTCCACGCGGGATCAGGTTCTGACCGAACATGACGCCATTCGCTGATCGTCGGTATTGGGTCAGGGTTCGCATGGGCTGGCCGGTCGGGTCACGTACTCCGGTCAGCGGGTGGACCGTTGGCAGCACGCAACGGGCGCAAGACTTAACCACATCGAACTCGACAGCGCCGATGCGAATGCGTTTCCAGTCGTCTTCGGCATGTGCGACATTGGCCGTGACAACGAGGCTTGGCCGGAAACGCAGCATCTCGACATGCTCGTCGAGTCGTGCGTTCAAGCCATCCAGCGACGCCTGTGAAATCAACAGCAAGGGATAGCCATCGGCCAGGCTGACTTCGTCGCCTGACTGAGCGTAATCCGGATCGACGGCGCGGTGAGTTTGCTGGTCGAGATGCACGACGCGCACGGGCTGGCCAAGGAAGCCGCTCATCCATGCGTTTGCGTTCCGTGCGCCCGTGCGAACGGACAAGCGATCCTTCCAAAGCGTCACATCGATGCGTTCGCCTAGCTCGGATGGATCGATGCGAATGGTAGCCGCACCACCAGTCGCCAGTTGCAGCGCATCGTCATCCAGCGTCGCGCTGATCAACCACATTCGTCCGTGCTCACGTGCCGTGATGAAACGACCGTTGGCATCGACCGCCATCCAGCGGCGGTCGCCGGCCAGGCCCAATGACTCGACCACGGCGCTTGCCAATGTCTCGCCCGCGGCTGACTTGAACGGGTAACGATGGATGCTGCTGAGCGTCGAAGGCATTGGGGAGCGTTGCCGAAGTTGGATCGCGAATCCTAACGGCTGACTCGGTCGACCGCTTCGGACTTCGCCAGAACTAGCGCGAGACGAACGAACGCAGATGGTGGCAACTGCTCGGCACGATCAGCGGGATCGATGCCGGCATCGCGCATTTGCATGATGCTGGCCACGCCGTTGAGCGCGTTGCTCAACGTCTTGCGACGTTGCCCGAAAGCAGCACGAACAATGCGGCTGATCGTCGGCAGCAATGCCGATGGCCGCTCACTGGCTGGCCGGGGAATCAGGCGAACAATGGCTGAGTCCACCTTGGGCGGCGGCCGGAACGCGCTTGGCGGAACGTCGAACAAGGGCTCGACGACGCAGGCCAATTGCAACATCACGCTGAGACGTCCGTAGACCTTGCTGCCGGGTTCGGCGGCCATGCGATCAACCACCTCCTTTTGCAGCATGAAGTGCATGTCGTCGATCACGTCGAGCTGGTCGATGCAGTGGAACAGGATCGGCGAGGAGATGTTGTAGGGCAGGTTGCCGACGATGCGCAGCTTGCGATCACCAGCGAGTTCGGCAAGGTCGACCTTCAGCACGTCGGCCTGGATCACGTCGACCTCGCCGAGGCTGGCGGTCATCGCCTTGATGCGCGGAACCAGATCGCGGTCCAGTTCGATCACCGTCATCTTTTGCGCGCGCTGCAACAGCGGCAACGTGATCGCGCCTTCACCCGGCCCAATCTCGACGAGATGGTCGCCGGGCATCGGATTTACTGCGGCCACGATGCCGTTGATGATCCCGGCATCGTGCAGGAAATGCTGGCCGAACCGCTTTCGCGGCTGGTGCCCAATCATGCGCGGATGGTCGCGCAGCTCAGACCTCGTACTTGCGGATGAAGTCACGCACATGCGGATAAACCGATTCGCGCCAGCGTCTTCCACTGAAGATGCCGTAATGGCCAGCGCCCTTCACCATCAGATGATCGCGCTTTTTCTTCGGAATGCCGCTGCACAGCGTATGCGCAGCCTCGGTCTGCCCGACGCCTGAAATATCGTCCAGCTCGCCTTCGATAGTGAGCAGCGCAGTGCGCTTGATGGCTTCGGGCTTCACCCGCTCGCCGTTGACGTCCCAGATGCCGCGCGGCAGCAATTGCTGCTGGAAAACCTTCTCGATGGTGTCAAGATAGAACTCGGCGGGCATGTCGAGCACGGCGTTGTATTCGTCGTAGAACTTGCGATGCGCAGCCGCGTCTTCGAGATCACCGCGACGCAGGTTCAGATAGAAATCGTAGTGCGATTCCATGTGCCGGCTCGGATTCATCGCGACAAATCCCGCGTGCTGCAGGAAGCCCGGATAGACCCGGCGATCGGCGCCTGGATAGTTGTCTGGGACTTTATGGATAACGTTTTGCTTGAACCACGACAGCGGTTGCGTGGTTGCGAGATTGTTGACCGACGTTGGGCTGGCGCGCGTGTCGATAGGCCCACCCATCATCGTCATCGACAGCGGCGTGGTTTCGTCGTTTGCCGCCATCAACGAAATCGAGGCGAGCACCGGCACGGTCGGCTGGCAAACCGAGATCACATGCAACTTCTCGGCACCGATGTGACGGATGAATTCCTGGATATAAGCGACGTAATCGTCGAGGTGGAACGCGCCTTCCGAGACCGGAATCATGCGCGCGTCGGTCCAGTCCGTGAGATACACCTTGTGGTCAGCCAACAGCGACCGGACGGTGTCGCGCAGCAGGGTGGAATGGTGGCCGGACAGGGGCGCAACCACCAGCACGCGCGGCGCATTCTTCAGCTCGGCCAGCGTCTCGACGTCATCGCTGAAGCGCTTGAAGCGGATCAGGTTGCAGAACGGCTTGGACAGCGCCACCTGCTCGGCAATCGGCGTGACATGGCCATTGGCAATTACCGATTCGATGTCGAAGGACGTCTTCTCGTACTCCTTGCCGAGCCTGTACAGGAACTCATATCCGGCGGCCATGCGCTGCGCGCCAGGCATTGCCGACATCCAGTTGTCGGGAGACGACAATACCCGCGAACTGGCATCGGACCAGGCGACGAGCGGGCGCAGGAAGTTGCGTTGCATTTCGTGCATTCGATAGAGCATCAATGGTCCTGTTTGGGGAGAACTGCGGTTCGTGTGAATGACGCAGTGCAGCAATCTGTATCTTAACGGATTTCCGCGCTCTTGATGCCTGCGCTATTCAGGTGTGCGTGGACGGCGCGGCTTGGCGAAACCGCTTTCCGGCTTGTCAAAACTGCGGTCGCCGGCCGGCGCTGGCGGCTTGCCTCGCGGCGTTGCCCGCGCAGCGGTGCGGTGCGGGGCAGAACCTTCGCTGCCGCCGCGATGGGGTGCGATCTGCAGCTGCTGGCCGGATACCCAGACTTTTTTGAGATGTCTGAAAATCTCGCTGGGCATGCCTTCCGGCAGGTCGATCAGGCTGTGATCGTCGCGGATATCGATGCGGCCGATGTTCTTGCTGTCCAGGCCCGCTTCGTTGGCAATCGCACCGACAATGTTGCCCGGCTTTACGCCATGGTCGTAGCCGACTTCGACGCGGAACGTCTCGAAGCCCGCTTCCGGCGCGCGCGGGCGATCATCGCGGCGTGGCGGCCGTCGCGCATCGCCCTCGAACGTCGTTAATTCGTGCGACGGCGTACCGCTGCGTTCCGCGCGCGCTGGCCGTTCCGGGCGCTCTGATGATTTGGTTCGCTCGAAGCGCGGTGCGCGCTCACTTCGCTCCGGACGTGGCGTGCGTTCGTAGCGATCGCCGCGCGCTGGACGCTCCTCGGTTTCGTAACGATCGCCACGCTTGGGCGGTTGCAGCAGCAACGGCGAATCGCCTTGCACCATGCGCGCAAGCGCGGCAGCAATCTCCCGAGCCGGCACGTTGTGTTCCTGCTCGAAACTGTCGATCAGCGTTTGGAAAATGCCCAGATTACCGGTCGACAGCGTTTCGCTGATGCGCTGCTTGAACTTGCTGACGCGCTTGTCGTTGACGACATCGACGCTGGGCAGCGTCATTTCTTCGATCTTCTGCTTGGTCGCGCGTTCGATGGTCTGCAACAAACGTTTCTCGCGTGGCGTGACGAACAGGATCGCCTCGCCGCTGCGACCGGCACGGCCGGTACGACCGATGCGGTGCACATAGCCTTCCACATCGTGCGGAATGTCGTAGTTGATGACGTGGCTGATGCGCTCCACGTCCAAGCCTCGCGCGGCGACGTCGGTGGCGCAGAGAATGTCGAGCGTGCCGTCTTTCAGCTGCTGGATGGTGCGTTCGCGTTGCGCCTGCTGCATGTCGCCATTGATCGCGGCGGCAGAAAAACCACGCGCCTGCAATTTGTTGGCGAGTTCCTCGGTACCGAGCTTGGTCCGCGAGAACACGATCATCGCGTCGAATGTCTCGGCTTCCAGAATGCGAGTCAGCGCATCCAGCTTGTGCATGCCGCTAACGTACCAATAGCGCTGCGTGATGTTCGGCGTGTTCGCCGTACTCGCCTTGATATTGACCTGCACCGGGTCCTTCAAGTGGTTCTCGGCGATGCGGCGAATCTGCGCCGGCATGGTTGCCGAGAACAGCGCGATCTGGCGCTCCGCAGGCGTTTTGGACAGAATCGACTCGACATCATCGATAAAGCCCATGCGCAACATTTCATCGGCTTCGTCAAGCACCAGCGTGGTCAGTTCCGACAGATTGAGCGAGCCACGATTCAGGTGATCGATGATCCGCCCCGGCGTACCGACGACGACGTGCGCGCCGCGCTTGAGCCCGCTCAACTGCGGCCCGTAACTCTGGCCACCGTAGATCGGCAGCACGCGGAAGTTCGGCAGATGCGTCGCATAGCGCTGGAAAGCTTCGGCTACCTGTATTGCCAGCTCGCGCGTCGGTGCCAGTACCAGCGCCTGCGGCGTGGTCTGGCGCATGTCGAGCCGGCTCAGGATGGGCAGCGCAAACGCTGCCGTCTTGCCGGTGCCGGTCTGGGCCTGGCCAAGCACGTCGCGCCCTTCCAGCAGCGGTGGCAGGGTGGCGGCCTGGATCGGCGACGGCGACTCGTAGCCAACGTCGGCAAGCGCCTTCAACAGCGGCTCGCTGAGATTCAAATCGCGGAACTGCAGCGTGGAGGCAGGTGCCTCGGCGGAGTCAGACATGAGCGTGAGCCTTGCGCGTGGAGGCCGGCGCAAAGCGCAGCAGCGGCGGGGATTCGGGTGCGAATTCTAACTTAAGTTGCAGTGCAGCATTGAAGTGACACGCAGTTCGGGTCTGAATTGCTGGCTTCTTGGACGCCGGTTTTGTCACGACAGTGACGCGGCGCGGGTCGGTTCAGATCCGCGAGTAGCGCCAGGAAACCATGCGACCATTGCGATAGGGCATCACGCCGTGAAAGGCGCGCGGGTCGTCGTCGAAGATCAGAGGCAGGAACTGGCGGTCGCCTTCCCACATCGGCAGATCCATGATGGTCTCGACCGGCAGCCACTCCAGCGTGCCTTCGTCGTTGGATTGCGGCGCAGTGCCTTCGAACGCGGTGATCAGGAACACGAAGCCCAGCCAATCCTCGCCATTCGGTCCGAAACCGGGCCAGCTGATGGTGCCGCGCAATTGCATGTCCGTGCATTCGAGATTCGCTTCCTCGCGAATCTCGCGACGCATGCATTCAACGACATCCTCGTCGTTCTCCATCTTGCCGCCGAGACCGTTGTACTTGCCCAAGTGCTGGTCGTCCTCGCGGGCATTGCGATGGACGAGCAATACGTTCTTTCGGTCGGGGCTGAGCACATAGCCGAGCGTGCCGATGATCGGTGTGTAGGGCATCGTTAGAAAATCCCTGGGGGGGTGGCGACCCCCGCCAGCGACATCCCGGCGCCCGAATCATCTACTACCGTTGCTTCCTTCCGGACCTGGCGGAGTTTGCAGACTATCGTCGCGGGAGAACCGACGGGGATCACCGCAAAAAAAACACGTGCCCATTGCGGTCACGTCTTGAAGATGGCGGAGAGGGTGGGATTCGAACCCACGGTGCGTTTGCACGCACGCCTGATTTCGAGTCAGGTACATTCGACCACTCTGCCACCTCTCCGTTTAGGGTCGCAACAGGCCAGCCGCGCCTGAGTGGGGCGCGCATGATACGAGTTGACCCGTGTCGATACAAGCCGCTGCGAACTACACTGTGCCGCCAGCGACTTCCGATAAAACCCGCATGACCCAGATAGCCGTACCCGTCTCGCATGGCGAGCTGATCGACAAGCTGACCATTCTTGAAATCAAGTCCGAGAGGATCAGTGAACCGGCCAAGTTGAAGAACATCCACAACGAAATGGATGCGCTCAATGCCGCCTGGCAGGCCGATCCGGCAGCCGCCATCGACATCACCGACCCACGTTCGCGCTTGAAGACGATCAACGAAGCGTTGTGGGACATCGAGGACGAAATCCGAATCAAGGAAAAGGCGCAAGCTTTCGATTCGCGCTTCATCGAGCTGGCCCGCGCGGTCTACGTGACCAACGATCAGCGCGCGGACGTGAAGCGCGAAATCAACGAGAAACTTGGCTCGACCCTGGTTGAGGAAAAGTCTTACCAGCCCTATCGTTGACCGCTAAATCCCGCGCTTCCAGCACCAGTGCCAGGGCTCGTAGGCGATGCCGTGCGGGTTGTCGCGCGGATAGGAAAGATGGAAACCATGCGCGCCCGCGCTGCGGCTTAGCCAGGCAAACGCGGCGGAGTTTTCGAATTCTTCTTGCAGTGCCTCGTATCCGGGTGAAGTCAGATCGACAACACGACCGGAGTGATGCTCGCTGTAGCCGGGTGCGGCGCTGACCTTGAGTATTTCATCCATCGACTGGCCGCGTTCACACTTGCGGCGCAGGATTTCCAGTTGATAGCTCGCTGAGCGGAACGCTGAGACCAGTTGCAGTTCGACGCCATCGTTCGCTGCAGCCAAGTGCATACGCTGCCACGCTCTGGCTGCGGGAACAGCCAACCATTGAGAGCGACCGTGGATGTCCTCCCCAACGCAGCGCAATCGCGATGGTTCACGAATGACGCGTAAACCGCGTTCATGCCCGTAGCGTATCGGTACTCCCAACGCCTGCGCGGATTCGATAGCCGCGCGTCGTTGCTGCGTATTGCAGCGCAATGGCGGTTCAGGCGTTGCCAACACTTCAATACTCGATTGGCTTCATGTTCTCGGCAGGTTTTGGCGGCATTTCCGGAACCACGTAGAAACCCGCGATTTTCCCTTTGGCGTCGCAGGCAACCTGCGAAACCAGGTTGCCGTGCTCGAACTTGAGCGGCGTGTAGATCACCGACAAGCCGTCGCCGTGCTTGCCCTGCGGTTCGCCGCGCATTTTTGGCACGCCAAATTGCGTGAACAGCGACTCCCAGGCTTCCTGCAGCTTCTTTTCCGGCAACTGCTTCTTCATGTCGGCATTGAACGCTTGGCGCGCTTGCACGTAGTCGCCCCTGATCAGCGCGTCCATGATGTCTTCGGACACCTGCTTGCAGACGGGATCGATCATGCTGGGTCCGGCTTCTTTGGACTCCACTTCGCTGGAAGCTGCGACAGTGGCGGCTGGATTAGGTTTTTCGGTCGGGCCTTGGGCGATAGCGGAACCGGCCAAGAGTGCGGCGCAGATCACGCTGGTCAAACGGAGGGTTGGAATTTTCATCGAGCGATCCTTGGGACGAGACGACGTCAGACAGGCAACGAATACGTTTGGTTCGGCTGCCGCCTCCGTGAATCGAACGATACCGGATTGACCAGTGAAGGCCATGCAAATCTGGTGG
>JBATAQ010000048.1:0-17772 GCA_049661925.1 Dokdonella sp.
GGCGGCCCCGAAGGGGTGAGCGGCAGGAGCCGCGAATCATCGAACCGCGTCTTTCCGGTTCGATTCCCAGCATCGCCCGTGATCGAGCACGAACGCTCGTAGTCATGACACAACGTCATTGGTGGCCGGGGACGGAATCGAACCGCCGACACGGGGATTTTCAATCCCCTGCTCTACCAACTGAGCTACCCGGCCACGGGTTTGAACCTGACTTGTGCGGTGCGGGAGCAGCGCAGCGAAGGGCGCGTATTACAGCGGCTGGGGGCAATTCCGTCAAGCACGAAATGCGCCGCGTCCCTCGCGCGGTGCCCAAGGTAGCGTAGGTGAATGATCGTGACGCAGCTTTACCGAACCCCATGGCAACGGCTACTCTTGCTGATTCAAACAAGCGTTCGGAGTCGAGCCATGAAGCGGGTGTACGGACTACTGGTCGTCGGGATTGCCTTGCTGCTGGGCGCGTGCAGCACGGGCCCGGTGAAGCGGATTTTTCCGCCGTCGGCGAGCATCCAGGAACTGGCCGAGAAGGCTGATGGCAGTTGGCAGCTGAGCCTGCGCGTGCAGAACTTCAGCACGGTGCCGATGACGTTCGCGAAGATCAAGGCGAAGGTCATGATCGATGGCGTCGATGTCGGTGAAATCGACGTGTCGCCAAATGTCGACATCGTCGGCGAGAACGCCGATGTGGTGCGCGCCACGCTGCAGACTTCCGCAAAGCTGGCCGCCGGCAAGAGCATTGGCTATGCGCTCAAGGGCTCGATCACGGTGAGCGAGCCGAACGCCAAGACATTTGATTTCGACCACGCCAGCCGGCTGTCGCCCGTGCCCGGCATCGCCAATACCTGGCGTTGAACACGCAATAAAACGATCCAAGGAACTGACATGACCGTCTACAAAGCCCCGATCAAGGATTTTCATTTCGCGCTTCACGATGTCCTCAAAGTGGAGCCGCTGTACGCGCGCCTGCCCGGCTTCGAGCACGCGACGCGTGACATCTTCGATGCCGTGCTGGACGAAGCCGCGCGCTTCACCGAAACCGTGCTCGCCCCGATCAACCAGAGTGGCGACTACGAAGGCTGCAAACTCGACAAGGCCACCGCCAGCGTCACCACGCCAAAAGGCTTTAAAGAAGCTTATGCGACCTATGTCGATGGCGGCTGGTGCGGCCTGACCAAGCCGGAACATTTCGGCGGCCAGGGTTTGCCGGAAGTGATTGGCGCGGCCGTGAAGGAGATGATCGACTCGTCCAATATGTCCTGGGGCAACTTCCCGATGCTTTCGCATGGCGCGGTCGAAGCGCTGAAAGTGCACGGCGAGGAATGGCAGCAGAAAGCGTTCCTGAAACCCATCGTCGAAGGTCGCTGGACCGGCACCATGTGCCTCACCGAGCCGCAATGCGGCACCGACCTTGGCATGCTGAAAACGCGTGCCGAGCCGAACGACAAGGGCGGCTACAACATCAGCGGCACCAAGATTTTCATCACCGCCGGCGAGCATGACCTGACCGAAAACATCGTCCATCTCGTGCTTGCTCGCTTGCCCGATGCACCAGCTGGCGTGAAGGGCATTTCGCTGTTCATCGTGCCAAAGTTCAAGGTCGGCAAGGACGGCGTGATGGGCGAGCGCAACACGCTGGCCTGCGGTTCGATCGAACACAAGATGGGCATCAAGGCATCGGTCACCTGCGTGATGAACTTCGAAGCCGCCGAAGGCTGGCTGATCGGCGAGCCGAACAAGGGCCTCGCTGCGATGTTCACCATGATGAATACCGCGCGCCTGTCGGTCGGCATCCAGGGATTGGGGCTGACCGAAGTTGGCTACCAGAACTCGCTGAAGTACGCGCGCGAGCGCTTGCAAATGCGCGCACTCACTGGCGCGAAGTTTCCAGACAAGCCAGCCGATCCGCTGCTGGTCCACCCCGACATTCGCCGCATGTTGCTGACCCAGAAGGCGATTGCCGAAGGTGGTCGCTTGCTGGCGTTGTACTCCTACGTGCAGCACGATATTTCCACACACGGCACCGACGCGGCCGAACGCGAACGCGGCGAAGCGCTGGTGTCTTTCCTGACCCCGATCGTGAAAGGCCTGCTCACTGAACTGAGCAACGAATGCGCTTACCACGCCGTGCAGATTTTCGGCGGCCACGGTTACATCGCGGAGTACGGAATTGAGCAGTTCGCTCGTGATGCGCGCATCACCACCATCTACGAAGGCACCACGCAGATTCAGGCCAACGACCTGCTCGGCCGCAAGATCCTGACCCTGCGCGGCGCCGGCTTCAAACACTTCATCGAAGAAATCACTGCGTTCTGCCAGAAGAATGCGACCGACGAGGCGATGACCGAGTTCGTCGCGCCCCTGGTCCAGGTGAGCCGCGAATGGGCTGACCTGACCCGCGCGATCTCCGAACGTGCGCAGGCCAATCCGGACGAAATTGGCGCAGCGTCGGTGGATTACCTGTTCTATTCCGGCTACGCCGCGCTGGCCTATTTCTGGGCGCGTTCGGTCGCTGCGGCAAACGCTTCGGATCAGTCGGCCGACTTCAAGCAAGCCAAGCTGCACACGGCGCGCTTCTACTTCACGCGCCTGCTGCCGCGCACGCACATGCACAAGGCGGCGATGGACGCCGGCGCCGATACGCTGATGGCGATGCCGGACGCCTTGTTTGGCTGATCGCCTCGCGGCTACCATCGACACGCCAACCCATCGCTCCTGATTCCTGCCGATCATGTCTGACGAAGAAACACCCGAACTGCACATCCGCCTCGCCCGCGCTGACGATGACGAATTCATCGTCAGCCTGGCACCGCGCTTCGCCGAGTTCGACTTGCCGGCCTGGCGCAAGGAAAACGATGTGGTCAGCTGGATCCACGACGATCTGTTGCGCACAGCGACCAACCTGCCAGCGGGATCACACCTTTTCGTCGCCGAAGATGCCGACTACGAACCTGTCGGCATGTTGCACATCCAGACCACGCCGGATGCCTACAGCAAGGCGCTCAACTGCCATATTTCCGACCTTGCCTGCGCGCCCGAACATGACGGCAAGGGCATCGGCCCTGCCCTGCTCGCCTACGCCGAAGCCTGGGCCAGGGAACATCGTTGCCGCCACGTGACACTGGCGGTTTTTCCGGGCAACGCGCGCGGCATCGCCATGTACGAGCGCCACGGCTATGGCGTGGAAGTGCATCGCATGGTCAAGAAGATCGGCTGACGGCCCGCGTTCTGGGGCGGTGATTTCTGCCCCCGAAAAATAGTTCTTGCCATCGGCGACGTGTATACGTACATTTGTACGCATGAGCGAACTCACTGCCAATCAGCAACGTGTCCTCGACTACATACGTAGCCATAGCGAAGCGCATGGCAGCGCGCCGACGCTGCGCGAAATAGCCGATGCACTGGGCTTTGCCCGGCACAGCTCGGCGCAGGATTACGTCACCGCCCTGCTCCGCAAGGGCATGTTGGAACGATTGCCGCAGCATCGCGGGCTTCGGGTCGCTGGCGCGCGGCAGGCGAGCTCGCAGCGCCGTGATCAACGTGATGAAGGCTTGCCGCTAATTGGCAAGGTCGCTGCCGGCACGCCGCTGCTCGCGGTAGAGAATGTCGAGCAGCATGTTGAGGTCGATGCCGCCATGTTCCGCCCACGCGCCGATTACCTGTTGCGAGTCAGCGGTTCGAGCATGCGCGACGTCGGCATTCTCGATGGCGACTTGATCGCCGTCCATCGCACACCCACCGCCGAGCATGGCCGCATCGTGGTCGCCCGCATCGACGATGAAGTAACTGTCAAACGCCTGGAAACCCGGCACGGACGCATCCGCCTGTTACCCGAAAACACCGACTTCGCACCCATCGAAGTCGATCCCGAACAGCAGTCCTTCGCGATTGAAGGCTTGTACGTCGGCATGATCCGGAGACTGTAGATATGGCCGCTGTTCTGAGTGAAGGTTTTCCCCTGTCCATGCCGGCGTCGTTGCGCCGTGGATTGATTCCGTCGCGGTCATTGCCAGCGAATCTGCCGCGACGTGCCGCCCCTGCGGGTGCCCTGCTTGGTTCGCTACGCCGCGAACCAACCGGACATGCGGCGCTGGATGCGCAACTGCCAACTGGCGGCTGGACACGTGGCGCTTTGACGGAACTGATTGCGCGCAACCCGATGACGACGTTGCCCGTGGTGTTGCCTGCATTGCAGCGACTGGCACGGATGCGCCGCCGTATTGCCGTGATCGTCCCGTCGTCGGTGCCTTTGGCACGCGCATTGGTCGCCGCTGATATCGACGAGCGCCAGGTTGTGGAAATCGACGCCACCGATGCGCAATGGAGCGCCGAACAAGCTCTGCGCGATGGCGGTTTCAGCGCCGTGATCACCTGGCTGGGCCACGCGGACTATGCCCAACTACGCCGCCTGCATATCGCCGCCGACAGCAGCGATTCGCTCGCCTTCGCACTACGCCCGGCATCCGCCATCAACGAGTTCGGCTCCCCAGCCGCGCTACGCATGAACGTCAATGCCGACGAAAACGGCAGCCACCTCGACATCATCAAATGCCGCGGCCGCCGTGGCGCGAATTTCGGAATGATTACGTTGGGTTGAGGGTGTCTCTGGCTTTGAGCACCGGTTGAAGCCTCATGCGCGTAGGAGCCCGCGCAACGGAACAAACCAGTTCTTCGATAGGGGTCGGGAAGGTGATGAGCCCTCCCGACCCCTATCGAGGTTGGTGGGTTTTGGCGCGAACTGGAAGTTGCGAGCACGTGCGACGAAATCGATCAATGTGAAGCGCGACAGCAACGGGGCATGAGCGTTGCAGCAGATCAAGACTTCAAAACGAATTCATCACCCCGATTCCCCTGCTCATGATCAAGCAACCAGCGCTTCGCATCCATGCCGCCGCCATATCCAGTCAGGCTGCCGTTTGCTCCGATCACCCGATGGCAAGGAACGATGATGGAGAGTGGGTTCGCCCCATTGGCAAGCCCGACCGCACGGCTCGCCTTGGGGCGACCGATGCGACGCGCCAGCTCGGCATAGCAGATCGTTTCGCCGTAGCCGATATCGCAAAGCGCACGCCAGACTTCCTGCTGGAATGGCGTGCCGCGAGGTGCGAGCGGCACGTCGAATGTCTTTGACGTTCCATCGAAATAGCGATCAAACTGGCGACGTTCTTCCTTGAATCGGTTCGCGTCACGTCGCCAATCCGATGCAATCGTCAACGGCCGCTTCGCCTCAGGCAAATCGATATGGATCAGCGCGTGTTCGTCGCCCACCAAGGTCATCCGACCCAGCGGCGTATCAATGATGTCGTAGAACATTTCGTCGCTCCTCACTGCAATATCAAAACTAATTCGCGCTGCGCCACATCAGCATGACTGCGTAAGCGCGCCACGGTCGCCAGGCCTGGCTCAGGGCATCGAGCGCACGTTCGCTTATTGGCGTATCGCCTCCGGCAATTTTCCGCAGCACCAGATCACCAGCAGGAAACGCATCAGGTTGGGACAAGGCCCGCATTGCAACGTAATGAGCGGTCCACGGCCCGATTCCGGGCAAAGCGACAAGGCTGGCAACCATGGCATCGAGCCCCTGCTCCGCCGAAAAATGCAAGCGACCATCAACACATGCCTGCGCCAATCCCCGTAGTGTCGCTGCACGCGTCCTGGTCACGCCGATTTCCTCCAATGGCGCGTCCACCAGCACTACTGGCGACGGAAACAACGATTGCAGACCCTCAGGCGCATCGATAAACGGCGATCCGTAGCGTTCAACCAGTCGTGACGCCAAGGTACGCGCAGCGGCGACGCTGATCTGCTGTCCCAACACACCACGAACCGCAAGTTCGAAGCCATCCCATGCGCCAGGTAAGCGCTGGCCTGGCCAGCGTCGTTGCAAGGGACCCAGCAACGGGTCACGCTTGAATGCTGCCGCCAGCGCAGCGGGTTCGGCATCGAGATCGAACTGACGGCGCACTCGCGCTACCACCGCACCGAGTTGATCCGGCCGCAGCATGGGCAGGCGCAATGCCAGCGCATCGTCGCTTGCTATCGCGCTGACGGCGAACCAGCTCGGTACACCATCGATCACGATGCTGCGTCGATATTCCGAGTCGGATACCGACTCGACGCCGGGAATGAAGCGCCGCGCCAGAAACGCCAGCATCGCCGCAAAATCGTAGGGCGCGCGATACGGCAGGCGCAACGTCAGAGTCGCGTCTGCGCTGATGGCGGGTTCACTCGTTCGAAAATGCCGGGGCGGTTTGCCATAGCTGTCGACGAAGGCTGCATTGAAGCGGCGCAAGCTGGCGTAGCCTGCAGCGCTTGCGACCATCGTGATCGGCATCGTTGTTTCCGACAGCAGTTGCTTGGCGAACAACAAGCGACGCGTCGCGGCGAAGTCGAGCGGGCTGGCTCCCATTTCCTCGGCAAACAAGCGTCGCAGGTGACGCTCGCCAACACCCACGCGCTCGGCCAATGCTGCAATCGGTGCGCGATCCAGTGCGCCTTCCTCGATCAGTCGCAATGCACCACGCACCAGCTCGGAACGTGCACGATGCACAGGAGCGCCTGGTGCACGCTCGGGTCGGCAACGCAGGCAAGGACGGAAACCTGCTGCCGCTGCCGCGCTCGCGGATTCGTAGTAGCTCACGTTTCGAGCGTGTGGCGTCGGGGCTGGGCAGATCGGACGGCAATAAATCCCGGTCGTTTTCACTGCCGTGTAGAACAACCCGTCGAAGCGCGGATCACGCGCCAGCCGCGCGCGCTCAAAGGCGGCATGCGATGGGTTCGACGGGGCGGCAGGTTTCAACATGCACGCAGCGTAGCAGCGGAAATCACGCATGACTCGCCATTTTCGGCTGTCAATACTGGATGTTCCTAAAAGCCGTTGCGCAGGAACCCACCATCCACCGCGATGCATTCGCCGGTCACGTACGAAGAGGCCTGCAAACACAGGAAGCCTACCACCGATGCGACTTCCTCAGGCTCACCGATACGGCCGAGCGGCGTTGTCGCCAGCACTTCTTCCAGGTAATCCGGATCGGCGAGCGGCGTCTGCGTACGCTGGGTGCGTATGTACCACGGCGCGACTGCGTTGACGCGAATGCCATCGCTTGCCCACTCGACCGCAAGGTTCTTGGTCAGTTGATGCAGAGCCGATTTCGACATTCCGTAAGCCGCGCCGGTACGCGTTGCCGTGCGGCCGGAAACCGATCCGATATTGACGATCGCTGACGCCGCGTGAAGGGTCAGCCACGGATGCGCGAGCCGGCACATGGCGAACGCCGAAAACAAGTTCAACTCGAACAATGCGTGCAGTGCTTCGTCGCTGGTTTCCAGCGCGGAGCGCGGCGTGTTGCCGCCGGCGTTGTTGACCAGGATGCTGGGACCAAGATGGTTGTCCGAAATCCAGTCAAACACTTCCAGGCGCTGTTCCGGGTCGCTTACGTCGGCCGCGAATGTGAAGAAGTCGACGTCCGGGAATTCGTCCGCGAGTTCGGCGGCCACCTGTTCCAGCGCAACTTCGTCGCGCGCCACCATCAGTACGTCTGCGCCGAGAGCCGCAAGCTCGCGTGAACAAGCCAGTCCAATGCCCTTGCTGGCGCCCGTGACCAGCGCCACGTCGTCGTTCAGCCGCCACCGTGAACCATGCATGTGATTGACTCCAGGTTTCCATCGGTTCCAACTGTGATGGCCGACTTTAGCCGAAAGAGGAACGCCAATGAATCGCAACCTGTTTTTAGTCGTCGTGACAACGTTGTTGGTGGCCTGCTCACCCAAACCAGCGGACCCGGTTGTCACCACACCGCCGGCCACGCGCCAACCGACGGTCATAGATCCACAACTGAAAGCGCTGGACGACGCGAAAAAGGTTGAGGCGACATTGCTGGAAGCTGATCGCAAGAACCGCAAGGCGATCGAGGACGCCGGAGGCTGATCCAGTGGCGTGCGAATGCCCGGAGGAAAGATGAAACGTTTGACGCAATCGCTGTTGTTGCTGTTGATCGGACTGTACGGCGTTGCCGCGATGGCATCGACCACCGGCATCTTGCCAGCTGGCGTTTGCGCGCATCCGGACACGATTTACGTGCATGGTTTCGAAGCGCAATCGTTGCGCTACGTCGAACCGAGCAATGGCAGCGGTGGCCCACCTGGTGGCAGCCAGCGTGACGTTTACATACCCGGATTCGGCACCCGCAACTTCTACGTGTACGTGCCCAGCAGTTACGTCTCGACACGGCCGATGCCGATGTTGATGTTGCTGCACGGAACCGGTGGCCCGACATATCCGGCGAATACTGCCGCTTACGCATTGATCTATGGTTCCGGCAATCCAACAGGCACGGTGCCGGGATGGAAAGTGGTTGCCGATGCCGCACAAATTATCATCGTCGCGCCAGTCGGTAGTGGGCAAAACGGCGGCTGGATTGTCCCTCCCAGCGCCATGCCGACCGACTACGACGTGTTCCGCGCGATTCTCGTCAACATGAAAGCCCTTTACAACATCGACGGCTCACGGATCCACGGCTGGGGCTATTCGTCAGGCGGCAGCCTGATGAACGATCTGGTGTTTGGGCCCTACAGCGCTGGCATCGACATCAACACTTTCGCAGGACTTGGCAACTGGGCCGGTGGACTCGATGGCTTGGCCTGCGGCAGCGAGCTGACCTGCGTGCAATTGATTGCGGCAGCGCCTCGGATGTTGCCGATTGACCTGCACGTCGGCATCAACGATTTCAGCTCGCGCCCACACGTGATCGCCGACTACAACCGCTTCCATAACGCCGGCTGGGTCCCCGAGTTCAACTTGTGGTATCGCGAGACAACGAATGGTCACGAGTACGACCCTGTGAAATTCCCTGAAATCTGGGATCATCTGTGTCCATTCCAGCGACTGCCTTGATCGACCGGGCGCGCTGATCGTCGGTCGCCAGCATTCCACGCCGCCTCGCGCCGCGTCGGGCTGGCCTTCAATCGGGAGTTCCCATGGCGCAGAAATATCCGGAAAAACTTTGGCAGAACGGCGTGATGAAGCCGTGGGCAGAAGGCACCACCCACGTTATGGCGCACGCGTTGCACTACGGCTCGTCCGTGTTCGAAGGTATCCGCAGCTATGAAACACCGAATGGCCCGGCCATCTTCCGGCTGACCGATCATCTCAAGCGGCTGTACATGTCGGCAAAAATCTACGACATGGAAATCCCGTACACGATCAACGAGATCGCTGCTGCATGCCGCGATGTTGTCAAAGCGAATAATCTGACCAAGGCGTATTTGCGGCCCGTCGCGTGGCGAGGTCTGGGTGGTTTCGGCCTGTCAGCGCAGACGCCGATCGACGTCGCCGTCGCATCGTGGTTCATGGGCCCCTATCTTGGTGAAGGTGTGCTGGAACAAGGCATCGATGCCTGTGTGTCGAGCTGGCAGCGATTTGCACCGAATACGATTCCCGCTGGCGCGAAAGCGGGTGGCAACTACCTGTCTGGCCAGTTGATCGCGCGTGAAGCACGCCGCCTCGGTTTCGGCGAGGGCATCGCACTCGCATCGACAGGCTTGCTCAGCGAAGGTGCCGGCGAAAACCTGTTCCTCGTCTTCAACGGTGAACTGCACACCACGCCGTCAAGCGCCGCGATCCTCAGCGGTATCACCCGTCACACCTTGATGACGTTGGCCCGCGAAGAAGGCATAACGGTCGTCGAGCGCGACATTCCCCGTGAATACCTCTACCTCGCTGACGAAATTTTTATGTGCGGCACGGCCGCCGAAGTAACCCCGATCCGCTCCGTCGATGCCAAGCAAGTCGGCAGCGGCGTCGCCGGCCCGATCACCCGCAAGATCCAGGAAAAGTTCTTCGGCTTGTTCACTGGCGAGACCAAGGACAAGTGGGATTGGCTGGAGCCGATTGGTTGATGGCGTTCGTCGCGACCCAGCTCAAATTTCCATCCTGCGTTTCAGCCACGTCCAACCACACACTCTCGTCATTGCTACGTAGGCACACTGCTGTCCGAAATAAATCGACCGCGTTAGTGGAACCCGTTGCGGCGATTGGTCTACGCCGCGTTTTGGGAACGAGCGACTCAAACTTTCCAAGGCGGCACGTTCCACCATTTCGTTTCCCCGGCGCAGGCCGGGGCCCAGTCGTTGGATGCTTTTGGCAATCTTCATCTGCTGCGGTGCTGTCTAGCCACCCAAAAGACTGCCAGATGCCGTCGTCCACTGGACCCCCGCCTGCGCCGGGGAAACGACTAAGTCTGGGTACGCACCCCAGCTTGAGGGGCCGACGCCTTGATGCTCAGGGAAAGCAAATATTCTGGATAGTGGTGTACGTAGGCCGGAGTGACGAAGAGTTTTTATCGCGGCGGCGCATCAGCGAAATATGCAATCAACCCGCCGCCCTCTCAAACCGATTTGCATCGCGGTTCTTGCGCACTTCGCGCGGGTTCCATATCCGCCCATTCATCGCGATGTAGACGCCGTCAGGCAATGACTGCGCCGCGCCGACCGCGCAGCCGATGTTGAATACGGCATCGGAACCCTTGAACAGCGCGGGATTCAGCGCGCCGGTCAGAACGATCACCTTGCCCTTGATTTCGGCCAGCGCCTGTGCGGTTTCGACCATGGTATCGGTGCCGTGGGTGATCAGCACGTGACGATGTGGTTGTTGTTCGATTGCTTCGCGGATCATCACGCGATCATCCGCGTCCATGTGCAGGCTGTCCTTTCGCAGCAGTGGATATACGGTGAACTCGAAATCGACACCGAGCTGGGCGAGGATGTCGCCGATCTGTGGATCGCCGATCTGGAAGCTCGATTTGTCGTCGAAGTAGATCTTGTCGATCGTGCCGCCGGTCGTGAACAGGGCGAGATGGCGCATGGATAGGCCTTGCGTGGATGGTCGAAATTGCGAGCGTCAGTGTCGTTACCTGTCGCTGCAATGACAAGTCAGGCGTCGTCAGTGCGAGGCGGCGACCCTGCGGGAAACAGTTCGCGCTGGCTGATTTCGTCCGCCTCGCGAAAGCCGGCGAGGCCAACGCCTACCAGACGATAGCGCGTTGTCGCCGGCAGTTCCACGCGATCCATCAAGGCCATTGCAATGGCAGTGAATGCTTCTTGAGAAGGCGGCGCGGATTCCGGTGTGAAGCTGCGGGTGAGAGTGCGGAACTGCGCGGTCTTGAGTTTCAGCACCACGGTGTGGCCGATGCGCTCGGTCTTGCGGGTTGCATCCCAGGTCTTTATCGCCAGCTCGCGAATCTTGTCATGCAGTTCGTGCAGCAGCTTGTCGTCGGAGAAGGTGTCCTCACTGGAGATCGACCGGGTAGGTCGATCGGGCTTTACTTCGCTGCGATCAATGCCGATGGCCAGTTCCGACAGACGTCGTCCGTAGCGGCCGAAGCATTGCTCCAGTTGCTCCATCGGATAGCGACGCAAATCGCCAACGCGCTCGACGCCAAACTCGGCCAGCCGCTGCTGCATCACCTTGCCGACGCCGGGAATTTTCGATACCGCAAGCTCGGCAAGAAAATCGAGGACTTGATGCGGCTGGATCACGAACAGGCCGTCGGGTTTGCGCACTTCCGAAGCGATCTTGGCGAGGAATTTGACCGGGGCGACGCCAGCTGACGCGGTCAAGCCAGTCACCTCGCGGATCTCGGCACGGATAGCTTTCGCGACTGCAGTCGCTGTCTCGAATCCTTGCTTGTTTTCGGTGACCTCGAGATAGGCCTCGTCAAGTGATAGCGGTTCAACCAGGTCGGTGTGGCTGAGAAAGATTTCGCGCACTTGCTGTGACGCGGCTCGGTAGCGCGTGAAATCGGGCGGCACGAATACCGCATCAGGACACAGCCGCTCCGCACGCACGGCGGGCATGGCCGAGCGCACACCGAACACGCGCGCCTCGTAGGAGGCAGCGCAGACGACGGAACGCGCACCGCGCCACGCGACAACGACGGGTCGCCCGCGCAAAGACGGATCATCGCGCTGCTCGACCGATGCGTAGAACGCGTCCATGTCGATATGCAGAATCTTGCGTGGTGCGGGATCGGCGTAGCTCATCGGCACGGATGAAGGTCGGCAAGCGATACGATACCCGTCACCTTGAAGTCTCCCTCGGCGGAGGCATCCTCGCAGTACCGTCAGAATCAATGACGAGCGTCGCTGGCTCGTCGACAGCGACAACCATCACACGCTCGCCCAGCGCAACACGACGCCAACTTGGCACTTGATGGAACAATCGTTGCAAGGCCCAGTAGTCGCGGCGGTGCACAGGTGCCAGGCGAATGGGTGCAGCTTCGGTGGCCATAGGCAACAGCGTTTCAATCGCGGCGTAAGAACCGCGTTGCATCATGCCGATCTGCACGATGCGGGCACCGATCAACGCGCCGTGCAAAGCGACAACCGCCGCAAGCCCCAGCATCAGTCGGCGCGGCCACAATCCGAGGCGCGCATAGCTCCAGCCGCAAATTGCGGCCGTCCATGCCGTCGCCAGATAAGCATAAACGCTGGCCGCCTTGTCGAGCAGCAAGGTCGGGCCAAGGCAAACAATGCAGCCGACGACGAGGAAAAGCGCTACTCGCCAACTGACCCGTGCAACCAAAGTGAGCAGGCTGGCGCAGAGTCCCAGACCGACGATCCAGCGCAGTGCCGAACGACTGAGTCGAATCACATGCGCTTCGGCCAAGTCCGGCAGGAACGGAAATGCCGCGTAGTCGAGCAGTCGTGCTGGAACGTACGCCAACGACCATGCGTAGTGATTGTCCGAACGCGGTGAATACAGAATCGTTTGCCACCGCAAGGCGAGATAGCCGAGCACGAGCATCGCGCTGATCGTAATTGGCAGCGCCAGGCTCCAGCGTCGTTGCGGCCACGCAGCCAGCAGCAAGGCGGGAAAGACGAGAGCCGACTCTTTCGACCACAACGCAACGATGGTCAGCGCGGCGACAACCAGCACTTCGATCACACGACCCGCATCGCGTTGCAGCACGCGCATGGCGATCAATGCCGCGAGCAGGCAATACAGATCGCCGAGCGTGCCGACCCAGCCATGTACCTGCATCGCGCTCGGCGTCAGCAGGAACAGCAGCGCCGCGCCGGATGCAATTTTCACGCGCACACCAGTGCCGATCAGGCAGGCACGCAGCAACCACGCATTGAGCAAGCCAAGCGTAACGACGACGCCGTGCATCACCAGCGGCTGGTAGCCGAACAGTTTTGAAAACAACAACCAGCTGTTGAACGTCAGCGGTCGATACTGGAATGGACTGAAATCGAACCAGTCTTGCCAAGGCAGCTCGCCCCAGTGATCGCGATCAGCGAACGCCAGCCATTGCAGTTCGTCATGG
The DNA here is from genome assembly GCA_049661925.1 of Dokdonella sp. GTDB lineage: Bacteria > Pseudomonadota > Gammaproteobacteria > Xanthomonadales > Rhodanobacteraceae > Dokdonella. The sequence goes on from JBATAQ010000048.1 coordinate 13,320, forward strand.
CTGAAATAGCCGGGATTGAGCAGCAGCGGCAACGACACGAGCAGCGCAACAAGTACAAAGCTCGCGGCGGGATGGCGTTCGATCAAGCCGCCGAAACGATTTCCAAGCCGGCGAGCTAGCCACGACCCGGAACGGGTCCGGATCGTGGTCGCAACATCTCGATCAGGACTGACGCGCAATCCACTCATCAACGACGCGCTCGAGCAAGGCCATCGGCAGCGCGCCATTACTGAGGACGACGTCGTGGAATTGTTTGATGTCGAATTTGTCGCCCAGCTTCAGCTTGGCGCGTTCACGCAGTTCGAGAATCTTCAACATGCCCGCCTTGTACGCCAGCGCCTGGCCGGGATTGACGAAGTAACGCTCGATCTCGGCGGTCACGTCGGTTTCCGACATGCCGGTGTTTTCCATCATGTAGGCGATGGCCTGCTCGCGCGTCCAGTGCTTGTAGTGAATACCCGAATCCACGACCAGTCGCACGCCGCGCATCATCTCGTCGCGCAGGCGCCCGAGGTTGTCGAGCGGGGCATCCTGGAAACCCATTTCCCACGCCAGTTGCTCCGAATAGAGCGCCCAGCCTTCGCTGAAGGCCGTAAACGGCAACACCTTGCGGAAGAACGGCACGCCGGTCAGTTCCTGCGCAATCGAAATCTGGAAATGATGGCCGGGAATGCCTTCGTGATAGGCCAGCGTGCGCATCGCGAATTTGGGGTTTTCGCCGGCATCACGCATATTCGCGTAAAACACGCCGGGGCGCGAACCATCGAACGCGCCGCGCTGATAGTAGGCACCGGGCGCCGTTTTTTCCGACATTTCCGGAATCGCACGCACTTCCACTCCAAGCTTGGGACGGATATCGAACGCTGGACCAAGCTTGCCGTTGATGTCATCGAGGATGCGCTGGTACTCGGCCAGCATCGCCGTCTTGCCTTCCGGCGTGTTCGGATACATCTGCTCGGGCTGTCGCGCGAGTTGCTGTACGCGCTCGCCGATTGTTCCCTCGGTCAAGCCTTGTGCAATCAGGATCGCGTCCATCTCGGTGGCGATGCGCGCAACTTCCGACAGGCCCAGTTGATGCACCTGTTCGGGCGTCATGTCGGTCGTCGTATGCTGACGCACGGCGTAGGCGTAGTACGCATCGCCATCGGGCAAATGCCAGGCGCCGTAATTGCCCTGCGCTTTCGGTTGCAGCGCCTCGAAGTACGCGGTCAGATCACGATAGGCAGGATAGACATAGCCATTGATCGACGCCTCGATGCGCTTGAGCAAGTCTTCGCGATCAGCAAGCGAGACTTCGCCATCGGGCAGCTTGTCGAGCTTCTCGCGAAAGCTGGTGTAAAGAATGTTTTCGTTCGCGGGCGGCACCACGAAATTGCGCATCTGCTCGATCACCGCTTCCACGGTGAACTGCGGCGGGATGATGTTTTCCGCCTCGCGTAACTTCAGGCCTTCGATCACCTGCGCGAATTTTTCACGGAATGCATCAAGACGTCGGATGTAGTTGCGCGCGTCTTTCGCGCTGTTCACCTGATGCTGCTGCACCATGAAATCCGGCAGCGACGACTGCACGCCGAACATCTGGTTTACCGGATAGTTGTAGTGGCGGAAACGATCGCCCTCCAACTGCATCTTCATGAAATATTCGAGCACGTCGTACGACAGCCGACCCTTGTCGTCGAGCTTGGAACGATCGTAGCTGGCCAGCGTCGCGGCACCATCTTTCAACCGCTGCGACATTTGCTCTTCGTGCGCGGGCGACGAATCGTCAAGCTTGTCGGAATAGAAGTCCGCCCACGGCGGCAGGATGCGCATACTTGACAGCATCTGCGGGCTTTCCAGCGCGATCTGTCCGAACAGGCGACCATAGAACCAGTCGATCTTCGCCGGCTTGAAGTACCAAACGTGGATGAAGAATGCTCCTGCGATCACGATCAGCAGAAACAGCAGCCGGAAGGTCCAGCGAAAGAACGTCAACATGGTCTGCCCCCAATGGATTGTGGCGTTACTTTAGCAGCGCACCTGCGACCTTCCCAACTGCCGATTGGCACGTGCGATGCGCCTCCCCCACCCTCGCCATTTCCGCGGAGGCGCACTGCTGTCCGGAAAAAATTCGCTTGCTGAGCGAAACGTCGTTGGAGGCTCGCTGCTGCGTCATGCGTCCCTGAATCCGTTTCCCCGGCGCAGCCGGGGCCAGTGGGCAAAGGCTTTTGGCGATCTCTTTCTTGTCGTACCTGCCGAGGAGAAATCTTGACGACAGCGTGCCAAGAGACGCTACCTACTGGACCCCGGCCTGCGCCGGGGAAACGAATAGGTCTGACTGCGCGGTCTCAATGGTGAGCCTTGATCGGAGTTTCACTCGATCAAGAAAAATTATTCCGGACAGCAGTGCGCCTCCGCGGGGATGACGACCATGGGCGGTGTGCGCCGTTCCGCGTGCAAGTCAGCGGCCGGCCAAGCTTCGCGAAGTAAACGAAATCGGTAAGCTGTTTGAATGAACTACCGCCACGCGTTCCATGCCGGCAACTTCGCCGATGTTTTCAAGCACACCATCCTGGTCGGTCTGGTCGATGCGTTGAAGGCGAAGCCCAACGCGTTCTGCGTGCTCGACACCCACGCCGGACGCGGCAGCTACGACTTGTCGAGCGAAGAGGCGCAGCGCACCCGCGAGTTTTGCGAGGGCGTGGCGAGGCTGATGTTCGGCGATACGCAACCACCACTGTTGCGGCGCTATATCGACGAAGTGCGTCGCCACGACGACAGCACGCCGCTCAAACGCTACCCAGGATCGCCGGTTCTAGTGAGTAAAATGCTGCGCAATCAGGATCGCGGCGTGTTCTGTGAATTGCAGCCCGAGGAAGCCGCCGCGCTGAAACAAGTATTGCGTAGTGATGCCCGTTCCGCCGTACATCAGCGCGACGGCTACGCGGCGATGAAGGCCTTCCTGCCGCCGCAGGAACGACGTGGACTGGTGCTGATCGACCCACCGTTCGAAGCCCGGGAAGGCGAATTTCGCATCATCGAATCCGCACTGGACGCCGCACTTCAACGCTGGCCGACCGGCATCTACGCGATCTGGTATCCGATCAAGCAGCGTAGCGGCGTCATGCCGTTCCAGCGCTGGCTGTCGCGCTGCGGCGCGAAATCCGTGCTCAATGCGGAACTGATGATCCACCCCGATACCTCGCCGCTGCGACTCAACGGTTGTGGCATGGCCATCATCAATCCGCCGTGGCAGTTCGACGCGCAGCTGGTGAAAACGTTGCCAACGCTGACTCAATGGCTGGCACCTGAAAAAGGCGGCAGTTGGCGTTGCGACTGGCTGATCGACGGCTGATTCGTCAGTATCTCGGCGAAGTTGGCGTAACGATTCAGCCAGCGGCCCTATACTCGCTATTGTGCAACGCACCATTTCCAGTCCAGCCATCCAGACAAGTACGCGCCGCCTCGCCGACGCGGCAAATCCCGCTGCGCCCGATGGTGACATTCTGCGCACGCGAAACGGCATCGAACTGTCGCTGCGACCGATTCAGCCAGCCGATGCGCCAGCACTGGTCCGCGCCTTCGCAAACCTCACCCTCGACCAGGTCCGCATGCGCTTGTTCTACAGCCTCAGCGAATTGCCGCTGGAGATGGCGCGGCAGCTTTGCGACGTGAATCCAGAGCGCGTCGCCGCCTTCGTGGTGACGAAACCGGGCGACAGTGAAATTCTCGCCGAAGCGCGAGTCATTGTGGATCGCTCGGCGGCCCTCGCCGAATTCGCAATCATTGTCGACGCAGACTGGACCGGCGTCGGCGTCGCCCATGCCTTGATGACGCGGCTGATCGACGAATGCCGCCGACGCGGCGTCAGCGAAATCTGGGGCGACATCCTTGCCGACAATCGCTCAATGCTCGACCTGGTCCAGCGGCTGGGATTCGAGCGCAACCCGAACGCCAGCGATCACAGCATCGTTCGCGCGAGCCTTGCGCTGTAGTCCAAGTCAACCGTTTCCGGCAGAGGTCGAAACGCCGCATTCCTCCCCGGCCGTGATCGAGGCCGGTATCCTGTGCGCCGCTTCTTTTGCCGGTTTGCACGTGATGGCTAACGCAACCACCTGATGACTGAAACCGTCCTGCCCGCCGCTACCGTCGGCAAATTGTTGCCTGCCAGCGGCCAGCAACGCCGCTACTGGAACGCTCCACAAGGTTCCTCGCTCGCCCTGCTGCTCAGCGATGTCGGCCGCCAACACGACAGCATCGTGGTCGCAGTCACGCGCGACACGCAGGGCGCTCATGCGCTGGAAACCGAACTGGCCGCGTTCGCCGGCAACGATCTGGAAGTGCTGCATTTCCCGGATTGGGAAACCCTGCCCTACGATCTTTATGCGCCGCATCCGGAGATCGTTTCGCAGCGCATCGCTACGCTGTATCGCTTGCCTGGCGTACGCCGCGGCGTGCTGGTGGTGCCGATCGC
>JBATAQ010000049.1:0-16724 GCA_049661925.1 Dokdonella sp.
CAGCCGAAGCCACGCGATCCCTCGCGTGGCCCGCAAGCGGCTGATCCGTCCAGCACTCGCCGACAGGAACGGGCGGGTAGATCAACGACACAGCGCAGCTGCGCTGTGCTGCTGTTGACCTTCATCCCGTTTCGGGGAGGCGAGGTGGATTCGGAAAAGCCCGCAGGGTGGCCCGAACGGATTCGGGCCAGTTCGCTGCCAGCACAGGGATGTGCTGTCAGCGAACCCCGGAGCCATCTCGCGTAGTCGTGCGGCTTCATCGCACGACCGACCCGCCAAGGGCGCACCTTTTGGTTACTTTTCCGTGCGAGCGGAAAAGTGACTCGCGCGCCGGCAGGCGCACGAAGCGCTTGACCAGTTTGACAACAACCGAACTGAGCGAAACACAAGAACAGCGAAGATGAAATCTTCGCCACCATGAAAGTTGACACAAGGGCCGGACCCTCATCCGGCGCGTTGCGCCACCTTCTCCCGGCGGGAGAAGGGAGAAAAAAGGAATCAGGCGCAGCCGTCGAAATGTTGCTGGCGCCACGCCTCATAGACAACAACGGCAACCGCGTTGGACAGGTTGAGGCTGCGGTTGTCGGGTCGCATCGGCAGGCGAAGGCGGCGGTCTGCCGGCAGGGCATCGAGGACGGCAGCTGGAAGGCCACGGGTTTCCGAGCCGAACATCAGTGCGTCGCCATCGGTATAGGCGACCTGGTCGTAGCGCGTGGTTCCGCGCGTGGACACAGCGAACAAACGCGTCGGTGCAATCGCATCGATGAATGCAGCGAGATCGTCGTGAACGCTCAGCGTCGCAAACTCGTGGTAGTCGAGTCCCGCTCGGCGCAGCCTGGCGTCATCCAGTTCAAATCCGAGCGGACGTATCAGGTGCAGGCTAGCGCCGCTGTTGGCGCACAGGCGAATCACGTTGCCGGTGTTGGGCGGAATCTCCGGCTGGTGCAGGACCACATGCAACATTGGTGCTGGCAGCATCGGTGCCGGCAGCTTCAATCGACGCGGCAGAACACGGCTTTCAGGTAGCGGCTTTCTGGCACATGGGCCATGAATGGATGATCGCCGCCGGCACCGGTCACCTTGAGTATTTGCACCGTGCGGTTCGCGTAGAACGCAGCTCGACGAAGCATGTCGAGGAACTGGTCTTCGCTGACCAGTCCGGTGCACGAACAACTGAGCAGGATGCCGCCGGGCTTTACCGCACCCATCGCCAGCTTGTTCATGTCGAGGTATTTCTTCAGCGCGGGAATCACCTGTTCGCGATCACGAGTCATTTTGGCGGGATCGAGGATGACGACATCGAACTGACCGTTCTTGCTGAGATTGCTGTCGCGTAGCCAATGGAAGATATCGGCCTGCACGAAGCGCACGTCAGCGTGATTGAGGCGCGCGTTCTGTTCGGCAATTTCCAGAATCACTTCGTCGAGATCGACGCCAACTACTTCGCTGGCACCGCCGATGGTTTTCGCGGTGATTGCAAAGCCGCCGGAGTTGCAGCACAGGTCGAGCACGCGTTTGCCTTCGCACAAGCCGGCAAGGAATTTCCGGTTGTCGCGCTGGTCGACGAAAAAGCCGGTTTTGTGCTTGCTGCCGGGTGCGGCCTGGAACTTCACGCCATGTTCGTGGATGACGGTCGGTTCGGGCGGCGTCTGTGCGTGAAAGTCGAAGCTCTCCTGCTTCTGCACATGCTCTTCGGCATACGAGTAAATGTCGGCGTCCGGGTAGTGCTGGAGCAGGCAGCGCTGCATCAGGTCGCGTTGCTTGAACATGCCGGCCGAGAAATATTCGATCACCAGCGTGTTGGCGAAACGATCAACGACAAGACCCGACAGTCCGTCACCTTCCGAATGAATCAGGCGATAGGCATCGGTGACATCATCGAGACGGAACACGTTGCGGCGCAAGTCGACCGCATGCGCGATCTTGCGCGTGAAGAAATCCTCGTCGATGGCTTCATCCGGATCCGCCGTCAACACGCGCAAGGCGATGCGCGAATGTCCGTTGTAGAAACCGCGTCCGGCGAAAACGCCTCCACGATCGTAGATGTCGACAACACTGCCCGGTCGTGGCTTGGGTTCCGGTCGTTCAACCATTTTCTGGAAGATCCAGGGATGGTTGGAGCGGCGGTCGATCTTGAGCTGGATGACGGGCAGCGGGCCGTTGTCGTTGGAATTCATGCGGTCATGATACCGACGCGGCGCTCACAGGTGCCCGTAATGCACGTAGGCGGCCCAGTAGAACGGGTGGCGGAAGTGACGGCTGTCGTGCAATTGGCGTCGAACCTGCCAGAGCGCTTCGGCAGGATTCACGCCCTCGGCCATCTGGCGATAGAAGGTCGGCACCCACAATGCCGTCGCCGCGTCGCTGACCTGCCAGCGTGCCGCAACCACATCACGCGCGCCGGCTCGCGAGACGGCGTCGGCGAAGCTCAATGCGGCCGCGCGACTGCCTGGATTTGCCGCGAGATCGCAGGCGTTGAGCACGACCAGATCGTTGTGACTGCCGCGTGCGAGGATCTCCAGCCAGCTGACGAAACCGGGCGATTCATTGGCTGACTTCGTATCCAGCCAGATGCCGGCGTAACCGATACGTGATGCGCGCGCGTCGCCATGCGCAGCCACGTGCAACCACGAATGTGAACTCGCGAAGGCATCGAGTACGGCAGCGCGGTCGTTCGCGATCAGCGTTTCGACGTGGCCGCCAATTGGCTCTATCGCCGTCGCGATCAGGTTTGGCTCCATGCGTGCATTCCACAATGCGCCGAGCTTGTCGCTACCTTGCTGGCCAGCCACCAGAACGGTTACCTCGGCTGCCATCACTGGCGTTGTCTGCGCATCGCCAATCCGGACGACGGAAATGCGCGTCGTCTCCAACAGCGGCTGTGCGACATTCGGCCAGTTCAAAACTGACCACGGCAGTGCGGCGAGCGGACTGGCTGCATCAACCAGCAACGTGGAAGGTGCAGGTTCTCCTGACTCGGGCATGTTTGATTTTTCGCCGAGCAGTGCGCGGGAGAGGTGCGTTGCATCGGCCATGATCTTCTGCACGGGCGTCGCCGGATTGCTGACCTCTGTCAACAGCGAACCGGTATCTGCAGCCAGCTTTTCTCTCGAAATCGTGGGTTGCAGTCGCACGCTGTCGTGGCTGATCCACAACAATTGCGACTGCTCGCCGGCGTCGACGTAGCTGATGAACACCGCATCGCCGAGCCGTCGCTGGAAGTCTGGCAATGGCAGTTCCGAAACCGTGGAATTTCCGCGTGGCCGAGTCGGCGCATCGCGCGCCAGCAGCGCCAGCAACTGTCGTGGTGCTGCCGCCGTGGTCGACGCAGATTGTCCCAGCAACTCGCTGGCGACCTCGCTGTCGAAACTCGCAGCAGATTTGTGGTCTGACGAGGCAGGCTGAAGTTGCGGTGTCACATCGTCGAGACGCAGCCAACGCCAGACTGACTCGACTGGCAAGGCAAAGGACGGCGAATCCGAAGATGGTGACGGTGCGGCGAGCCGGAACGCGCTGCGGCGCAACGGCGTGATGGTGCTCATCACCATCTGCCGCAGCAACGGATTGTCGACGTTTTTCGCCAACGATGCGATCCGTTGTGCCGTTGCGAACAAGCGCGCTTGGGCGGCATCGAACTTGCCATTTTTCGCCTGGCAATCAGCGCTCGCCGTCACTCGCTCGATTTCACTTTCAATCGTTTGGAGCTTCCCGTCGAGCCTTTTCAGCGCGATGTCCGCCTCCGCGCACTTGCCTTGCGCGGCATTGATTCGCGCGGCAAGCAGTTGCCAGTCGATGGCGTTGATACCTTGCTTTTGATCGCGCGTTCCAGCCACGTCGGCGGCGCTGTCGATATCGCCGCTGTGCAATGCCATTCGCGCCTGCGCCAGACGCGCGGAATCCAGGTCCGCCGGCATCGCCAGGCTGCGGTAGGTGAGAATTGCGTCGGTGAGTCCGCGACGTGCGGCATCGAAGCGGTCCCGCCGCGCATCGATGTCGGCACGGATCACGCGAGCGGCGGCAACGCGAGCCGGCGCGTCGCGTTCCGACAATCGACCGAGCGCGGCGGAAACCATGTCCGCCGCTTCGTCCAGCGCGCCGAGGCCGGCATACAACTGAGCGGTTTGCAGCAACACGTTCGCCTGCCAGCGAGGCGATCCGGAAGTCACGAAGTCGGTCAACGCAAGGTCGTACTCCGTGATCGCAGTGGCGATATCGCCTTGAGCGATGGCGATGTCGCCGAGCATGCGATGGATGCGCCCGCGCTGGGTTTCCATCTGCGGCAGGGTCGACTGCTGCAAGGCACGCAGGCCGAGCTTGCGTGCGCCAGCCAGGTCGCCGAGATAGCGACTCACGTCGGCCATGTCCTGCAGCGCGCTGACCAGGTCCGGAATTTCGCCGAGCTGTTCCATCGCAGCGATCCCTGCACCGAAACAGCGCAGCGCGTCAGACATGCGGCCCATGTAGCGCAAGGTCAGGCAGCGCGACAGGCGCAGTCGTGCGGCGAAATAATCGTGTTCGGGCAAGCTCGCAGCGGCCGTGTCTACCAAGGCCAGGGAGTCTGCATGCCGCGCAAGGCGTTGCAGATCCTCGACTTCGGCGACCATCGCAACACGTGCTCGCGCCTCATCGCCGGCCAGCCGCCAAGCCTTTTCGGCTGCTGAGAACGCGAGTACCGAGTCGGCGCTGCGGCTGCCGAGCAGCAATATCTGGGCGCGGATGTGGACGGCCAACGCTGCGTCAAACGCGCTCTCTGCTTTCGCTGTGAGTCGATTGATCGACTCCAGCAACGGACCGATCTGCTTGTCGGACAAATAACCGTTGAGCGATTTGGTCGTTGCTGCGATGGCAGAGAGCCATTCGCGATGACGCACCGCACTCGTGTCGGTCGCGCACTCGACGCTGAGCTGCGCGGTTGCGGGTCGTTTCGATGGCGTCGCTCGTTGCAGTTGCAGGCCCTGGCCCGCTGCAAGGCGAACAAGATGCAAACCATATCGGTAGGGAACCGACACATCCGACACCGATGCATGGTCTGTCGTTGCCGCTCTCAGCATATCGCCGCGTTCGTCGATGCGGACGAACAGTAGCTGGCTGGCGCGGGAGCGAATCATCAACGATCCATCGGCGGGAATCGACACCGCTTGTTGCGGTGACGAACAATCCACGTCCAATACGGAGTCGCTCGACGCCGCCGCGACGGAGCATGCGAGCGACAATGACAACGCCAGAAAAATTCGGGATACGGGCCGCTTCATTCCGGCCCGCAATCCGCATCAGTGATGGCAGCAGCCCGGCGGTTCCTCACCGCCACCGCCTGCCGGCAGTTCCATCGCCTCGACTTCCTTAGCCTTCTTTTTTGGCTTGAGAACCGGACAGGTGGCAATGGCCGTCCCCGCTTCCTTGCTACCCGGAATTTCCTTGCGGCAATCCGCGTCGTCACTGAAAACCTCGATGTCGTACCAACGGATGTAGTGATTGTCCCGCACGACCGTGCGCAGGTACACGTAGTAGCTTACCGGCACTGGTGGGTCGGTTGGCGTCTCTGCGTAGACCATCACCTTTTCCGCGCGGTAGCCGATCCGACGCGTGCTACCTCGCTCAAGCTCGACCTCGACCGGAGTCAACACGACGGGGCCTTGGCTGTAGTGGAACGCCGATCGACCGTTGCGCGTGATCAGCAGTTGATAGCCGCCCTTCGCCCACTCATCCACACGCACGCTGTCGCCCGTATGCAATGCCGATGCGGCGACGTCGCTGCACGCCGTATCCTCGTGATCCTCCAGAGCCATCGACAGCACCGGACACCGGCTCGCGAACCGTACCGAGTCGGTCAATTCCCAGACGACCGGTGAGTCTTTCGACGCATTCCCCGTCGTGCGCAGTTGGATGCATTTGCCGAGCCCTTCCGAATCCAGGATGGCGAATTTGCCGGTATCGTAATCGCAGAGCTTGTCTGCCGCTTGTGCCGACGTTGCCGCCAGCGCGCACAGCGCCGTAATGGACAGGGTTGCCATCTTCTTGAATGTCATGCTGTTCCCCTTCTCGATGGTTGCCGCGAACCTGACGCCGCGCCATGGAAAGGTGTCGCCAGCAGGCCGAATCTCCCATCGGCTAGGCGACGCTGCCCGACGTGGCTTGACAGTGCCGACGGCGTTCGGGTCCACTGCATTTCATGCACTGCGACATCTCGAAAGCGCCCGCCACAACGACGTTCCAACCGTGAAGCCTCGTCAAACGGAAGCGCGATGAGTTCGCTCGCCAGTCTGTCCAGCACGCTTTCCGAACTGCGCGCGCAACATGGGGTAGCCCGAGCAAGCCATGCCGTGGTCCACAAGTTTGGTGGTTCCTCGCTGGCCGATGCCGAACGATTTCGCCTGGTCGCAGCGATCCTTCGCGAGCGTCCAGACGCGCAGCAGTTCATCGTGGTTTCGGCCATGCACGGCGTCACCGATGCACTGCTCGCGGCCGCCCATGCGGCGGCAACGCGTGCGCCGGAATGGCGTGCGCAATTGCAGGCCTTGCTGGATCGCCACCTGGCCACAGCCAGCGATCTGCTCGGCGCAGACCACACTGATACCCACGACTGGCTACAGGATAACTTTGCCGATCTCGCCGATGTGCTGCATGCGCTCAGCGTGATCGGCGTTGCCGCGCCGCAGGCGATCGACTTGATTCAGGGCTGCGGCGAATTGTGGTCGTCGCGGCTGCTCGCTGCACATCTCGCCAGCGATGGTGAGCCTTGTGCGTGGCTGGATGCGCGCGAGGTGCTGGTGGTGCGTCAGGTTGAACTTGGCGTCGATGTCGATTGGCCGCGCAGCATGCAGCGGCTCGCCATCTGGCAGCTTGCGAATGCGTCGTCGCGCGTCGTCCTCACCGGTTTCATTGCCAGTGACGGCGAAGGCCACGCCAGCACGCTGGGTCGCAATGGCAGCGACTATTCCGCCGCGATTTTCGCCGCCTTGCATGGCGCGCGCGAACTGCATATCTGGACCGATGTCGATGGCGTGCTCAGCGCCGATCCACGGCTGGTTCCCGAAGCCGTGGCCTTGGCGTCCATGAGCTACGAAGAGGCCTTCGAACTTGCCTATTTCGGTGCCAAGGTGATCCATCCGCAGACCATGCTGCCAGCGCTCGCGCTGGGATTGCCGGTCTATATCCGCAACACCTTCCAGCCGACACGTCCTGGTACGCGCATCGACAACGTTGGCGGCCAAGACGCGTCGCCGGTCAAGGGCCTGTCGCTGGCCGACAACCTGGCTATCGTCAACGTGGAAGGCACTGGCATGATCGGCGTCCCCGGCACTGCCGAGCGCGTGTTCGGTGCGCTGCATGCGGCTCAGGTTTCGGTGGTGATGATTTCGCAAGGCTCGTCCGAGCATTCAATCTGCTGCGTGGTGCGGGGTGCCGATGCCGCGCGTGCTCAAACCGCGCTCGACGCCGCGTTCGCGCGCGAACTGGCCGCTGGGCAGATTGAATCAATCGGCGTGCAGAGTGGGATCAGCGTGCTTGCAGCGGTTGGCGATGGCATGAGTGGGACGCCCGGCACGGCAGGTCGCTTGTTCGCAGCGCTCGGTCGTTCCCGCGTCAATATCCGCGCGATTGCGCAGGGCGCGTCGGAACGCAATATTTCGGTCGCGCTTGACAGCGTTGATGCAGCGCGCGCCTTGCGCGCCGCGCATTCGGGTTTCTATCTTTCCGCGCAGGCGATCTCGGTCGGCATCATCGGGCCGGGCAACGTCGGTAGTGAATTGGTGACGCAAGTGATCGACGCGACCGATCGCCTGCACGCCGCCACGCACCTGGACCTGCGCGTGCGCGCCATCGCCACCAGCCGCACGATGTGGCTGGATGATCGCGGCACCATCCCGAGTGATTGGCAGGCACGGCTGGCTGACGCGATGCCGGCCGATCTCGACCGCTTCACCGAACAGGTGACGGCGGCGCATTTGCCGCACGCGGTCATCATCGATTGCAGCGCCAGCTCCCACGTCGCCGACCGCTACGCCGGGTGGTTGCAGGCAGGCATCCATGTGGTGACCCCGAACAAGCAGGCGGGCTCAGGACCACTCGGACGCTGGCAGGCGATCCGTGCGGCGGCCGCAAGCAGCGGTGCGCGCTGGCGCTACGAAGCAACCGTTGGCGCGGGCTTGCCGATCATCCAGACCCTGCGCGACCTGATCGATACCGGAGACCGACTGATCGCCGTCGATGGAATTTTGTCCGGCACGCTGGCCTGGCTGTTCAATCGCTACGACGGCAGCGTGCCGTTTTCCGAACTGGTGCGTGAGGCGCATGCGCTTGGCTATACCGAACCCGATCCGCGTGATGACCTTTCCGGCCTTGATGTTGCTCGCAAGCTGGTGATCCTTGCGCGCGAAGCCGGCATGTCACTGTCGCTCGATGATGTTGTCGTCGAAGGGCTGGTGCCGAGTGCACTCGTCGATGTGCCACGCGATGAACTGCTGGATCGTCTTGGTGAACTCGACGCCGCGCTGGCCGAGCGTCTGGCGAACGCACACGCGAACAAGCACGTGTTGCGCTATGTCGCGCGACTGGATTGTGACGGCAACGCCAACGTCGGCCTGGTCGCCCTGCCCGACGCGCACGCGTTTGCACATCTGCAATTGACCGACAACATCGTGCAGTTCACCACGCGCCGCTATCAGGACAATCCGCTGATCGTGCAAGGTCCGGGGGCGGGTCCGGAAGTTACCGCTGCCGGTGTGTTTGCCGACTTGTTACGCGTTGGCGCAGCGATCGGGGCGCGCTTGTGAGTGATCGCGTCGCCCGCGCTTTCTCGCCGGCCAGCATCGGCAATGTCGCGGTGGGTTTCGATATCCTTGGACACAGTTTTGCTGGTCCTGGCGACTACGCCACGGTGCGTCGCATCGATGAGCGGCTGGTGCGAATCACCGCCATTCGCGGTGTCGTCACCGACCTGCCATTGCAGGCGGAACAGAACACGGCCGGCATGGCCTTGATCGCGATGCGAGCTGCGTTGCGACTAGAGCATGGCTTCGAGATCGAGATCGACAAGGGCATCGCGCTCGGCTCCGGCATGGGTGGTTCGGCGGCGTCGTGTGTTGCTGCATTGATGGCCGCGAACGAATTACTCGATGAGCCGCTGTCGCGCGAGGCCTTGTATCCATTCGCGCTCGAAGGTGAAGCGGTTGCCAGTGGCGGGCGTCATGGCGACAACGTCGGGCCGATGCTGCTCGGTGGGCTGGTGATCGCGAGCACGGATCGACTGGTGCGCGTTCCCGTTCCCGATGCATGGCATGTAACCCTGGTGCATCCGCATGCGGTGCTGGAAACTCGTCGAGCGCGGCAGGCATTGGCAGGCGATTTCGCGCTGGCCGATATCGTCCATCAGAACGCCAACCTTGCGCTGGTGTTGAGTGGCTGCTGGCGTAGCGACTCCGATCTTGTGCGGGCCGGCCTGCGCGACGTGCTGATCGAACCGCGCCGTGCTCCACTGATTGCCGGATTCGATGCCGTGCAGCAAGCCGCGCTACAGGCCGACGCCTTCGGTGCCAGCATCGCCGGTGCTGGTCCCAGCGTGTTCGCATGGTTCGCCAATCGCGACGCGGCAGTCAGCGCAATGCGACCGATGCAGCAGGCGTTTCGTGATGCCGGTTTCAACAGCGACGCGTACGTGTCGCCGATCAACGGCCCTCGTGCCGAATTGACCGCATGAACTTCATCAGCACGCGCGGCGTCGCGCCTGCAACCGACATCGGCAGCGCCTTGCTCGCAGGCTTGGCGCCGGATGGTGGCTTGTATGTGCCCGAGCAGTTGCCACGAATGCAAGCGTCGGATTTCGATGGCTGCACGCGCCTGCCCGACGTTGCAACGCGTTTGTTGCAACCGTTCTTCGCAGAGTCCGAACTGGAATCTCAACTCGCAACCATTTGCGATGAGGCGCTCGATTTTCCGGTCCCGCTGACTGCGCTGGCGAACGCACCAAACACGCAGGTTCTGGAACTGTTCCACGGTCCCACGGCCGCATTCAAGGATGTTGGCGCGCGTTTTCTTGCCGCCTGTCTCGCGCGCCTGCACCGCGGCGAGCGCGAGCTGACGATTCTGGTCGCCACCTCGGGCGATACCGGTGCGGCCGTGGCATCAGCGTTCCACCGGCGACCCGGTTTGCGTGTGGTGATTCTTTATCCCGACGGTCGCGTCTCGCCGCGTCAGGCGCATCAACTCGGCTGCTTTGGCGACAACGTCGATGCGTTCAAGGTGGCTGGCAGTTTCGATGATTGCCAGCGGATGGTGAAGCTAGCACTGGCTGATCGTGAGTTGCAGGCACAGCGACCTTTGAGCTCCGCCAACAGCATCAGCCTGGGCCGATTGTTGCCACAGATGAGCTACTACGCGATGGCTGCTTTGGCGCGCTGGCGCGCGACCGAAAACGAACTGGGCTTTGTGATACCCACCGGGAATCTCGGCAATGCGATGGCGGCGCTGATGGCACGTGCGATCGGCTTGCCCATCGGTGCGATCACGCTCGCGACCAATGCCAACCACGTGCTGGCCGACTATTTCGCTGGTGGCGAATACCTGCCGCACGACAGCATCGCGACGCTGGCCAATGCGATGGACGTAGGCGCGCCGAGCAACTTCGAACGCCTGGGCTGGTTGTTTCCCGATGATCCTGCATTGCGAAATTCCATCGCTGCTGAAGTCGTCGATGACGACACGATTCGCGCCACGATTCGCAATGCCGACCGTGATCATGCGGTTGCGTTGTGTCCGCACAGCGCCTGCGCGCTGGCCGTGTTGCGGCGATTGCGCGCAGCCGGCGACCGCTCCGACCAGGCGATCGTCGCGACTGCACATGCAGCCAAATTCGAGCAGGTTGTCGAGCCGCTACTCGGGTGTAGCGTCGCGGTTCCGGCCAGCCTCGCCGAACTGCTCGATCGCTCTGCCAAAGCGACCCCGATGGCTGCCGACTACGCCGCTTTTCGGAAAATTCTGCAAACGGGTGGGTTCCCGGACTGATCGGTCCGCTCGAATCTCTTACACTTCGTCGATCATGAAATCGTTCGACTTTCACCTCAAGCCGCGCCTGATCCTGATCATAACGATCATCACGATCGTCGTCAGCGTGCCGTATTTCTTCCTGCAACGCGCCGCCGAGCTGTCCATTGCGTCGGCCCAGATCGTCGAACACACCTACGAAGTTCGCCAGAGTGCGTATTCGGTGATGTATGCAATGCGCGACCTGGAAGCGATTGTCGTTGGCGACCTTGCCGGGGAAGCCGTACCCGGCGGTGCAGCGCTCTATCCGGTGCGGCGCGCCGACGCCTTGGCGATGGTTGCCCGCTTGGACGAACTCGTGAGCGACAGTCGCGCCCAGTCCAATCGAGTGGTCAGTTTTAAAACTCTTATTGATGGCCGTCTCGAACAGTTCGATCAGATGTTGACCGCATTGAATCGCAACGACGGCTTGGCAGCCCGCAAAAATCTCAGAACCGCGCGCCAGTTGTACTCGTTGCGGAACGCAGGCGAGGCCATCATCGACGCGGAAGATCTGCTGCTGGAACAGCGCATGGTGGAAACCGATGATCGGAGGAATTTCGCCCAGTCGTTTCGGATGATTGCGATGGTGAGCCAGCTTGTATTGCTGCTGATCGCCGCGTTCCTGTTTGATCGCGCCGGGCGTCGCCGTGACGTGGCCGAGGGCGAGGCGAGTCAAGCGGTCGCTCGCGCCAATGCCGTATTGCAAAGCGTACGTGAGCCAATCGCGGTAGTGGATCGCGACCTGCGACTGTTGCTGACCAACTCCGGCTTCGATGATGTGTACGGCGGCAAGCCGGCGGAAGGCACGCTGCTGAGCGATGTTCGCGACGGCGCGTGGAACGATGCAGAGTTGCTGCTGCGACTGGGCGACGTGCTGGCGCGCGATCGTGAACTTTGGGATTACGAATTGATCCAGCATCGCGACGGCGGTGAGCGCATCGTGTTCGTCAACGCCCGTCGCATCACGTTGCCCGAAAGCGCCGAACCGGCGGTGCTGGTCACCGTCAACGACGTTACCGCGATCAAGCTGGCCGAGGATCAGGTCAACGACCTCAACCGCGAATTGCAGTCGCGGGTGGATCAGGTTTCCGAGGTCAACAAGGAACTTGAAGCTTTCAGCTATTCGGTGTCGCACGACCTGCGGGCACCATTGCGGCACATCGCAGGCTACAGCGAAAAACTGGATCGCCATCTGGGCGAAGCATCCGACGAGACCACCCAGCGCTATCTGGACGTGATTGGTGGTGCGACCAAGCGCATGTCAGCGCTGATCGAGGATTTGTTGCTGTACTCGCAGCTGGGTCGCAGCGCGATGCGCCGACAACCGGTCGACATGCAGCATCTGGCGGAAGAGGCGCGCGACATGCTTGCCGCGCATTCGGAAGGTCGCGCCATCCGGTGGAACATCGGCGGCCTGCCCGTGGTGTTGGCGGACACCGGCATGATGCGAAGGGTCTGGCAGAATCTGCTCGGCAATGCCGTAAAGTACACGGGCAAACGTGAGCAGGCCGAGATCGACGTCAGCTTTGAGCGCGACGCGGACGGCAACGCGGTATTCCATGTCAAGGATAACGGGGTCGGCTTCGACATGGCCTACGCCGGCAAGCTGTTCGGCGTATTTCAGCGACTTCACAAACCGGCCGATTTCCCGGGAACGGGTATTGGTCTGGCCAATGTGCAGCGCATCCTGTTACGTCACGGCGGTCGCATCTGGGTGGATGCCGAGGCTGATCGCGGTGCCACGTTTTCCTTCTCGCTGCCGGCAATGGCGCAATCAGCGAATATCCAGAGATGAGCTCCATGAACCGAGAAATCCGCACCATCCTGCTTGCTGAAGACAGCCCCGCCGATGCGGAAATGACCCTCGACGCGC
The DNA here is from genome assembly GCA_049661925.1 of Dokdonella sp. Lineage (GTDB taxonomy): Bacteria > Pseudomonadota > Gammaproteobacteria > Xanthomonadales > Rhodanobacteraceae > Dokdonella. The sequence continues at coordinate 12,893 of JBATAQ010000049.1, forward strand.
TACGCGAGGCGAATCTGGCCAACCCCATCGTGCACGTCGAAGACGGCGTCGAAGCGCTCGATTTTCTTTACTGCCGCGGCGCCTATTCCAATAGCACCGAACTGATGCCGGCTGTAGTGCTGCTCGACATCAAAATGCCGCGTCTGGATGGTCTGGAAGTGCTCAAGCAGATGCGCGCCGACGACGCTTTCAAGCGCGTTCCAGTGGTCATCCTTTCATCGTCACGCGAGGAAAGCGATCTCGTCCGCAGTTGGGACCTGGGCGTCAACGCGTACGTGGTCAAGCCGGTCGACGTCAATCAATTCTTCATCGCGATCCGCACCCTGGGCCAGTTCTGGGCCGTGTTGAACGAAACACCCTGAGCACACTGATGCCGCTTTCAACGCACAGCACGATATCGCCGGTTCGCATCCTGATCGTCGAGGACGATCCGCTTGACGCGGAACTGGTGATCGACGAGCTGCGCGGATCGGGTCTTGCGTTCGAGTCGCGGCGCGTCGACGATGAAATCGGCTTTTGCGAAGCCCTGGAAGCGTTTCGGCCCGACGTCATCGTCTCCGACCTCAGCATGCCGGGCTTTTCCGGCGAACGCGCGCTGGATCTGTTGATCGCATCCACATCGAACGTACCCTTTATTTACTTCTCGGGCACGATTGGCGAGGAATCGGCCATTGCTGCGCTGCAGCGCGGCGCGACGGATTACGTTCTCAAGAACAATCCGGTGCGGTTGGCACCGTCGATCCAGCGTGCCTTGCGTGACGCCGCCGAGCGCCACGCCCGCGACCAGGCCGAAGCCGGCTTGGTCCGCGCGCAGCGTTTTGAAAGCCTGGGATTGCTCGCCGGCGGCCTGAGCCACGACTTGCGCAACATTTTGCAACCACTGTTGATCACCGCCGATACGATAGGCGATCACGACGATCCACAGGTGCGCAAGTTCGCATCACTGGTTGGTGATTGTGCGCAGCGTGGCCTGGAGATGGTTGCGTCGATGCTCAGCTTCGCGCGCGGCGCACGCAACCAGCGTGAGCGCATCAAGATTGGCCAGATGTTCGGCGCAATCAAACTGCTGCTGCACCCGACGATACCCAGCCGGGTTGAACTGGTCATCAACCAGCCCGACGCTGACATCGGCATCGACGGCAACCAGACCGAGCTGCAACAGACCTTGCTCAACCTTTGCCTGAACGCAATTCAGGCAATTCCGGATCGCGGCACGTTGACGATCAGTGCGACCGGAGAAACGCTCGGCGATGAGTTTTTCTCGGCAACCGAGAGTGCGCGCAGCGGCGACTACCTTCGTATCGATGTCGCCGACACCGGCACCGGCATGTCGGAAGAGGCGATGGAGAACCTGTTCAAGCCGTTCTTCACCACCAAGGACGAAGGAACCGGCCTGGGCATGGTTTCCTGCAAACGCATCGTTGAAAACCACCACGGTTACCTGCGCGTCGACAGTGAGGTCGGTCGCGGCACCAAGGTTTCCATCCACCTGCCGAGCGAGGAAGTCGCCCACACCCACAGCGAGGCAATCGCCGATATTCCGTTTGGCAACGGTGAGCACATCCTGCTGGTGATCGAACGTGCTAGCAATTTGTCGCTGGTTTGCGACGCGCTGTCCACGCATGGCTATTTTCCGATTGGCGCATCCGATGGCGCACAGGCCATCCAGAAGCTCGACGAATATGGCCTGCCCTCGATGCTGGTGATGGATGCAGAACTGAACCTGATGAGCGGCGTGCGCACTTTGTCGGCCTTGCTGGAACAGGGCTACAACGGCCCCGTCCTGCTCAAGGCACACCCGAAAACCCAAGTCGAATTCGATGACTATCCTCCGAACCTGGCGCTGCGAGTGATCAAACTGCCATTGGTTGTCGCCGAATTGCTGCGATCAGTGCATGACATGCTGCGCGACGCCAAAACGGCGTCGCCCAATTGACCCTCAGGATTCCAAACCTGAAAATTGCGATCGTGGAAATTCCCACCCTCCACTTTCCCGACTGCCACGTGCCAACTTCTTGCTTGACGGTGTATCGGAACCGTATCGGTTCGAGTTTGCTACTCGCGACCATTGCGGGCCTTGCATCCTCCGCTCCAATCGCTAACGCCGCCGAAACCATGGTGGCGGGAACGCTCCCTGTCCAGACGGGTGCGCAAGCCTGCATTGGCATCGCGGGTGCGGAAGATCGGCTGGCCTGCTACGACCGCGCCATGAATGTGGTGCCGGCCATCGCCAAGCCGCCACGCGCGTCGGTGCAGACCGGTCAGCAACTGATGCGATCAGATCGCATCGAAACCGCGAACAGTGCCGAACAACGCTGCACCCGGCGCGGCGTGCAGGCCGAACATGGCGACTCGCTGCTCGACCGCCGCTGGGAACTGGATACCAAATGCGGCCAGTGGTCACTGCGTCCGTACAAACCGGTGTACCTGCTGCCTGCCTTCTATGCCGGCGACGTCAATCGACTGCCGTCGTCGCCATCGGCCGACAACCAGTCAAGCACGCCGCTCAAGGTTCAAGACATCGAACTCAAGTACCAGCTCAGTCTCAAGACCAAGCCCTGGGAAAACATCCTCGGCAGCAATGCCGATCTGTGGCTGGCGATGACCCAGGTTTCGCATTGGCAGGTTTACAACGGGAACGAATCGCGACCTTTCCGCGAAACCAACTACGAACCCGAGGCGATGGTGGTGCTGCCGTTGCACCAGAACCTGATCGGCGGCTGGCGCCTGCGCATGGCCGGGATCGGCGTGAATCATCAATCCAATGGCCGCAGCGACCCCTTGTCGCGTAGCTGGAACCGGGTGATCTTTTCGCTCGGCTTCGAGAACAAGGCGTGGACACTGGTGCTGCGGCCATGGCTGCGCATTGGCGAAAGTCGCGCGGACGACGACAACCCGGATATCAGCGACTACCTGGGCCACTACGACGTGCAACTGGTGCGTACGCTGGAAAACCACGAATTCGCGCTGACCGCGCGCTCGGCCACCAGCGGCGGCAGCACGCGCGGCGCATTGCAGTTCGACTGGTCATTCCCGTTCCCGTTTCTGCCCCAGGGCGACGCCTACCGCAGCAAGCTCGGTGACCTGCGCGGCTACGTGCAAGTGTTCAACGGCTACGGCGAAAGCCTGATCGACTACAACCACAGCGGCTGGTACGTCGGCGCGGGGTTTTCGCTGGTGCAGTGGTACTGAATCCTTCTGGTCTCCCTCTCCCGCCGGGAGAGGGCTGGGGTGAGGGTTCGGCACTTGTGCAACTTGCCATTGTTGCGAAGATTCAATCTTCGCTTTTTTAGCCGTCTAGACGGCCAAACCATGGCTGTCGCGTGCCGACTCTCTCTCTCTTGTCGGCTAGCGCCAGACTGGTCAAGCGTTTCGCCGGGCCTGTCGGTCGCGCGATGAAGCCGCAAGACGTCGCAAGCACTGGCCGGGTTCGGCTGAAGGCACATCCTGTGCCGCAGCCGAAGACGCGCTCCCAGCGCGTCCCGCAAGCGGCTCTTCCGTCCGGCACTTGCCGACAGAAACGGCGGGTGAGTCAAAAGCATCTGCCGATGGCGGACGACGCAGTGCGGTAGGCTGGGTTAGCTCCACCAACCCAGCTTCTTTCGTTGGAAGCGGAGCGATGCTGGGTTGATGCAGCTAACCCAGCCTACGGTCCTAGCGCTACCGAGGTGTAAAGCGACGGAGAAACAGCGCGCCACCAAAGACCAGCGAGAACAGCAGTAGACACATCGACCAGATCGAGACGCTGGGAACAGGTACAGAGGTCACTGCACCGGCGGATGATTCGGGCCAGTTCGCTGTCAGCACAGGGATGTGCTGTCAGCGAACCCCG
>JBATAQ010000050.1:0-2380 GCA_049661925.1 Dokdonella sp.
AGAACGCCGATTCGCAAAGCCGGGTTCATCAAGGTTGATCTACCAAAAGGAATGGTTACTGAGTCTGGACAAGGACAACGAGCGGGACAACCGCAATTCCGCTTCGACGTTGGTACGATCTGGCGACATACCACGACGACTTTGCACTGCCGCGAGCATGCTGTCGTCATCACAACGGCTCGCAGCCGGCTCGTCGATGCCAGCGCTCCCGGGCATTACCGCGGCATCTCGCGTTGCGTGCGACGCGCTTGGTTGTGCAGGCTGGACCAGCTTATCGTTGGTCGTTCGAGCATCGTCACGGCTAGATCGAAGAGCGCATGCTGGCGCTTTCCGATCTTCTCGCCGTCAGCGCAGCATTTCGCCTCAGCTTGCTTGTCAGCGCCGAGTCGGGCAAATTCATACGATCGTTTGAATTTGGAGGTGGCATGGACTACCCGCATCTGTTCGCTCCGCTGAAAGTAGGGTCGATCACCCTGCCCAACCGCGTGTTGATGGGTTCCATGCATACCGGTCTTGAGGACAAGGCCGCCGATTACGACAAACTGGCGGCTTACTTCGCCGAGCGCGCCCGTGGTGGCGTGGGATTGATCGTGACTGGCGGAATTTCGCCGAGTATTCGTGGCTGGTTGAAACCTTTTGGTGGTCGACTCAGCATGCCTTGGCATGTCGCGCGACATCGCAAGGTGACCCGTGCGGTGCATGCCGAAGGTGGACGAATCTGCATGCAGATCCTGCATCCAGGGCGCTACGCCTACCATCCTTTCGCGGTGGCACCGTCGGCGATCAAGGCGCCGATCACCCCGTTCAAGCCGAAGGCGCTGACCAGTCGTGGCGTCGAACGAACGATCAAGGACTTCGTCCGTTGCGCAGAACTTGCTCACCGCGCTGGCTATGACGGCGTCGAGGTGATGGGTTCGGAAGGTTATTTGATCAACCAGTTTTTGGCGGCGCGCACCAACAAGCGCGACGACGAATGGGGTGGCGATGCGCAGCGGCGGATGCGCTTTCCCATCGAAATCGTGCGCCGGATGCGGGAAACGCTGGGGCCGGATTTCATCATCGTCTATCGGCTGTCGATGCTTGATCTGGTCGAAGGCGGCCAAAGCTGGGAAGAAATCGTCGAGCTGGCCAAGGCCATCGAAAAAGCCGGCGCATCGATCATCAACACCGGCATCGGCTGGCATGAGGCGCGCATCCCGACCATCGTCACCAGCGTGCCGCGAGCGGGTTTTGGATGGGTCACCAAGCGCATGCGTGGTGAAGTGAATATCCCGCTGATCGCGACCAATCGCATCAATATGCCGGACGTTGCCGAGAAAATGCTGGCAGACGGTGATGCCGACATGGTCTCGATGGCACGTCCGATGCTGGCCGATTCGGATTGGGTGAACAAGGCGAAAGCCGGCAAGGCGAGCCGCATCAACACCTGTATCGCCTGCAACCAGGCCTGCCTCGATCACGTTTTCCAGAACAAGGTCGCCAGTTGCCTGGTCAACCCGCGCGCCTGCCACGAAACCGAACTGATCGTCGGCAAGGCGGACAAGAGGAAACGTATCGCCGTTGTCGGTGCCGGACCGGCCGGAATGGCTTGTGCGACGACCTTGGCCGAACGCGGTCACGCGGTCACGCTGATCGACGCCTCCGACGAAATCGGCGGCCAGTTCAATATGGCCAAGTGCATCCCCGGCAAGGAAGAATTCCACGAGACGCTGCGCTATTTCCGCAATCGTCTCGACGATCTTGGCGTCGATGTCCAGCTTGGCAATCGGGCCGATGTCGCGACGTTGCACGCCAGCGGCTTCGATGAAATCGTGATGGCGTCCGGCATCCTGCCGCGCAAGATCAGTTTCCCGGGCAGTGATGATCCACGGGTGTTGTCGTACCTCGACGTGTTGTCGCGCAAGCTACCGGTCGGCAAACGCGTCGCCATCATCGGCGCAGGCGGCATCGGTTTCGATGTGGGTGAGTTCCTGGTCGAAGACGTGCCCTCGCCCACTACCGATGTGGCTCGCTGGGCCCGCGAATGGGGTGTCGACCAGAGTCTCGATCATCGTGGCGGCCTGGTCCCGGCATACCCAGAGCCACCCGAGCGCGAGCTATGGCTTATGCAGCGCAGTGGCGGGCGTCCCGGTGCGCGTTTGAACAAGACCAGTGGATGGGTTCATCGCGCCACGCTCAACGCGAAGCACGTTGAAATGCTCGGTGGCGTCACCTACGAAAAGCTTGATGACGAAGGTTTCCACATTAGCGTCAATGGCAAGTCACGCGTCCTGCCAGTCGACAACATCGTCATCTGCGCCGGCCAGGAACCCAACCGCACACTAGCCGATGAGTTGATCGCCGCCGGCAAGACCGTCCACGTCATTGGCGGCGCCGACGT
>JBATAQ010000051.1:0-2715 GCA_049661925.1 Dokdonella sp.
GCGCCGCGCCATTGCGTCGACTGGAATCCGGCGGTGCCGCAATCGATCCGCGTATTTCGCCGAAGGGCGGATTCGTTTCCTTCGTCCGCGATCAGAATTTGTGGCTGATCGATCTTTCGACCAACACGCGCCAGCAGTTGACCCGCGATGGCGGCGGCACCATCCACAACGGCGAAGCAGAGTTCATCGCGCAGGAAGAAATGCAACGCTCGCGCGGCTACTGGTGGGCACCCGATGACAGCGTCGTTGCGTTCCAGCAATACAACGAGGCGCAGGTGCCACTGGTGCGTCGCTTTGAAGTGCAGGCCGAACGCACCGACGTGATCGAGCAGCGCTATCCCGCCGCTGGCCAGCCCAACGTGACAACTCGATTGGGACTGGTGACACCCGCCGGCAAGGACGTGCGCTGGATTCCGGTCGGCGAGGATATCTACCTTGCTCGCGTGGAATGGGCCAGCCCGAAAACGCTCTTCTTCCAGCGGCTGGATCGAAAGCAGCAGCAACTCGATCTGGTCATGGTCGACAGCGCGACGCTGGAGCAATCCGCTGTTCTACGCGACACCAGCGCGACCTGGATCAACTTGAATGACGACCTGCATTTCCTGGACGATGGCAGCGGATTTGTCTGGGGCAGCGAGCGCATCGGATTCCATCATCTGTATCTCTACAGCATGGACGGCACGCTGCGCCACGCGATCAGCGCCGGTGATTACGACATCGACAAGTTGTTGGCTGTGGACGAGAAGGCCGGCGTCGTCTACGCCGAATCCAACCGCGACTTCGTCGGCGACCATCAGGTGTATGCCTATGCACTCGACGGCAGCACGGCTCTGAAGCCACGACGGATCAGCGAGCGCGATGGCACGCACAGCGCCGAGTTCGCGCGCGACGGCAGCTTCTACGTCGATACGTTTTCCGATCCAACCACGCCGCCGCAGGTCGCCATCGTCGGCAACGATGGCAAGCGCATCGCGTGGATCGAGGAGAACAAACTCGACGCGCAACATCCGATGTGGCCGTACCGACACCTGCTGACGAAACCCGAATTCGGCACCATCCCGGCAGGTGATCGCCAGGTGCTGCACTACCGCATCGTCAAGCCGGAGGGATTCGATCCCTTGAAGAAGTACCCGGTCTTCAACAGCTACTACGGTGGCCCGACGTCGCAGCGCGCGCTGCGCGATTTCGGCGCCAAACCCGCCGACATGTTCAACCGCTACATGGCGCAACAAGGCTACGTGGTGTTTACGCTGGACAATCGCGGCACGCCGCGTCGTGGCCGGCAGTTTTCCGATCCGATCTACCAGCAACTTGGCGCGATCGAAGTGGAAGACCAGGTCACCGGCATCCATTGGCTGAAGTCGCAGTCGTGGATCGATGGCGCACGCATCGGCGTCTACGGCTGGAGCTATGGCGGCTACATGACGACGATGTTGTTGGCAAAGGCATCCGGCGACATCGCCGCCGGCGTTGCCGTGGCGCCGGTCACCGACTGGTCGCTGTACGACAGCATGTATACCGAGCGTTACCTCAGCCGACCGCAGGAAAACAAGGCTGGCTACGTGCGCAGCGCAACCTTTGCGTGGCTGGATGGACTTTCGTCACCGCTGTTGTTGGTGCACGGCATGGCCGACGACAACGTGCTGTTCACCCACACCACCAAGTTGATGGCGGCGTTGCAGGAACGCGACGTGCCGTTCGAGCTGATGACTTATCCCGGCGGCAAGCACCAACTATCCACGCCTGAGATGAAAATTCACGCATTCAAATTGATTGCGGACTTCTTTGATCGCAAGGTAAAAGGTCCGAATCCGCAAGAAGCGTTGCCGCGCGGTGCGGAATCCTTGGTGCCGCCAACCAGCGAATAGTGCTGGCTTTGACGTGGTTGCTCAGCGGTTTTCTTGCTGACGGTTTGCGCCGAGTTTCTCCACCGTGCTGACCAGCAGTTCGTGCTCCATTGGCAGCAAACGCACAGCGAGTGATTCCGACGTGTCGTCCGATTGGATCGGCAATCGCGTTTGTGCGATGACTGGCCCGCCATCCAGTTCCGCGGTGACGTAGTGCACGCTCGCGCCGTGCTCCATATCACCTGCGTCGATAGCACGCTGATGCGTATCGAGGCCCGGATATTTCGGCAGCAGCGACGGATGGATGTTGATGATGCGTCCCTGCCACGCGGCCAGCGCAGCAGAATCGACGATGCGCATGTAGCCGGCCAGCACGATCAGGTCGGGATGGTATTCGGCAACGCGTGCGAACAAGGCAAGGTCGAAGGCTGCACGAGTGTCGAAATCTCGCGGCGAGAGGACGATGGTTTCAATGCCTGCTTCGGCAGCAATCTGCAAGGCACCGGCTCGACGCTTGTCGCTGGCGACAACGACCAGCTCGGCGTGGATGCGACCACTACGCTGCGCATCGATCAAGGCTTCGAGATTACTGCCGCGTCCGGACGCCAGCACTGCGACGCGCATTGGATTCACGTCGAGATCGTGACTCGCGTGTCACCGCGCGCCGGCACGATTTCGCCGATTGCCCAGGCATTGAGATTGAGCGCGTCCAGCGTATCCAGCGTCACCGCGACCTGCGCGCGCGGCACGATCAGCGTATAGCCGATGCCGCAATTGAAGGTGCGCCACATTTCCTCGCGAGCGACATTGCCTTCGCGTTGCAGCCACTCGAATACCGGCGGCGCATTCCAGGCGCTTGCATCGATTG
>JBATAQ010000052.1:0-21050 GCA_049661925.1 Dokdonella sp.
CAGGTTTCCGTGCCGCCGGACAACGAAGTAAGCGGCGCCGTGCAGGCAATCGCCGCGCATCCGACCAATGCCAACATCCTTTATGTTGGCGCCGTCAATGGCGGCATCTGGCGCACCTACGACGCGACCGCGGCAAAGCCGACGTGGGCACCACTGACCGACCAGTTGCCTTCACAGTCGATTGGCGCACTCGCGTTTGATCCGCTTGATGCGGCCGGAAACACCTTGCTCGCCGGCACCGGCCGCTGGAGCAATTTCGCCCGCCGTGGCGACGACGAAATTGGCCTCTATCGCACCACCAATGCAGGCAATAGCTGGACTGTGCTGGGTGCGCCGACCTTGGTCGGCCAGAAAGTGATCGCGGTAGCAGCACGTGGACCCTTGTTGTTTGCTGCGACGACGAGCGGCGGTCTGTTTCGCAGCGTCAACACAGGCACCAGCTTCACGCTGGCATCGGGCACTGGCGGGCTACCGGCCGGCGGCCTGTTCGACCTGGTCGGCGGTACCACGACACCGACACGCTTTTACGCAGCCGTGAGTGGCGTGGTGCCCAGCGTGTACCGCAGTGACGACAGCGGTGCGACCTGGACCAATATCACTGCCGGTATTGGCGGACTCTCCAGTACGACATCTGCGCTGCGGCTGGCGATTGGTGCTGGCGGCGTGGTTTACGCGGCGGTGGTCAACAGCAGCGTGCTCGCTGCGGTCGCGCGCTCGATAGACCAAGGCCTCACCTGGACGGCGATGGACGTACCCGCCGTCCATCCCGGTGGGCAGGGTACGGTCAACACAGCGATTGCCGCCGACCCGGTCAACGCCAACCTGGTCTATATCTCGGGCGACCGCATCACCAGTTCGCCCTATACCGGCAATGTGGTTCGTGGCAATGCTTCGCAGCCGCTGGGTTCACAGTTCGCCATCATCCATGGCGCAGGCGGCGGCAATACCTCGCCGCATGCCGACAGTCGCGCACTCGCCTTCGACGCCAACGGCAACCTGCTTGAATCCGACGATGGCGGCATCTACCGGCGCAGCTCACCAACGCTTTCAAGCGGAACATGGGGTTCGGTGATCGGTAATCTTTCGGTGTCGGAAACTCATGATCTGGCCCACGACCGCGTCGCCAACGTCATCTTGATCGGCACGCAAGACAACGGCATGCATCAGCAGGCGACGGCTTCCAATCCGGTCTGGAACTGGATCAACGGCGGCGATGGCGGCGATGCGGCCATCGACGACGTCACCCTGACCGGTGCCGGCAGCTATCGATATCTCAGCTCGCAGAATCTGGGCGGTTTCCGACGCGCGCAGTACAACGCAGCCAATTCTCAAGTCGGCAGCATTTCACTATTTTCCATCAGCGGTCCGCAGTTCGTTACGCCGCTTGAAGTCAATATTGCTGATTCCACGCGCATGCTGATCGGTGGTTCTTCACTCGTTTACGAGTCCAGCAACATCACGACGGCGTCGCCAACCGCGACATCGCTGGGTGGCCCCGGCACCAACCGTAACGCGATGGCGTTTGGTTCGCTGGTCGATCCCGATGCAGCGTACGTCGGCAAGGACGCGGCGGTATTCAAGCGCCAAGCCAATGTGTTCGTCGCGACGACAGCGCTGCCTGCCGGCGCCAACACTATTACCGACGTGGCGATGGACCCGAACAATCCGCTGCGCGTCTATGCCGTCGACGACGACCAGATTTTCCGTTCGCTGGACGGTGGCGCGACCTGGTCCGACGTGACCGGCAACATCGCCAGCATCAGTTCGTTCGACTTCCGCACGATCGAATACATTTCCGATCCGGCCGGCGACCAGATTGCACTGGGAACACGCTCGGGCGTTTTCGTTGCCGATGCGCTGTCGACGACCTGGTCACTGCTCGGTACCGGCTTGCCCGATGTGCTGGTATTCGACCTGCGCTACATCGCCGACCAAAAGCTTTTGATCGCCGGCACGCTGGGCCGCGGCGTGTGGAGTTTCGCGATCGGTGATCTGATCTTTGCAAACGGCTTCGATTCCTGAGCTGATTGCCCGACTGTTGGGGAGTCGCACCACGTAGCCCGGTATCCTGCACGCCACGTTGTGCCGGTGACGGCGCACGACCCGACTTGATCCGTGTGTGATGCTCGACCTTTTGCGCCGACTCATTGATGGCTACACGCTCGCGTTGATCGGCACGGTCGTGCTGGCCAGCGTGCTGCCCGCGAGTGGCGATGCCGCGCGAGTGCTGGACGTAGTCAGCGTGCTCGCGATTGCCACACTGTTCTTCCTGCATGGCGCTCGCTTGTCGCGTGAGGCCATCATCGCGGGCCTGGTCAATTGGCGCCTGCATGGCGTAGTGCTGCTGGCCACGTTTGCGTTGTTTCCGCTACTGGGGTTTCTCTCGCAGCCGCTGCTCGCCGCGTGGCTGACGCCGCAACTGGTTGTCGGCGTATTGTTCCTGTGCGCCCTGCCCTCGACTGTTCAATCGTCGATTGCGTTTACCTCGATGGCACGCGGCAATGTACCTGCGGCAGTGTGCAGCGCGTCGGCATCGAACCTGATCGGCGTCTTCGCGACGCCGCTGCTGGTGGCGATGCTGCTCTCTGCCCACGGCAGCGCGAGTTCGCCGTTGCATGCGATCGGCACCATCGTGCTGGAAATCCTGTTGCCGTTCATCGCCGGACACTTGCTGCGACCATGGCTCAGGAGCGCGCTTGATCGCAGGGCGGCACTGATGGCCTATACGGACCGCGGAACCGTGCTGCTGATTGTCTACGTCGCCTTCAGCGCATCGGTGGTCGAAGGGTTGTGGCGACAGCTCCCAATGCCGGCACTGGGCGCGACGCTCGTCGTCGTGTGTCTGTTGCTGGCTGTGGTACTGACCATCACGACCTGGGTCAGTCGACGCCTGGGATTCGCCGTTGAAGACGAAATCGTCATCGTCTTTTGCGGCTCGAAAAAGAGCCTTGCCACCGGCTTGCCGATGGCGAAGATCCTGTTCGCCGGCAATCCCGCGCTGGGCATGATCGTTCTGCCGCTGTTGCTGTTCCATCAAATCCAGTTGATGGTCTGCGCGGTGCTGGCGCAGCGCTACGCGCGTCGGTCAACGGACAGAGCAGGCAAATCCGCGCTGTCCTGAACCCACAATCGAATCGTCGTTGCCGGGTCTACTCGAAACCGTGGCTAAAAATCGTATCGGCGTTGCACATGCCCGGTATCTGGGCGTGAGTCATGCGCAGGTCATCGAGCCACCAGCCACCCTGTTCGACAGCGCCGTCGGTGGAGAATTGCCAGCGTAGTCGAACCGTTTGACCGGCATACGCAGCCAGGTTGAATGTCGGATGGGTCCAAGTGAGATTGGTGCCCGTGTAGGCTCCCGTGCCATTCGGGAACCCGCATGCATTGGCATTCCCGTTATGGGAAAACACGCTTGGATAGCCACCGGTCGGCGTGATCGTTGTCCAAGTCCCGCCGTCGTTTGTAGAGATTTGCACGACGCCGCCGTCCCAGCCGGCTTCGATGTCGTATCGGGTCCAGAAGTCGAGCATCGGCGATTGACCCGCCGTCAGCGTGATCGGCTCCGAACGCAAGGCCAGGCATTCCGATGCGTTGTAGCTGGAGAAGAAGCTGCGCGATCCGCTGTGCGCCACATCACTGACCACTTCCCAGGCGACATGCGATGGCACTGGTGCATTGCCGCCAGGCCCGTCGATGAAATCGACACCGCTCAGGGTTGGGTCGCCGGTCTCTGCGCCGCTGATCCAGTCGCCGTCAGCAACAGGTCCGAATGCTCGCGCGCTCAGGCGAAACAGGTTGCTGTCGGTGGCATTGTTGCTGCTGTCGGTGGCGCGAACGATGTAGTTGTAATCGATGGCCGACGACGGCGACGAGTCGACGCTGCTGGTCCCCGCTATGCCCGCGCTAATCCGATTCGCGGGTGCCGGCGTGAAGGCTGGATCAGTCGAACGAAAGACGCTGTAGGTACTTGGCCCGGCACATGAGGATTGCGCCGCCGTCCAGCCAAGATTGATCGCGCAGGCGCTGGTGCCTGGACTGCTCGCCGAGCCGATTCCGCTGAATTGCGGTGCGGCCGTGCAGACGCCCGAGGTCGAAGCTTCGACGCACTGGCTCGGTGCCGCCGAGCACTCGCCCGATGGCGCGACAGCACGTACGCGATAGCCGTAGGTGACCTGCCCAGATGCCGTGGTGTCGCTGAAGATCGCATTGGCAAGGCCGGTTGCGATGGTGTCGGTCTGGGTGCCGGCGCATCCGCCGAGGGTGCGGTCGATGGCGTAGGTCTGGTTCGGCACGCTGCCTGCCGTCCAAGCCAGGTCGATGCGATTGGCACCGTTCGCATTCGCGGTCAAATCGGTCGTCACTGCGGGTGCTGAGCACAGGTCCGGTTCGACGACGAACATGCCGGTACCGGTGTCGCTGATGACGACCTTGCCGCTGGCAAAGAACGGATAGTTGCTCCAGGCACCGCTGGTTCCGGCCGTGTCGTTGCTTGGGTAGGTGTCGAAATAGGCGACTTCATTCAACGAGCCCGAATCGATCTGGCCGAGATCGAGTATGCGTAGTCCGCTTTTGTAGTTGGCGGCGTAGGCGTAGCCGTTGTGGGTGTACAGGTTGTGGTCGCTCGAGGCGACATTGGCGATGTAGGTGAAAGCCACCGTTGGCGCGGTCAGGCTCTGCACATCCCAGACAAAGGTGTAGGTGTTGTGGCCCTGGTTGATCTCATCGGTTTCGTCATCGACGAGGAAATGGCGGCGATCCGCCGTCAACCAGCCTTGATGGGTGTAGCCAACGCCGGCATAGCTGGTCCGTGAAAGTTGTACGGGCGCCGCCTTGTTGGTCACATCGACGATGGTCAAGGTGTCTTCATTCGCGTTGAAACAGATTTCGCGTCCGCTGTAGTTCGTGTCCGGACCGTCGTAGATGATGCACTGCGCGTCATGCGTATAGCCGTCCGCGCTGAAGCAGCCGGCGAACGTCGGCACCAGCGGATTGCTGATATTGATCATGTGCAGGCCGGCAGCGCATTGCTCGGTGCCCTGGCGTGAACCGACAGCATAAGCAAAACCGGAATCTTCGTTGATGACTATGTTGTGGGCGCGACCGAACTGGCCGTACCAGGCGTCTTCGGTGAAGGTCACGAGTGGTGTGCCAGTGAGATTGCGCAGGTGGTACAGATCGAATACCTGCATGCCGTGATCGGTGGCTTCGGAAACGATGTAGGCGTAGTGGCCCATCGTCTTGATGTCACGCCAGGTGTTGTTGCTGGAATGGGTGGCGAGGTTGCCAAGCAGGACCGGGTCTTCGCCACTGATGTCGACGAACGCGGTGCCGTTGGTCATGCCGACCAGCGCATATTCCTTGCCGTTGTCCGGATCGGTCCAGCCCCAACTGTCGTTGACGAAGCCACCACTGTTCACGCGCAACTGCGTGGCGGTCAGATGGCCGTGCAGGTTGACCTTGTTGCAGGGATAGCCCTCGGCAAAACCGTTGACGCACGGCGTCTCGTGGTGCGGCAACTGGCCCGTGGCGAATGCCATTGGTGAAAACGCTAGCGACGCAAACGCCGTCGCGACGATGGTCGCGAATCGAACGACAGCCTTCATTGACGCCTCCCCTGGATTTGGCAGGGCCGAACTATAGCAGCGCAGCCGCGAGCGGCTTGTCAGGCCCTCTTCAAGACGTGGTCTGCCGGGATTCGGCCCGTCAGCCCACCTTCTGCACGGTGAAACTGCCGTCCAGCGGTGGCATCGGGCGGACGTAGTGGTCGACCAGCAGGAAAGCGAACAGTGCCATCAGATAAATGATGGAGTAGTTGAATACCTTCATCGGGAACAGGTCGTCGGGCGGGTTGAGCAGGCGGATGGCGTACCAGAGGAAGCCGCCACCAAGCACCACCGCGCCACCGAGATAGAACAAGCCGCTCATGCCGGTGAGATACGGCAACAGGGTCACGATGAACAACAGGATGGTGTAGGCCAGCACATGCCAACGCGTGTAGACCACGCCATGGGTGACCGGCAGCATCGGCACTTGGGCGCGCGAATAATCGTCGCGCCGAAAAATTGCCAGCGCCCAGAAATGCGGCGGGGTCCAGATGAAGATGATCAGGAACAGCAACAGCGCGTAGGGATGCACCTGCCCCGTTACGGCCGCCCAGCCAAGCAATGGCGGCGCAGCGCCGGCGGCACCACCGATGACGATGTTCTGCGGCGTGGCGCGTTTCAGGAATGCGGTGTAGACCACCGCGTAACCAATCAACGAGGCGAACGTGAGCAATGCGGTCAGCGTGTTGACGAACAGCACCAGCAACAGCATCGACAGCGTACCCAGTACGATGGCGAACACCAGCACTTGCCACGGCTTCAGTGCGCCGGTTGCCAAGGGTCGATGCGAGGTACGCGCCATCACCCGATCAATGCGCTGGTCGATCAGATGATTGATCGCTGCTGCCGATGCGGCTGCCAGCCAGATACCGATGAAGCCCACCACCGCGGGAACCAGCGGCGGCCACCCCGGCACGGCAAGGAACATTCCGATGATCGCGGTGAACACGATCAGCGCGACGACGCGCGGCTTGGTCAGCTCCAGGTATTCACGAGCAATGCTGGTCATGGTCAGGTTGATGGCGCGGGATGTGCGACGCCAGTATCAGACATGGCGACCATCGGCGTTGCATGCAAGCGGGCGAGCATGGCGATCAAGCTCATCAATAACAGTGCCGCCACGGCGGTATGCGCGGTGGCGACGGCCAATGGCAAACCAAGCACAACGTTGCTGATGCCCAATGCAATCTGCACGATCAGCAACGCGCCGATGGTGACGCCAAATCGCGGCAATCCGCGTCGCCATGCCAGCACGGCCAGCGCGCCGACATGCAGCAACACGATCACGGCACCAATGCGATGGGTCATCTGGATCGCGCTGCGTGCGGCACCATCAAGGATGCCGCCTTCGTAGTTGACGCCGATGCCGCGCCAGAGCACGAAGGCTTCGCTGAAATCGGTTTTCGGCCACCACTGTCCAAGGCAGCGTGGAAAGTCCATGCCGCAGGCGAGTGCCGCGTAGTTGGCGCTGGTCCAGCCACCGAGTGCGATCTGGATCGCCAGCAGAACGATGCCGGCGATCAACATCGGCTTCAGTCGTAGTGCCTGTACAGGTAGCGCCTTCGTGCGCTGCGCGTACATGAGGCTGAAGGCGATGTAGCCGAGCATCGAAAACAACAGCAAGCCGCCGAGAAGATGGCCCATCACGACGATGGGTTTAAGCAACCACGTCACCGTCCACATGCCAAGCATGGCCTGGAAGATGACCACGGCAAGGCTGATTGTCGCGATGCGCCACGCCGCGGGCTTGTCGAGCTTGGCCGCAGCAATGAAAGGCAACACCAACGCGAAAGCCGAAAAGACCGAAGACACGAGAAACGACTGCTTCATGTATGTGGCGACACCAATCGCGGCAGCAACTGCCGATGCGCCTATCAACCAGCGCAAACGCGGCCGCGACCAAACCGCGATCAACGAAATCGCCAACACCAGCACGCCGAGCGTGCCGGCGATCATGCGATGTCCCTGCTCGCGCCAGGCCTTGTGACCTTCGTAAGAACGCTCGGGAAATGCCATATTGGCGTTCGCTATCTCCTGCTCATGACCAGGCCAACTGGCCTTGCCGTAGCAGGTCGGCCAGTCAGGACACGATAGACCTGCATTGGACAGCCGCACGAATGCGCCGAACGCAATGACGACGAACGCAAACACGGTCGCAAATGCGGCGAGTCGCAACAGCCATGTGCGCGACGCCGAAGTCACTTGACCACCTTCTTCATGTCCTTGCGCAGGCCGGACGGATTGAACCCGTCGCGATACAGGCTGAGTGCCGTGCCGTTGGACTGGACCAGGATCGCGGCAAGACTATCTGCACCGGTGGGTCGAAACTCGGCAAGTTGATTCTGGTCGTCACGCACGATCTGCCATTCCGGTGCCAACGCCTCTGCACTTGATGGCCGCTCACCGGCGTAAACCAAGCGCACGCGTTGCAGGTTTTCGTTCATCGTTGTGCGTGCGTTGCGCATCATCGCGAGCTGTTTCTCGCAGCGCGCAGCGCAACCGGGGCCGGGCAAGGCGAGCAAGGTGAAGCGTGGCTCTTCGGGGTCGCGCCAGTCGTATCGGCTACCATTCCCAAGCGTCAACGGCACGTCGAGGAAACTGCGTTGCGGTTCGATCTGCTCGCCATTGCCACGCGTGCCTGGCATCCAGCCCGTCAGACCGACGCCGACGGCAATCATCATCGGGGCGAGAAAGACCGCTGCGATCAGGATCAGTTGGCGGCGACTCTTGCGACGGGCTTGCGTGTCTGGATTATTCATTTCTTGCTGTCTTTCGATTCGCGCCGCCGATGCAAGACGACGAAGATAACCAGTGCGGCGATGGCAAACGAAAACCACTGCAGCGCGTATGCTCGGTGCTTGTCGGGAACCATCACTTCCGGCGTCCAATGCCGCTCAAAGCCGCCGGCTGGTTCGGCGTCGAGAAGAAGCACGCGCGTGTCGAGCGTGCGGCTCGAATCCCTCGCGATTTCGCCACGATCAATCCGGATCGTTGACTTCGGCCAGATCGCCTGCCCCGGCAAGGTGTCACCACCGAGGCGCAATCCGAATCCAGGTGGCGGCGCATACAGACCGGTCAAGGTCGCGGTCTCGCTCGGCAACGCGGGAATCGCGGGCTTGCTGTAAGGATCGTCCTGGACCAAGAACCCGCGATCAACGAGGATCGTCGGGCCGCCCTCGTCGGGCTGGAACAACATCCAGACGACGACACCGGCGCGACCTCCGCGGGTCTGGTTGTCGAGCAGGTAAACGTGCCGGCCATCGTAGCGGCCACTGACTGAAACGCGCGGATAGTGTTGTGGCGTTTCGTCACGTCGCGCTTTCGTGAGGCTGATCGGCGCAGCGCTTCCAGCCAGCGAAAATGCGTCGAACAGACGCTGCTTCTCATCGGCACGGCGCAATTGCCAGAAGCCCATCCAGACGGACGCCACCACACCGACGATCAGCAGCGCGATCGCAAACACACTGGGGCGACGCCAATGCGCGCTCATGGCGTCGATATAATCGACGCTGTGCGCAAGCCGCTGCGCGGACCGGAATCGATACCCATGTTGAGCAAGATATTGATCGTTGGTTTCCTCGTTGCGATTGTCTACAACCTCGGCGCCGGCTTGTTCTACATGTTCACCGACAAGGGCGGCAGCGACCGCATGGTGAAAGCGCTGACCCGACGCATCGGGCTATCGATCCTGTTGATCGCGCTGCTGATCATCGGCATCTTCAGCGGCATCATCCAGCCGCATGGCGTGAATCTCGGCTGAGATCGCGGTTCTGTAAAGCGCGAAAGCGAAGCCGTGAGGCTCCGCTTCGTTGGCTGCAGATGCCTACGCGTTGACGATTACAGCACGTAGACGAACACGAACAGGCCAAGCCACACCACGTCGACGAAATGCCAGTACCACGCAACCGCTTCGAAACCGAAGTGATTGTCGCGGGTGAAATGGCCTTTCGCGCAGCGGAACCACATCACCGTCAACATGATCGTTCCGAGCAACACGTGCATACCGTGGAAGCCGGTCAGCATAAAGAAGGTCGAACCGTAGACGCCGCTGTGCAGGGTCAGGTTCAATTCCGTGTAGGCCTCAATGTACTCATGCGCCTGGTAATACAGGAAGGTGGCGCCGAGGATGATCGTTGCGCCCAGCCAGACCAGCAAGGCCTTGCGCTGGCCGCTGCGCAGCATGTGGTGCGCGAAGGTGATGGTGACGCCGGAGCTTAGCAGCAGCAGCGTGTTGACCAGCGGCAGGCCCCAGGCCGGGATTGTCTCGAACACGCCACCGACAACACCGGGACCATTGGTCGGCCACGAAGCGGTGTAGCCGCTCCAGATGTAGAGGTTGGTCAGCGCGCCGTGGCCTTCACCACCGATCCACGGCACCGACAGCATTCGCGCATAGAACAGCGCACCGAAGAAAGCAGCGAAGAACATCACCTCGGAGAAGATGAACCACATCATCCCCATTCGGAACGACACATCGACCTGGTTGTTGTAGCGACCGGCAATCGACTCACCGATGACTTCGCGGAACCAGCCGAACAGCATCACCACGAAGATGCCGATGCCGGTGAAGAACAGCGGCCTCGCGAACAAGCCACCGCTGTCGTTGATCCAGTGGGCTGCACCAACCATGGTGCAGATCATTGCCAGCGAGCCGACCAGCGGCCAGTAGCTGCTTGTCGGAATGTAGTAGGCGCCGGGAGTTGCTTGTGCCATGGTTCTGACCCCTGTTTGCTTGGTGCCGTCAGCCCGCAACGGGCAGCGGCGAGCCGGTATCCGCGACGCGCTGGGTCGCCACGGTGTTTTCGTAGAAGGTATAGGACAAGGTCAACTGCTTTACATCGACCGGCAGGGCAGGGTCGACCACGAAACGAACCGGCATGCGGCGCGACTCACCAGCAGCCAGCATCTGCTCGGTAAAGCAGAAGCATTCGGTCTTGTTGAAATACAGGGACGCCGTGCTCGGTGCGATGCTGGGTACCGCGTTGCCGACGATCACGACATCGGAATCGTTGCGCGCGTTGAAAAATACTTCGGTTAATTTGCCGGGATGCACCTGGACGCTTTGCTGCTCGGTCGCGAACTGCCACGGCAACTTGCTGTTGACGTTGGCAACGAACTGGATGGTGATGGTGCGCGAGGGGTCTTCGACGAAACTCGCCGCCGTCGCCTCGCTGACACCACCCTCGGCCAGCTTGATGCCGAGCACGTGCTCGCAAGTGATCCGGTACAGCGGGATCATGCCCCAGCCGAACAGGAACGCAAACCCGCAGACGATCAGCGTCGTCTTGACGATGCTGCGCGTGGATTTTTCGTGCTTGACCGTCGTCATCGCAACGCCACCTGCACAAACCCCAACACGAAGATGAGCAGCGCCACGCCACCCAGGATCAGCGCAAGCCGACGCGCCGACTTGCGTTGGCGAGCGATCAGTTCCGGATCGTTGGTTGGCGTGGGATAGTTCATTGTCGCATTCGCTGCGTCGTGCCTCAGTGCGAAACGTCTTCGTGGGCGAGCATGCCCGGACGAATCACCGGCGGCATTTCCCAGGTGTGGTGCGGCGCCGGCGACGGCACCTCCCACTCAAGCCCCTTGGCGCCTTCCCACACGCGGGCCGTTGCACGCTCTTTCGAAAAGAACACGCAATGAATGATCACGCCGAGGAACAGCAACTGGCTGGCACCAAACCAGAAGCCGCCAATCGAGCTGACCATGTTGAAGTCGGCGAAGGCGACATTGTAGTCCGGAATGCGACGCGGCATGCCGGCCAGGCCGAGGAAGTGCTGCGGGAAGAACAACACGTTCACCGAGATCACGCTCATCCAGAAATGGATCTTGCCCCAGCGCTCGGAATACATGTTGCCGGTCCACTTCGGGATCCAGTAATACGTTGCCGCCATGATCGCGAAGATCGCGCCGGTGACCAGCACGTAGTGGAAATGCGCGACCACGAAGTACGTGTCCTGGTACTGGAAATCGGCCGGCACGATCGCCAGCATCACGCCCGAGAATCCGCCAATGGTGAACAAGATGACGAAGGCGATCGCGAACAGCATGGGCGTCTCGAACGTCAGCGAGCCTTCCCACATCGTCGACACCCAGTTGAACACCTTCACCCCAGTCGGGATCGCGATCAGCATCGTCGCGTACATGAAGAACAGTTCGCCTCCGAGCGGCATGCCGACGGTGAACATGTGATGCGCCCAGACGATGAATGACAGGAACGCGATCGACGCAACCGCGTAGACCATTGCCTGATAACCGAACAGCGGCTTGCGCGAGAAGGTCGGGATGATTTCGCTGATGATGCCGAATGCCGGCAGGATCATGATGTAGACCTCCGGATGCCCGAAGAACCAGAAGATGTGCTGGTACATCACCGGGTCGCCGCCGCCAGCGGCATTGAAGAAACTGGTGCCGAAATACTTGTCGGTCAGCAACATGGTGACCGCGCCGGCCAGTACCGGCATCACCGCGATCAGCAGGAATGCCGTGATCAGCCACGACCAGGCGAAGATTGGCATCTTCAACAGGTCCATGCCCGGTGCACGCATGTTGAGCACGGTGGCGATGATGTTGATCGCACCCATGATCGAGCTGATGCCGGCGACGTGGATCGCGAACACCATGAACGCGATCGAGTTGCCACCCTGCAGCGACAATGGCGGATACATCGTCCAGCCACCCTGCGGTCCGCCGCCGTCCATGAACAGGCTCGACAACAACAAGGTAAATGCGACCGGCAGCAACCAGAAAGACCAATTGTTCATGCGCGGCAGCGCCATGTCCGGCGCGCCGACCTGCAGCGGGATCATCCAGTTGGCCAGGCCGACGAAGGCCGGCATCACCGCGCCGAAGATCATCACCAGTGCGTGCGTCGTGGTCATCTCGTTGAAGAAGTCGGGCCGCACGAGCTGCATGCCCGGCTCGAACAGCTCGGCGCGGATGACCATGGCCATCGAGCCGCCGATGAAGAACATCAGCAGCGAGAAGATCAGGTAAAGCGTGCCGATGTCCTTGTGGTTGGTGGAGAAGAACCAGCGCTGGACAAAGGTTTGTGGCGCATGGCCATGGTCATCATGACCGTGGGCGTCGTCGTGGGTCGCTGCGTGTGCCATGAGTTCGTCTCTCGCTGATGCGTTTTGGATCAGCCCTGCGCTACAGGCGCGGCGGGCGTTTCTGGAGTTGTTGCTGGTCCGGAATCGGGGGTGGCCGGCTCGGTCGGCACTTCGGGCGCTGGTACAGGCGGCGGTGCCAGCGCGGCTTCGCGCTCGTCCAGCCATTGTTCGAATTCAACCTTAGGCACGACCTTGACCACGATCGGCATGAAGCCGTGGTCCTTGCCGCACAGCTCGGCGCACTGGCCGCGGTAGACGCCGGGCTCGTCGATCTTGGTCCAAGTTGAATTGATGATTCCTGGGATGGCGTCCTGCTTCCAGCCGAGGTCGGGCACCCACCATGCGTGGATCACGTCATCGGCGGTGATCACGAACTGCACCTTCACGCCAGCCGGGAGGACCAGCGGGTTGTCGACATCGCGCAGATAGGTCGACACTCCGTCAACTTTCAGCGCACGAGGGTCCATGCCGGAGCGTAGCTGGCGCACCTCGTTCGACGACTCGGCCAGCTTGGAAATGAAGCCAACCTTGTGCTCCTTGCCGAAGTAACTCTTGTAGTCGTAGCGCCACTTCCACTGGTAACCGGTGATCTGGACGACCATGTCGGAGTTGGTGGTATCGGCCATCTTGACCAGCACCTTAGTCGCCGGCCAGGCACAGGCAATCAGGATCAGGATCGGGATCACCGTCCAGATCGCTTCCATCAACGTGCTATGGCTCCACTTGGCAGCGACCGCACCTTTCGATTTTCTGAAACGGAACATCGCGTAAAACATGGCACCGAACACAAGGATGCCGATGACCACGCAGATCCACAGCGCGATCATGTGCAGTTGATGCACTTCACGCGACGTTTCGGTGACGCCGACCGGCATATTGAGCTGCCAGCGTTGCGGCGTCGCCCATGCATATGTGCTGGCCAGCAACGCCGACGCGCTACCGACCACTGCCGCGCTGCCGCGGGTCATTCGTCCAAACCAAGCTGACTTCATCGCCACCATCCCGACTCGCAAACCCATCACGCGCGACGACTGCATCGGCAGCGCCACACCGGAAACGCTCCAGCAGCCGGAATCCCGAAGTTTGTCCGGTCGCGTCGCGCCGACCGAACCGGGGGGTATCCCGGCTGAGTCGAAGCGACTTGGCGTTCAAACCGATGCTTGGTGTTGCAACGCAGCCGGTGGGGTGCGTCGCACATGACCTTGAATTCCGGTGCTGACAACCCGTGGATGATAGTGGAGCGCGGCAGACAGGGGCAAGGCATGGCAGGGCCTGCGCGCTTTTCAGCGCGGATTTGACGCTGTGTCAGATCGCCACAACCCATGTTGCAGCCATGCGAGTGGCAATCAGCAGACAGGTTGCGAGCGGCTGAAAAAAGGGATGTGCTGATCAACCCCGCACCGGCGTCACCGATCTGTCTGCCCGCAGATCAAGGCGCGTCGCTGAAGGCAGACTGGCCGTCTGACGAGGCGGCGTAACGCGGGGCTGCGGGCAAACAGATCGGCCCCGACGTATTGATTTCAAATGACGGGGTGATGTCTGAAAGACCCTCACATCGACGCGCGAGGCTTGCCCAGGCGGCCAGCCTGCCCGGCACCACGCACCCCAATGAGAGAGCCTTTCTGACATCATGTCGCTTGCGTGGGGTTGATCAGATCATCCCCAGCGTTCTTTATTGACGTCCTGATCGAGATCGCCTGTGACCGAAATTCTGTCACCCGAATTGCCTGCCACCATCGATCCGATTCGCGCGCGCATTACCAGCGCGTGGGCTCGCGATGAAACCGAAGCCGTCAACGAGCTACTTGCCCAGGCGACACTGCCGCCGACCGAGCGCGAGCTGGTCCTGGCCCGCGCCAGTGAGCTGGTTGCGCGGGTCCGGGCCAAGTCGGGCCAGCAATCGGCAGTCGAATCGTTTATGCGCGAGTACGACCTTTCCAGCGAGGAAGGTGTACTGCTTATGTGCGTGGCCGAGGCACTGCTGCGCATCCCCGATTCCGAAACCGCCGACAAGCTGATCCGCGACAAACTCGGCGAGGCGAACTGGCGCAAGCATCTGGGCGGCAGCGAATCGTTGTTCGTCAACGCATCCACCTGGGGCTTGATGCTGACCGGCCGGATGGTGACCTTGGGCGAGGGAACCCGAACCAATTTCTCCAGTGCGCTCAAGCGCCTCGCAGGACGCGCTGGCGAGCCGGTCATCCGCCTCGCCGTGCGCCAGGCGATGCGCATCATGGGCCACCAGTTCGTGATGGGCCGGAACATCAACTCGGCGCTGGATCGCTCGGTCAACAAGGAAAACCGCAGCTACCGCTATTCATTCGACATGCTCGGCGAAGCGGCGATGACCGAAGCCGACGCGCGGCGCTATCAAAAGGCCTATCTCGACGCGATCGACGCGATAGGCCGTCGCGGACCGTTCCGCAGCTTGGTCGATGCACCATCGATCTCGGTGAAACTGTCGGCTCTGCATCCGCGCTACGAGGTGGCCAAGCGCGAGCGCGTGCGGACCGAGTTGACGCCGCGCCTGCTTGAGCTGGCGCAGCGCGCGATGCGCCATGGTATCGGCATGACCATTGATGCCGAGGAAGCGGACCGGCTGGAGTTATCGCTGGACATCATCGGTGCCGTGTTCGCCGACCCGTCACTGGAAGGCTGGAACGGCTTCGGCATGGTGGTGCAGACCTACCAGAAACGCGCGCCGTTCGTGATCGACTGGCTGACGGACGTGGCGCGAAAAGCCAATCGGCGCTGGTGCGTGCGCCTGGTCAAGGGTGCCTACTGGGATTCGGAGATCAAGCGCGCCCAGGAAGCCGGCCTGACCGGCTACCCGGTATTCACCCGCAAGCCCAATACGGACGTTTCCTATCTCGCCTGCGCGCGCCAGTTATTCGAGGCCGGCGCCGATTTTGTCTACCCACAGTTCGCCACCCACAACGCGCACACGATTGCGTCGATCCAGCACCTCGCCAACGGTCGACCGTTCGAATACCAACGCCTGCACGGCATGGGCGTTGATCTTTACAACGAAGTGATCGGGCCGAAAAACTTTAACGTTCCGTGCCGCGTGTATGCGCCGGTCGGCAGCCACGAGGATTTGCTGCCGTATCTGGTGCGCCGCCTGCTCGAAAACGGCGCGAATACCAGTTTCGTCAATCGCATCGTCGATGAAGATGTATCGATCCGCGAACTTGTTGCCGACCCCTGCGAGGTCGTGCGCCAGTTCGATTCCAAGCCGCACCCGCGCATTCCGCAGCCGGTCGGCATTTACGGTGAACTTCGGAAGAATTCCATGGGCGTCAATCTTTCCAACGACAACGAACTGCGCGCACTTGCCGAGAGCGTCAAGGCAATCCGCGGACCGTGGGCATCGACGCCGCTATTGCCCGGCGGCAAGCCAACCGGCCCGAGTAAGGAAGTAACCGATCCGTCTGATCGCCGACGCGTGTTGGGCACTTCGCAATCGGCCGACGCAGCCACCATCGAGCGCGCCTTGTCCAATGCGGTCGCCGCACAACCGGCGTGGGATGCGCTGCCTGCTAGCAGCCGCGCCAAGGTGCTTGAGCACGCCGCCGACCTGCTCGAAGCTCGTGAGGCGCAGTTCATCGCCCTGGCCGTGCGCGAAGCAGGCAAGTCGATTCCTGCCGCGATCGCTGAAGTGCGCGAGGCGGTCGACTTCTGTCGTTACTACGCATCAATGGCGCGCAAGCTGTTCGGCCAGCCGGAAAACCTGGCCGGGCCGACCGGCGAAACCAATCATCTGTACTTGCACGGTCGCGGCGTGTTTGTCTGCATCAGCCCGTGGAATTTCCCGTTGGCGATTTTCGTGGGCCAGGTCGCGGCGGCGCTGGTCGCAGGCAACACGGTCATTGCCAAACCGGCCGATCAGACCACCTTGATTGGCCACGCCGCGGTCAAATTGTTGCACGAGGCCGGCGTGCCCGAAGCCGTGTTGCAATTCGTCCCGTGCAAGGGTTCCACGCTCGGCCAAACGCTGCTGACCCGGCCCGAAATCGCCGGCGTCTGCTTCACCGGCTCCACCGAAACCGCATGGACCATCAACCGTACGCTGGCCGCGCGTGATTCCTCGATTGCCACACTGATCGCCGAAACCGGTGGACAGAACGCGCTGATCGCCGATTCGTCCGCGTTGCCCGAACAACTGGTCAAGGACTTGATCGCGTCATCGTTCGACTCCGCCGGACAGCGTTGCTCGGCCGCGCGCGTGCTCTACGTGCAGGAAGACATCGCCGACAAGGTCTGCGAAATGCTGTCCGGCGCGATGGACGAATTGGTCGTCGGCGACCCCGGCCTGTTGTCGACCGACGTCGGCCCGGTCATCGACGAGCCATCACGAAAAATGCTGGTCGAGCACGCCGAACGAATGGATCGCGAAGCGAAGCTGATCAATATCGTCAAACTTGATGACAGCACGTCGGAAGGCACGTTCTTCGCCCCGCGTGCCTACGAAATTCCTGCACTCGACATTCTTCATCGCGAAGTTTTCGGGCCCGTGTTGCACGTACTGCGCTGGAAGGCGGAAGACCTGGACAAGGTGATCGACGCGATCAACGACACCGGCTACGGCCTGACTTTGGGCATCCACAGCCGCATCGACGACACCGTCGAACACATCGTGCGGCGCGCCAAGGTCGGCAACTGCTACGTCAACCGCAACCAGATCGGCGCCGTCGTCGGCGTGCAGCCGTTCGGCGGCGAAAACCTGTCAGGAACCGGTCCCAAGGCCGGCGGCCCGCATTACCTGCTGCGCTTCGCGACCGAACGCACCGTCACCATCAACACCACCGCCTCCGGCGGCAATGCTTCGCTGTTGACGTTGGGCGACTGACGCACTCTTTTTCGGGCTGCCGCCAGCGTAGGATTCTCGTCGCTTCGCTCGGGTGGGCTTCCGCCAGACTGGTCAAGCGTTTCTCGCGCACAGAAAAGTAACCCAAAGATGCGGCCCGATTGCCTGTCTCCCGCACGGTGAAGCCGTGCGGGTGCGCAAGCACTGGCCGGGTTCGGCTGAAGGCTCATCCTGTGACGCAGCCGAAGCCACGCGATCCCTCGCGTGGCCCGCAAGCGGCTGATCCGTCCAGCACTTGCCGACAGGAACGGGCGGGTGAGTCACAAGCCAAATCAACCGCCGCGAAGCGGCGGCCTTATGCAGCGCTCCGCGCTGCGTGCCTTTGACCTGTTTCCCGATTCGGGGAGGCGAGATGACGTAGGAAGCGCCCGCAGGGTGGCCGAATGGATTCGGCCAGTGCGCTGCAGGTGCAGGGATGCGCCTTCAGCGAACCCCGTAGCCGGCTTGCACAGTCGTGCAGCTTCTTCGCACGACCGACCCGCCACGGGCGCATCTTTGGGCCATGTCTCCGGTCAAAACAGCAAAAGAAAGAGCCTGCCCTCGGACTTGATCCGGGGGTGGCTCGGCGGTGGCAGCCCGGCGAAACGCTTTACAAATCTGGCGTTAGCCCACGGCCAAAACAAAACGGCACGGTTTCAACAGTCAAAATTGACACAAGCGCCGGACCCTCATCCGCCCTATGGGCACCTTCTCCCGACGGGAGAAGGCAGCAAAGCGCGACGCGCCACATGGACAGATAGCTCGACAGCTACGCGCCTCCGCGGGCAAAAGGCGGGTTTTTGAGGCTGAACGGAGTTTGCGCCCGCGCAAAACAAAATAGACAGCGGAGCGCAAGTGCCGTATTCTCCGCCGCGCAGTCGCTTCAAGTAGTTTTACCAGCGTGGTTTCACAAGTCCGTTTGCACGGATGGTACTGACATCCTCGATGCGTTCACTTGATCGCTTGCAGCCTCAACGGGCGGCTTGCCCGTTATTTCAATCAAGAAGAGACGTATCATGAGCAATGTATCTACCGGCACCGTGAAGTGGTTCAACGAGACCAAGGGCTTCGGCTTCATCACCCCGACCGACGGCGGCGAAGACCTTTTCGCACACTTCAAGGAAATCCAGGGCAACGGCTTCAAGACCCTGACTGAAGGTCAGCGCGTCGAGTTCGTTCCGGCTCGCGGCCAGAAAGGCATGCAGGCTACCCAGATCCGTCCGGTCTAAGGTTGCCGCAAACCGCTCGGGTTTGACCCGAACCGGCTGCCAAATCAAAACCGCAGTCTTCGGACTGCGGTTTTTTTATGGCTTATGCGCCAATGCCAAAAACACTCAGTAGCGAATCACCGAGCGGATCACCTTGCCCTCGTGCATGAGATCAAACGCGTGATTGATCTGGTCCAGCGGAAGTTCGGCATTGATGAACTGATCGATCGCGAATTCGCCGGCCATGTAGCGATCAACAAAGCCGGGCAGTTGAGAGCGTCCTTTTACGCCGCCGAACGCCGAGCCGCGCCATACGCGACCCGTGACCAACTGGAACGGTCGCGTGCTGATTTCCTGGCCGGCACCGGCGACGCCGATGATGATCGATTCACCCCAACCCTTGTGGCAGCATTCCAGCGCGGAGCGCATCACCTTGGTGTTGCCGATGCACTCGAATGAGTAGTCCACGCCGCCGTCGGTGAGATCGACGATTACCTCCTGGATCGGCGTGTCCGGGTAGTCCTTGGGATTGAGGAAGTCCGTTGCACCGAGTTGCTTCGCCAGTTCGAACTTGTCCGGATTCATGTCGACGGCAACGATGCGACCCGCACCGGCCATGACCGCACCCTGGATCACCGACATGCCGATGCCACCCAATCCGAACACGGCGACGCTGGAACCCGGCGTCACCTTTGCGGTGTTCAATACCGCACCAATGCCGGTGGTGACGCCGCAACCGAGCAGGCAGACCTTTTCCAGCGGCGCGGCCTTGTTGATTTTTGCGACGGCGATTTCAGGCAGCACAGTGTATTCGGAGAACGTGCTGGTGCCCATGTAGTGATGGATCGACTTGCCATTCTTCGAGAAGCGCGACGTACCATCGGGCATTTGCCCCTTGCCCTGGGTGACGCGGATTGCCTGGCACAGATTGGTCTTGCCGCTGGTGCAAAATTTGCAGATGCCGCATTCGGGTGTGTACAGCGGAATCACGTGATCGCCGACCGCGATCGAAGTCACGCCCGGGCCGATCTCCTCGACGATGCCGCCGCCTTCGTGGCCGAGGATCGCCGGAAATAAGCCTTCGGGATCATCACCGGATAACGTAAACGCGTCGGTGTGGCAGACGCCGGTGGCGACAATGCGCACCAGCACTTCGCCAGCGCGTGGACCTTCCAGGTCGACTTCTTCAACGCTCAGCGGCTGACCAGCGGCCCAGGCAACGGCGGCACGGGTTTTCATCGGGGATTCTCCTTGGATCGAGTGCTTGTGGACGATGCCGGCACGAAAGTGCAGCGGCGCAGGCCAACGAGGATGCCACGCGCGCATCGATGGCTCAAAGCGATCAACAGCCTTCAAGACAAACTGATCGTGGGTGATTCAGGTGGATTAACCGCGACCATCCACGTCCTCATGCGGCGCATCCGTCCGCAGCGCCTCGTCGTAAACGATCACATGGCGCAATCGCGTCAACGCATGTAGAGCCGTAGCGCGATGGTCTCCCGCCGCGGGTCGCATACTCGGCGAGGGTCTTTTAGGTGACCTCTTCTGGACCGTCGGGTGCTTCACAAAGGACCGCTTCGGCGGTCCTTTTTTTTGGTGCGCCCGGCAGGGCGCACTTGCTTGGAGGTGAAAGTCCTCTATCCACCCGGCAAGGGGAAGGATTAGCGGAAGGCAAGGGCGATTCGGGTGACTGGACGTCTGGAGGAAGCTGGAAGCAAAACGCTGGCCGTAGCCTGCCCCGGACTTGATCCGGGGAACAGGAAGCGGATACGAGGCGGCATGTTGGGGTGAGGCAGCCAAAAAGGTCAAAGCCCGGTACTTGCACAGACGACACGGCGTAGATCCGACAGGCATAAGCGGGAAGGCAGGTGCGTCATACCCGGGGAGATCTCGCCTCATGCCGCAAAGGGCGACGCTGCAAGGCGGAGCGAGAAGGCCGAAAACCGCTCCTGCGTTTTCGTCCATTCACGCCATCCATGGCGCTTTCAGCAGAGGCCATAGTAGGTGCCGTCATGGACCGAAGGGCCGAACCTGTCACGAGTGGCAAGTCACGCGTGATTTCTGCGCGTCTTGGGCAGAAGTTCCGACGACAGTCGGGAGCCTGCGATTAGTACTGGAAGGGCCAGTAGTCCGGAAGGTGATCCAGGTGCTAAAAGGACGACAGGCGACACGATGCACGAAACCAGCTCACTGCCCTGCCATCCTCATGGGTGGAAGGGTCGACAGGAACCGCCGTATGCAGAACCGCACGTACGGTGGTGTGGGAGGGGGCCGGAAT
>JBATAQ010000053.1:0-27504 GCA_049661925.1 Dokdonella sp.
ACCGTCGCATGGGTCACGATAGGTGTCGGCGCTTGGGGTGACGCCACCGAACAGATCGCTGATGGTCGGCGCGCGGAACACTTCGGCGACCGTGCCGCGGAGCAGCAGGTCATCGATCGGACGCCACTCAAGACCAATCTTGGAGTTGGTCGTGTTGCCAAATGCGGAGTAGTCCGAATAGCGCGAACCCAGGCTCAGGTTCAACGACTTCGCGAACGGCACATCGGCGAGGATCGGTACGAACAATTCGGCGTAAAACTCACGCACGCTCAATTGGCCGCTCGACGGCGACGAGCAGGCATCGGTAAAGGTCAGGCAGGTGCCGATGGCCGGATCGGTGATGGTACCCACGAAGTCGGGTGCATAGTAGGAGTAGTCCTTGCGGTACTCACCACCAACGGCGACAGAAACTGCGCCAGCTGGCAGATTGAACAGCTCGCCAGTCAGGTTGAAGTTCGCGCCCTTCATGTTCGAGTACGAATGGCCACGAACGGTGACTTCCAAGGCACGCAGTGCAGCAGCCGAAGCAGCCGATGTGGTGCTGGAATTGACGCCGATCAGGTCGACCGGGACGCAATTGGCGATTGGCGCATCAGCCGTGCCGCAACGGGCGACGCCGTTGACATCAAAGAACGACGGACCGATCGCTGCCGACAGGCCTGGGCCGAAGTAGTAACGGTTCTGGCCGAAGTCCTGCGAAGTACGCGCGGCGAGAATGCCGGCATCCCACGACCAGGTATCACCAAACGAGCCCTTCAGGCCCGTAGCAATCTGGTCCGCCTGCGTGGAGTAGAAACCCTCACGATTGCCGGCGTTCTCCATGCGGACACCGCCCGAGGTGACGTCCGCGCCAAACGGGTTGTAGACGCTATCGGCGGAAATCCGGAACAGGGTGTTGTTGAGGATCAAAGGCAACGGCGCGATCTGGTAGTTGGAGCGCGTCTTGTTGGTGAACGCGTCGATGTAGAACTCGACGTTATCGGTCAGCTTGTAGTTGCCTGTGACAAACAGGCCACCGCGCTCCTGCGGAGTGGTCAGGATGTTGAGGGGCGCGAAGTTGTAGGTGTCGTTGTTGGCGCCGCCACCTCGATAGCACTTGTAGGCGCCCGTGTCCTGCGGGTTACCGCTGGAGCTGGTGCGGGTAACGCTGATGTTGGCAGCCGTACCTGGGCAGCTGAGGCCGAAGCCTTCTGCGGTGGCACGTGGAATCACGAAACGACCGTTCGGGATAAAGCTCGAACCGATCTGGATGATGCTGCCATAGGAGTTGTACAGCGCGCGATCAGAGAAGTCGCGATCAGCTGCGCTGACCGGTTCCTGCACGTTGTAGCTGGCGCCGATAATCAGGCTGCCACGGTCAGAGCTCTGACCGATGGTCATCTGGAAGCCTCTGCGTGCACCGTCGTCACGATCAGAGATACCGTAGTCGGCCGAAGCCTCCATACCCTGGAAGTTGCTCTTCAACACGAAGTTGACCACGCCGGCAACAGCGTCGGAACCGTAAATGGCCGAAGCGCCGTCCTTCAGGATGTCAATGCGCTCGACCATGTTGATCGGAATCGAGTTGACGTCGGCGTAGCTCAGGCGGCGACCGTTGACGAGCAACAGGGTACGCGCTGCGCCGAGGCCGCGGATGGAGATGGTCGAGGCACCGCTACCACCACCGTTGTTGACGTTCGGGTTGGTTGCGGCACCAGCGATGGAGGGCGACTCCTGGATGATGTCACCGAGGGTCAGCTTGCCGGACTTGGCAATGCTGGCGGCATCGATCGAGAAAACCGGGCTTGCGGTTTCAAGGTCGACGCGACGGATGCGGGAACCGGTTACAACCACGGTCTCCAGTTGATCGGTCTGTTCGCCCGAGCTGGTCTGTGCAATGGCAGGCAGGGCGGTAAGGCCCACTACCGCCGTGGCACTGGCATACAGCGCGTAGCGCACGGCTTTGCAAAGCTCGCTGCTAGTCAAGGTCATATCAATCTCCAACGTCAGTCGTTCAGTAAAATTTTGGGTTCGCATGCGTAGGCAAATCGGTTGATTCAGTGTCAGGACATACCCAACGGCATGCCACTGATACCTGCGCATCGGCGAATACTAACAACATTCTTACGCTATGGGAATCTTTTGTTTCCTCATCGTTACAGTTAACAACCTCGCTCATCCCCTTGATTTTTCTAGCTTGTGCGAACTTTGGCGTGCTCGCGACGAACTTTTCGTTTGTAACAACGGCATTGTCCGGCGGCAGGTCGACCCATCCAGCGGAGGCGCGGAAGAACGTTCCGGCGCTATGTCGCGAGCGTTCGAACGAGCGCATTCAGTCGGCGATCACGAGAGGCAGCGCGTGCCCGAAAGGTGGCCCGATTCGATGGGTCGCTGCGAAACCGAACCTAGTCTCGTCGCCTGTGCCCCGTTTCGGGTTGCGGTCAGACAGACGTGCGACGCGCGCACTACAGGTCTTGGCGGTACTGCACGTAAGGCACGCGGGATGGCGCAATGTCGACGTCGTTCTTCGGCGTCTCGTTCTTGGGAGCGAGGTAGCTACGCGTACCTACACTGAGCTGGCCCTGCCACGGGGTACGCCACGATAGTCCGATGTCGAGCAGGGTCCAGCGCTGCCCAGGCAAAACGCTGCCGGCGCTGTCGATAACGCGGCCAACGATCGTGCCGGTCAGGTTGCCGTGCGAAATGCCGAAGCCGAGCGTGGACTGGTCGAGATCAAGCGCACCAGCGGCTTGTCCACCGAACGCGAACGGCAACAGTTGCAGCGAGCCGTGCGACGCAGCAAGGTTGATACGCGTGTCGTTGCCGATGACGATCTGGCCATTGGCGAAAAGGCTTGAGCCCTGGTCGAGCCGGTAGGGCAGCAGCGTCGCCGTTGCGTCGGTTGCAAACGGCTGGAAGGCAGAGTTGCCGCGCAACCAGGTGACACCGTAGTTGAAACTGCTGCTCGCATCCGGTGCCGTCCAGTTGATGCCCAGGTCGCTCGACACCAGACTGCTGGTAGCGAGGGAGTTATTGGCACAGATCGAACCTGCCACCGCGCAAAGACCCGCGGTTCGCGACTGCGACAGGCTGGCAGTTGCCGCCAAACCACCCGCCAACTGCCAGCGTAGTCCGCCGCCGACGAGACTGGTCGCGTCAATGATTTGCCAGTCGGCGGCATTGCCCGAGAAAGGCTGGCGCGGCATCAACGGCCCGCCGTCATCGCTGGACAGGCTGACCAAAGCCAGCAGGCGTCCGTCCGGACTGGCCCAAAGCGGTATCGCCTGGCCAGTACTGGCAGCCGTGCCCAATGGCAGGTACCCCGGTGACAAAAGTTGTTGGACCAACGGATAGCGAGCTTCCGGCGCCGCCGGCGCGACCACCTGTGCGGCTGCCACGACTGGCAACAACAAGGTAAGTAGAACGCTGGCAAAAGACTTGAACATCCGGACTCTGGTTGGCGGCAGCCGTAGGGGTCACAGCCCATTGGACATTCATGGACCGCAACACAACAAGAATTTGTCAGGGCCGGCATCCAACGCTCAGAGCCGGTTCCTGCGCTCGAGTATAACAATCTTGACGAAAACCTAACACCTCGACCGGATCACGCTTTCCAGACTGTTCAGGCACTTCCAGCGGTCAGATGCGACCTGCGCTGTTGCTGCTGGGCGATGGTCAGGGCGACGTTGTCGCGTAGGTAAGTTGGTCGAACATCGGCCGGATCAATAGCCATTCCGGCAGCAAACATGGGTTGTGCCAGAAGCGCGACCCTGTCTGCCTGGGGGTAACAACTGCCATCGCAGTGGAGCAGTGCTTCGTGAAACCGAGCCTTGAGGACCGCCTTGTATGTGTCCCAACCCGTGCCAACGAAGTTGGCCGCTTCGGTTGGCAATTCGAGCCCATCAGCCGGCCCGACGCTTTCCGGGCCGGATGCTCGTATCAGCCAGTGCGGATCGCGAACGAAGCAGCCGGCGTAGATTTCACCCATGCGGGCGTCAATGATCGCCAACGTCGGCGCGCCATTGTCGGGGGCGCACATTGCGAGCGCCGCCAGCGACGACACCGCGACGATGGGCCGGTCGATTCCCAACGCGATGCCTTGCGCCGCCGAGATGGCCAGCCGGACTCCGGTGAACGCACCTGGGCCGCATCCGACCGCAATCGCGTCAAGTTGATTTCTGGCAACACCTGCCTCGGCGAGTACTTCGTTGCACATCGGCAACAGGATTTCTGCATGGCGACGCGGCGCCAGTTCGCCGCGACTGATGAGTTGGCCATCCCACAGCAACGCGACCGAGCAGAATTCCGTAGCGGTTTCGATGGCAAGCAGTTTCATCAATGTGTGCCGGGACGACTCGGTCGTTTCGCGTTTCGCGAGCTACGCCACTTTTTCGCGCGGCCGCAGCAGCCAGCGACACAGCGCCGGCAGGAACACGATGGCCGCGACCATGTTGACCAGGAACATGAAGGTGAGCATGAGACCCATGTCGGACTGGAACTTGAGATCCGAGAACACCCAGGTACCAACACCGACCGACAGCGTCAGCGCGGTGTAGAAGATCGCGATGCCGGTGGTCTTGAGCGCGCCGAAATAGGCATCGGTCAGCGATTTGCCAGCGAGCATGCCTTCGCGCATCCGGGCAAAGATATAAATGCCATAGTCCACGCCAATGCCGACGCCCAGCGCGATGACCGTCAACGTGTTGACCTTGAGGCCGATATTCAACTCCACCATCAAAGCGTGACCCAGCTCGGTGACCAGCACCAAGGGCAGCACGATACACAGCGCGGCGAGCGGACTGCGGAAACTGAGCAGACACATGACGAACACCGCAGCATAGAGAAGCAGCAGCATGTAGCGGTCGACTGCGCGTACCTCATCGTTGGTCGCGGCCATCACGCCGACATTGCCGGTGGCAAGGCGCATGTTGATCTGGTCACTGTGGAATTCCTCACCCTTCTCCTGGGCCGCAGCCGCCTGTTCGGCCAGTTGCACACGAAGGTTGACGTTGCCGCCGGATGAGACCTTGTTTTGCTCGCGGAACAACTTCACTGCGGTGACGACGCGATCGATCGTCGTCGACCGATGATCTTCAAGGAAGATCATGATTGGAATGGCGCTGCAATCGGAATTGAGCAATCCGGAATCCGTTTCGAAGCCCTGGGTATCCTGACGCAAGGTGTCGGGGCCACGCGGCAGCACTCGATAGCGAAGATTGCCTTCGTTCCAGCCAGCGTGGACAATCTTCGCCGCCATCGGCAGCGTGATGACTTGGGCCACGCCTTCGACGTTACGCATGTGCCAGGCGAAGCGGTCGATCGTTTCCATCGCCGGATAGCTGGTGATGCAGGCTGAGGGCGCCGCTTCGGCGATCACGTTGAGGATATCGACGCCGAGCGCGAACTTGCTGCTGATCAGGTTTGCATCCTGGTTGTAGCGTGCTTCCGGCCGCAACTCCGCAACGCCTTTTTGTGCATCGCCCACCATCACCTGCTTGCCATGCATCAAGGCCACGAACCAGATGAGAACGCCGATCACCAAAATGATTGCCGCCGGCACCGGCTTGGAGAACCGCGCCAGCACCGTCCACATCTTGTCGAACTGGGTCAACTGGCGTAGCCGATAGGCACGCTTGCGTTCAAGATTGCGGAGTTTCGTGTACGACAACAGCACCGGCAGCAACACCAGGTCGGTCAGGATGGTGAGTGCAACACCGATGGTGGCGGTGATTGCCAATTCAAAGATGATCCGGATCGGGATGATCAGGATGGTCGCAAAACCGATGCAGCCGGCAACCAACGCAACCGAGCCGGGAATCAGCAACATGCGGAACGCAAGGATGGCTGAGGTATGGGCGTCAATGCCCTGGCGACTGCGCAGTTCCTCGACCGTGCCTTCCTCAAGGCCGCCGAAGAAAATCTCGCCGCGAAAACGGTTGATCATCTGCTCGCCGTGACTGACCGCGATCGCGAAGATCAGGAACGGCGTCAACATGTTCATCGGGTCAATGCCGAAGCCAAGCAGACGCAACGCACCCAGCATCCACAAAACCGACACCAGCGCGCACAGCACGGTGAGGCTGGCCAGCTTCACCGACGAGGAGTAGACGAACAGCAGCAACCAGGTGAACGCGACCGTCAGCAAGAAAAATACCACCACTGATTTCGCGCCATCAGTGATGTCGCCTACCATCTTGGCGAAGCCGATGATGTGGATTGACGTATCGGCGTTTTCGTATTTGCCGCGAATCGCTTCGAGCTGCGCGGCGATCTTGTTGTAGTCGACCTTGACGCCCTGCTCCGGATTCTCTGGCACCAGGTCGACCCAGATCATCGCCCCCGAAAAATCCTTGGCGACCAGTCGCCCGACGATGCCGGCCTTGACGATGTTGGATTGGATCTCGTCGAACTTCGCCTGGTCGGGACTGAATCCTTCCAGGTTCGGCGTGAAGCCGGCAGGGATGACGTTGCCGGCATTCAGGCCATCCTCGACCACTTCGACATAACGCACGTTCGGCGTGAAGATCGAGCGCAGGCGCGCTTCGTCGACGTTGTCGATGCTCTTTGCAGCGAGGGTGACGTTCTCCATGGTGCGCATGAAGGGCAACGTGAACATGTTGCCGTCTTTCGCCATCACTGCGATCAGGATGCGGTTGGCACCGCCGAACTCCTGTTCGTAGTCGATGAACGTCTTCATGTACTCGTGGTCGAGCGGAATCTGCTTCTTGAATCCGGCATCGATACGCAGCTGCGCAGCGAAGAACGCCAGCACCAGCGTTATCAGGGCGAACAGGATGAGCACGACCGGACGATTGCCGAATACCAGGCGCTCGGCGAAGCGCTGCATGGCGTTCGGCTCGCCGGAGGCCTGCAGCGGACCACTCATGGAATCACCACTTCGTTGACGCCGTTTTCGCCGACGACGAGCGCTTTGGAGTCGTCGAGCGGAAGGATGTTGCCGAACGCGCCAGCGTCGAGATCCGTGTTCGCGGTGAACGCTACGTCGCCGTCGCGTCGAGCCAGCATGGTGCCGTTGGCACCAACCAGTACCGCGCCAGTGCCGCCAAGCGCAGCACCGCCGACCAGGCTGAATTCGGTGCCTGTTTCAATCCGCTGCCAATGGTCGCCCAAGTCGCTGGATTCGAAAACGTTGCCCCGCAAGCCATACACCAGCACATGCTCGCCCTCATAGCCGATGACGCCGAACATCGAACCGTCGTAAGGTAATTTCAGCCGTTGCCAGCTCGCTCCGTCATCGCGCGAACGATAAGCACTACCGCGCTCGGCGACGACGAAGAAGGCGCCGCTGCCGGTGCGGGCGATACCGTTCAAATGTGGATCGGTTTCCGCGCCCAGTGCGAGCTCGTCCTGGCTGAAAGCGTAGCGGTCGACGGGCTCGCCGGATGTGCTGTCAGCCGATGCCTCAGTCACAGCAGATTCGGGATTGTCGGCAGCTTGGGTTTCGTCGTCGCTCGTTGATGTGGCAGCGGTCGGAGCGGCAGGCTGCTGCAGCGAAACACGGTTCCAACTTGCGCCGCCGTCGCGCGTTTCCAGCATCAGGTTATAGGCACCGACTGCATAGCCGCGCTCGGCATCGACAAACATGATGTCGAGCAAGGGCGAGCCCTGGCGCGGATCACGCTGATATGGCGGAATGCTGCTGTCGAGTGGATCGCTGCGCTGCAATGCCCAGCTTTCGCCACGATCATCGCTGCGCAGGATCACGCCATCGTGTCCGGCCGCCCAGGCGTGATCGCCATTGACGGCAATGGCGGTCAGCGTGGCACGCGTCGGCACCTGTGCCTGCGTCCACGATTTCCCGTCACCAGAAAAAAGGATATTGCCGCGCTCGCCAATCGCGATGATGCGGTCCTTGCTGCGGACGATATCAAGTAAAAGGGCCCGGTCGGCGCGCGGCATGATTTCCGCCGCCGCCTTGACCGGATCGGTCCATTCGGGGTTGGTCGATTCGTCCGCCCGCAACGCTGGACACGCGAGAACAAGCACCAGGGCGGCCCACAAAATGAAAACGTCGGATATTCGCATCGTTCCCGCTATGGTCGGCGGCAGCCGATGGAAACGCGAGAGATGATTCGAATCTCCTCAGGCGGAACCGGCAGCGCGTGGAGTGAGTTCGCTTCCGTTCGGCTTCCGTCACGATGAAGGCAAGCGATGCAACGGATGACGCTGATGTCTCTTGGACGGGTGCTGGCGAAAACGATCCCGCCGTCAATGCAGCGGGATCGCCAAGCCTTTGATCTGTGTTGAACCTTACTGGATACCGCGCTGGCGCAGCGACTGCGGCGAGAAATTATCCGACGTCAGCTCGATATTGAAGTTGTAAGGCGTCTCCTGGTTGTCCAGGCCGCTGGTGACATAACGACCGTTCTTCAGATCGTGGTGGGTTTCGAGCGTCGACCACGTGGTTTGCTCACCGTAGTAGTTGATTGTCGGCGCATCCGAATAACGCCACAACTTGCCGTCGGTATCGTAGTGATCGGTGGTCAGGATCTGCCAGCTGTCCTCGTCAAGATAGAAGGTCCGACGCGGATTGATGTGGCTTTGCCCCGGCTTCAACGTGGCTTCGACGACGTACACGCGATGCAGCTCGTAGCGCAACATGTCGGGATTGACGAAGTTTGGCGTGACCAGATCGGAAACCTTGGTCGTCGACGTATGCGCCTTGTACGAGTTGTACGGCACATACATTTCACGTTTGCCGACGAGCTTCCAGTTGAAGCGGTCCATGGCACCGTTGAACATGTCGAGCATGTCCGATGTGCGCAGGTTGTCCGACGCGGTGCCCGGATTGTCGTACGCGACGTCCGGCGCGCGACGCACGCGACGTTGGCCGGGGTTGTACACCCATGCCTGGCGCAGCGACTGCTTGGAATTGAGCGTTTCGTGGACCAGCAGGATCTGCCCTGCGTAGCGCGGTGGTGCGGTCACCTCCTGATAAAAGTAGATCAAGACGTTGTTGATGTCAGCCAGGGTCGCGCCTTCACGATAGAACGGCGACATGCTCTCTTCCTTGATGCGCACCAGCGAATACTGGCCGCTCGCGGTCGGCATGGCCTGGTTGGCCCAGCGTTGCAGCGTGACGCCCTTGAACTTGAGCTTGTGGTTCCAGATTGCCTCCGTACCGGCCGCGGTCGGATCCTTGTCGAGGATCGGGAAAGGGATACCCGATATGACATCAACCACGCCATCACCGCCCGATTCGAGCACGCCAGTGGCGGCGTTCTTGATCGACGAGTCGTAGACCGATTTCGGCAGCGACGCCGTACGATGAGTCGGATAGACCGGCATCTTCCAGTTCGCATATTTCTGGAACATCGCGATTTGGCCGGCGGAAATCTTGTCACCATAGTCCTTGTAGTTGGACGCGGTGATCGTGAATTCCGGCTTTTCGGAAGGGAATGGATCGGTCTCGAAGCCACCGGCCTTGAAGCTTGCGGGCGGCGTCGTGATACCGCCTTCCCACGCCGGAATCGTGCCGGCTGCATTTGCTGCGCGTTCCGCGCCAACCGGCGACATCTCGGTGCCGCTCATGCCCAGCTTGGAAACTTCGCTGGCGGGTGCCTTCGCCTGGGCGACGCCTGCGAGGCAGGCGGTGGTGGCCATCGCCAGCAAGGCGAGCTTGATATTGCTCATTGCGGTAGTCCTCATCATCAGAACGAATATTTCGCAGTGAAAGCGACGAAGTCGCGATCATGGATCAGATTGAAATTGCCAGCCCCGAAGAAATTCGTGTAGCTGATGTCAAACGCTGTCTGGTTGAGGTAGTTCAACTCGGCACCTATCGTCACCGACTTGCGACCATCGATGAAGTTGCCGCCCGGCCCCGGTGTGGTGCCGTTGACATCGTGGTTGAAGGCGATGCGTGGCGACAGGTTGAATGCGGTGCCAAACACGTTGTTGTAGTCGGCGCGCATCGCGGCGCGATAGCCCCACGAGAATCGCGTCGGGAAACCGCCGATCTGCGTGATCGGATTACGCCCCGAGCCTGAAGTTACGTCCGGGCCAGCGCCCGTGTCGGTACCATCACCCTGGAAGTTGAGGTTGCCGGGCAGGTCGACTTCGGTCATGCCAACCTCGGCAACCGCAGCGATCTGGTCGGAACCAAACCAATTTCCCGGCCCGAAGATCTTGGTGCCGGTTACCTGGAACTGGGTCTGCTTGAGGCGCACGAAACCAGGGATTTCCTGCCCCGGTCCAAACTGCCCGAGCTGGCTGTAGAACCGGTTGTAAGGTGCCGGAATTACTGCGTTGAGTGGCGACAGTCCAGCGAACAGCAATTCAACGTCGTCGATCTGGAACGGCGCGTTCGGCCGATACGACAACTCACCTTGCAAGGCAATGCCGGGGCCTTCCAGCTGACCGCTGAATGACAAGCCGAACAGGCGAATGTCTTCTGGATACTCGGTAAAGAAGCTGCCGGTCTGTACAACCGGGCTGGTCACCGAAACGCCGGTGATGATCGGCAGTCGGCTGTGGTAGTTCAGCGCGAAGAAGCCCAACTCGGTACCGCCGAGTTGGTCGGCAAAATAGCGCAGCGCGAATCCATACTGGCCGCTGTTTTTCGCTTCGCGCGTGGGTCCACGCGGGAACGCCGCAGAGCAGCCTGCCGCGACCAGATTGGCTGGCAAGCCGGTGTCGCTGTTGGCGTAGTTGCGATTGTTGCAGACATCGTTGTACAGACCAGCGTTGATGACCGGCTGCGGCACCGTGCCGAAGTTCAGCATCACGTACTCGCCACCCTGCACGGCGAAATCGTTGGTCGAAAAGTAAGTGCCGACGGGGTCCGGATCGGTCTGTTCGAATTCGAGCAGGTACAAGGCTTCAACCGACAGGTTGTCGGTGACGTTGAACGAACCGAACAGCATGTTGATCGGCTGGAAGGCCTGCTTGAGTTCCGAACCGGCCACGCGCAGCTTGGACACGTCGACCGGATTGACCACATTGATGCCCTGCTGGATGAACGTACTCTCACCCCAGCTGACCACCTGTTTACCCAGGCGCACCGATCCATTGACATCGCCAGAGAAGTTATAGAACACAAACGCGTCGAGGATGCGCGACTGGGTGCCGACGCGAGCACGGGCGATGCTGGTGAGGTTGTCGCGGTGGGCGTTCTCGAAATCGTAGAAGCCATAGGCGCGGATGAAGGCACCGGCGTTGGGGCCGTAGTTGAGTGCGAATTCAACATTGGCGCTGACCGCGTTGGAGATCGGGTCCCACTTGTCGTAGGCCAGGTCGCCGTCATCACCGTTGACCGAATAACGTCCCCGTGCGGCGCGTTGCGCATCAGTGCCCAAACCCAGCGCGCTGACGCCCGGGTTGAACGCGGCCTTGCCGATCAGATCGTCGTCGCGGTCGGCGGCGCGAAGAGCGATGCCGTAGGCAACCGTCGTGCTGATCGTGCCGTGGAAACCTTCGGTATCACCGAAGCTGATTGCCGACGCCTGTCCCGCGAATCCCGCGAGCGCAACCGTGGTGGCGACAGCCAGCAAGCGACGACGCAACGCGCGGTTCGGCTGGCGATTGTTGATTTCAATTTGCATGGACTTGAGCTCCCCTGGTGGCGCTGGCGCCACGCGTAGTTACTGGCGGATAACCGACGGATTGGCGACCTGCACCGCGGTGCCCTGGCTGACGATCATGCTGGCCATTTCGCCCTGCATCTCGACGGTGGCAGCAGCAGACGCTGCCGGACTCAACAGCGAACCGTGGTCGCCGACAAGGAAGCGAGTTGCACCGCGAATACCGGCCGCAGATTGCGTCGTGCCGGTGATCGAGCTGAGGCCAAGGATGCGGATCAGCGGTTCAGTACCCGACAGCGGGGCACCCGCGACGGTGTTCGGAATCACCTGATCGGGCAACACGCTGCCGCCACCGACGACCTCCTGCACCAGCAGGTTCTTGGATGGAAGCATTCCGCCATTGGCAGGCAACGCGAAGTTGATCGGGTCACTGGAATCGATGACGATCTGCGCGGCACCGAAGAAGGTGTCGTAGTCCGGCGTTCCCTGGGCGGGGCCACCGGCGGCGAGCAGGCCGGCACGAATACGCGGGCCGAACGTTGGCGAACCTTCCAGCAGGCGCGCGATGCCGCCACCTGGCACGTTCAACACGGCGGTCTGCACGCTGGGCTCGATTGCCATGAAGGTGGTGCCGATGATCGAACCCAGCGACTGGCCGACGAAACCGATCCGCGAGCCGTCGAAATCGCTCGCACTGGCGTAACGCATGGTCGGGATGGCGCGAGCCAGGGTGAACAAATCAGCCGACGCCTGGCGAATGTTGTCGCGCGAGGTCAGCAGACTGGACAGGTTGATGAAAAGACTGCCGGACGAATCGATGTTGCCATCTGGACCCGCAGCACCGGTGCTGTTGTTGGTCAGATCCAGGTTGAAGGTGCGCTCGCTCACGCCCAGTGCCGCCAACGGCGTGTTTCCGACGAACAATGGATTGGCAGGATCGGTGATGCCATGCAGCGGAATATCGATTGCAACCACCGCGTATCCCTGCCCCGCCATCGTCGCGGCGATCGCAAAGGCGTCGGTGCGGTTACGGGTGATGCCGTGCTGGTAGATCACGATCGGCCAACCAGCGGCCGGCTTGGTGCGGCCGGAATTCGCGTTCGGAATGGTCAGCACCATCGGCACCTTCTGCGCCGTAGTCACCACCGGGAACGGATTGGCGAAGGTGACGAAGGTCGATTGCGGGTTGAGACCCAGCGATGCGAAAGGCGGAACGTAAGCACCGGGGGCTGCACGCCAGAAGCCGGTCAGCGCCGCCGTCGGGTTCGCCTGGCTCGGAACACCGAGATAATACGGCAACTCTATCGAACCAATGTAGATGTCGGCGACCGGAGGCAAACCAGCGCCCAGATTGCCGAGATTGAGACCGGTCGGCGCAACAATGGTGGTCGCCGGCGCAGTCTGAGCCGTGCGGTTCTGGACCGCCTGCAGGACTGGCGTGATCGACTGCGTCGTGGCAACCCACGAAACAACGATACTGGCCTTGGCGATTCCCGCCGCACCTGCTGCGGCTTCCTGCGAACCGGTCAATCGGCGCAGTGGCTCCAGAGCGCAAGCCGTTGCGTTCGGCAGCAATGGTTCCTGTGAAACCCCATCCAGACACAATGGCGTGATGCGCTTGGTCAGGAAGTAGGTCTGGTCTGGCGTGGCATCGTTGCCGGCGGCATCGGTGACACCATTGGTGACGACCGCCATGAACGAGGTCAACTGCTTGAGCGGTTTGGTCGGCACCAGCGCGATGGTGCGGCTAGTGCTGTCCGACGGGACCGTCGCGACGACAAAGTCTGCTACAGGTTGCAGCTCACGGACGATG
The DNA here is from genome assembly GCA_049661925.1 of Dokdonella sp. Taxonomy (GTDB): domain Bacteria; phylum Pseudomonadota; class Gammaproteobacteria; order Xanthomonadales; family Rhodanobacteraceae; genus Dokdonella. Next base: position 13,336 of record JBATAQ010000053.1, read on the forward strand.
CCGGTGACACCGCCACCGGGTCCGGTCAGAGTGACTTCGAACATTCGTACCGTCTGTCCGGCGATCAGCGTCGACGCCTTGGGTGCGGTCGAGAAAGTGGTCGTCCAGGGCGACACCGTACCAAACCCGTCCAGCGCATTCAGCGCCACCTTGGGATCACCGAAGTTGTTCGGATCGGCGACCGGAATATTCAAGGTGAGATCGGTAGTACCCGATAACACCAGGTTGCTCGGGAATGGCAGCACGCCAGCGGTCGGGTCGAATCGAGCGGTGATGACGGCGGTCGCCGGGGCGCCGTTATTGTTGTTGACTGGACCGACCGGAACCGCTCGCGAACTGTTGCTGCTGCCGCCACAGGCTGCGAGCAAAGCTGACGAAAGGGCTACGGCCACAAGAATGCGGACCTGCATGGGTGTCTCCCCTAAAGTGAAACGTATGTTAACTAAGGTGATTCTAGGCGATTGCCGAATCGTTGCTAGCTGCACTGCAACATAGGAAATTCCCTTGCCGGACAGTCGTCTGCGCCTGCCATACGGTAGAGCACGGAAATTGCTGGAAATTATGACTGGTTGTTCAGAAAAGTACCTGGCCGACCTGGGTCGAAGTTACCCGGTTGCCAGTTGAGCTCACGCATGGCGGGCTCATTGTCGACGATCTGATCTTGTTGCAACCGTTCCACCAGGCCTTGGTCGAGGTGTCGCCAGCGTGGAAGCAGCCGCAGCAATCGCAGCAGCGCACGCGCCGAACGCATGGGTATCCAGACCGGGATGGTCCAGAGCGACAAACTGCCGCGGGTGCGCGACAGCATTGCACCAAAAGTAAGCTGCTCGGCGCCGCCGACGCGAAGGATCTTCGGCAGCGGGCCGGCAATTGCCATTGCCGCCACGCACGCCGCCGCGAGATCGTCGGCGTGGATCGGCTGGCGCAGTCCGGTGGCTCCGGGGATGCTGGGGAACACGCGCCAGCGCCGACCGACCTTGGCAAGCAAGCTGAGGCTGCGATCCGAACCTCCGCCATAAATCAGCGTTGGCCGCAGCACCACGCAGGCGATATCGCGACCGCTGCAGAAATCGATGACTTCGCGCTCGGCGCTCGCCAATCTCGCGGCCAGATCGCGCTCGGCCGGGTCGCGCGATTGCGCCTTTACTTCCAGGCTCATCGAACTTAGCGCGACCACGCGTCGCAGCGAAGGCAGCCGGGCAGCGCGCAGCCATTGGGCCAAGCCGTCCAGAGGACCAACGCTGTAGATCAACTGGACCGGGGTTTCATGAAGATCGGGCACGTCGCCGTAAAGGTCGCCCCGTATCCAGCGAATGTGGTCGTTGCCAGTCGCAACTTCGCGACGCGACAAGGCCAGCAATTTCGAAGTGGATCCGCGCAGGCGAGCGGTGAGAAATCGGCCAACCGTTCCGCTCGCCCCGAGAATCAGGCAAGCGCTTTCGTCGGCCAGTTCCACGTGATGGTCAGGCGCGGTCGCGCTGACGGAACAACGGCGTCACGTTGCTTGCAGCCGGCCGCTTGATCGGCAGACTGATCGTGAAGCGAGTGCCCGAGCCGGGCTGGGTACGCAACTGGATGGAACCCTGGTGCGCCTTGACGATACGGTGGACGACGGTAAGCCCCAGTCCGGTTTGATGGGACGGCCGGCTGGTAAAGAACGGTTCGAACACGCGCGGAAGTATTTCGTCGCTGATACCGACGCCCGAATCGGCGATATCGATTTCGATATTGCCGATGTCGGTACGGCGGGTCTCCAGTGTGAGCACGCCATCGCCCGCCATCGCTTCGCTGGCATTGACGACCAGGTGCAGAACCATCTGATGGATCTGCGCGACCGATCCGGCCACAACCGGCAACTCAGCGTAGCGACGGATCACGCGGATGCGCTCGCCGAGCTGGCGCGATGCAATCAGCAACGCGCCATCCAGGGCCTGATTGACATCAACCTGCTCGGTACCAGCGTCGCCCGGTCGAGGACCGCTGCCGACACCTTTAAGCAACATCTCGACACGGCCGAGTCGCTCGTCGACGTCGCCCAACTGCTTGCTGCCAGACTGGTCGAACGGACTGGCGATCAGGCTGGCGCGTGCGTCGAACAAGCGCTTGCGGGTGGTTTCAATATGGTCAAGCACGGTTGCCAGATCGTCGCTGGCCAAGTCGGCGCTGTCGGTCCCGACCAGCATGTCCAGCGGGGCAAGGCAGGTTTGCACGGCTTCGTCGTACGCGGTTGCCAGGTTGCGATGGGCAATCCATTGGCCGGCCAAGGCATCGATACGCTCGCGTGCCATCGCGATTGGCTGGCTGGCCTGTTGCGCGGCTCCCGCCATCAACTGGCCAAGGCCGGCGAGATGGTCAATTTTCATCACCTGCTCGTGCTCGGCCTGCAATTCGCGCATTTTCACGTCAAGAACGGCGTGCTCACGTTCCAGATCGATCCGCTCGGCAATCTCGTGGCGCAACCATTGCCACAGCAGGCCCAGCGCCACCGCGCCAATCAGGGCCACCAGCCAGCCGATCCAGATGCTCATTGGCGCTCCCCACGCAGAATGTGGCGCGCAAGTCACGCCACGGCGACAGGGTAACTCCTTCACCGATCATCATGTAGGGACAAGCGACACATTCCCGACCGGAACGGGTTGCCCGCCACTCACAGCGTCGCCAGCGGCTGCCGACCTGCGCTTGCACGCAACCAGCGTGGCCGATATCATGTCCGGCTACTCTTGACGTTGCATCCCGGAGCGATTCATGAAGCCCAATATCCATCCCCAGTCGCACGCGGTCGTGTTCCAGGATCTTTCCAGCGATTTCTCGTTCCTGACCCGCTCGACGATGAGCAGCAAGGAAACCGTCAAGTGGGAAGACGGCGAGGAATACCCGCTGATCAAGATCGATATCTCCAGCAAGTCGCATCCGTTCTACACCGGCAAGAACAAGGTGCTGGACACTGGCGGTCGCGTCGACAAGTTCCGCAAGCGCTACGCCGGCAAGTAAGCCGCCGCGCCGCTCGCCGACCCTGGCGAGCAATTGTTACCTCGATTCAAGAACGCTGGCGATCGCTGATCGCCAGCGTTTTTCGTTGCGGGCCCGAGCTTCTTGAATGACTTCGGACACGTGCCCGAAATACCGATTGTGCGATAATTGCCGGGTCCCGGCGGCACGCAGCCATGCAGCGCGCATCGCCCGTGCGATCTTCCAGATCGTCCGTGATCCCCCGATTTGGGCAGTTCATCTTTCCACAAGCCGCGATCCCCTTCCCCACTGTTGGGCGCGTCGCCGGCCCCCTGCGCCGAGGAAACTTCGTGTCCGCAAACAACGTCACCCTCATCGATTCCGCCAACGATATCAGCCTCGATCTTCCGGTCGTCACTGGCACACTCGGCGATCCAACCCTGGACATCGCCAAGCTGCACAAGGAAACCGGTTACTTCACCTACGACCCCGGTTTCGTATCAACCGCCAGCACCAAGAGCGCGATCACCTACATCGATGGCGACAAGGGAATCCTGCTCTATCGCGGTTATCCGATCGAACAACTGGCGAAGCAATCGAATTTCCTTGAAGTCGCCTACCTGCTGATCCACGGCGAGCTGCCGGGCGCGAAGGATTTCGAGGGTTTCTCGCACGAAGTCGCGCATCACACGATGATGCACGAGTCGCTGAAAAATTTTCTGCACGGCTTCCATTACGACGCTCACCCGATGGCGATGCTGTGTGGATCGGTGGCGTCGCTGTCGGCGTTCTACCACGACACGCTGGACATGAACGACCCGGACCAGCGCCGCCTCGCCGCGATCCGCTTGATCGCCAAGATTCCGACCATCGCCGCCGCTGCGTATCGTTACAGCATTGGCTGGCCGATCCGCTATCCGCGCAACAACCTCGACTACGTCAACCGCTTCCTGCACATGATGTTCGAGGTATCCAGCGAGCCGCTGGAAATGAAGCCGGTCGTTGCCAAGGCGCTCGATCTGCTTTTCATCCTGCACGCCGACCACGAACAGAATGCATCGACCTCGACCGTGCGTCTGGTTGGTTCCACCGGCGCCAATCCCTATGCCTGTGTCTCGGCCGGGATCGCGGCGTTGTGGGGGCCTGCCCACGGCGGCGCCAACGAAGCCGTGCTCAAGCAACTGGCCGAGATCGGTGACGCGAAAAATGTCGAATCGGCCGTCGTTCGCGCCAAGGACAAGGATTCCAATTTCCGCCTGATGGGCTTTGGCCACCGCGTCTACAAGAACTTCGATCCGCGCGCCAAGATCATCCGCGACATGACCCATGAAGTGCTCGCCGAACTCGGCGTCAACGATCCGCTGCTGGAAGTCGCATTGAGGCTGGAAGAGGCCGCGCTCAAGGACGATTACTTCGTCGAGCGCAAGCTCTATCCGAATGTCGATTTCTATTCCGGCATTATCTACAAGGCGCTGAACATCCCGACCGAAATGTTCACCGTGATGTTTGCCATCGCTCGCACCGCTGGCTGGGTTGCGCACTGGCTGGAACAGCACGTCACCGAGGATGCCAAGATCGGCCGTCCGCGTCAGGTCTACACCGGCCCGACCGAACGCGATTACACGGCGATCGGCAAGCGCTGATTGCAATCACTCGATACGCAAACGCGCGAACGAAAAAGGCCCCGAAAAACGGGGCCTTTTTCTATGCAGGAACCGACGAACCGTTACTTCAAAGCCTTCTCACGATGCGCCTTGTCGACCAGGTAGCTGACCATTTCCATCATGTCCTCGTCGCTGCCGGCCGATGTGCGGCTCAGACGAAACTTGCCATCGATGATGATGGAAGGCGTCCCATCGATGCCGTACTTGGGCACCATCGACAGCGAACGCGCCATCTTCGACTCGACTTCGAACGAGGTTGATGCAGCGATGAACTTGGCCGGGTCGACGCCGTAGTTGGCGTACCACGCCGCCAGCGAGTTGAGGTCACTCAGCGGCTTGTGCTCGGTGTGGATCGCTTCAAACAGCGCGTTGTGCGTCTTGTCGAGAACGCCCAACGACTGTGCCGTGTAGAAGGCGCGGGCAAAGGGTTCCCACTGCGCATTGAAGATCGCCGGCATGTACGAATACTCGGCGTAGCTCGGCAAGCTCTTCTTGATCTTGTCGGCGACCGGCTGGAAGTGCGCACAATGGACACAGGCGTAGCTGAAGACTTCCAGCACCTCGACCTTGCTGCCACTGGCGGTCGGCTGCGGCGGTTCAACGAGGAAGTAGTTCTTTCCTTCTTGCCACTTCATCGGGCTGACCGAAGAAACGGCCGGACCGGCAGCAATGGCGCTGGCTGCGGTCAACAGGCCGACCATCGCGATGGATAACTGCTTGAACATGGAATACCTCTTTCGTGGCGTAAACGTGATGTGAAAAACCAGGATGTGACTTGGGTCAGCCGCCGCTCGATTCCTTCGCGACCAGATACTGCACCAGCTCGACCAGCTTGTCGTTGCTGCCGGCGCTGGCGGCCGTGATGCGATATTTGCCCGCGACAACGATGGTCGGCGTCTGGTCGATGCCGGCCGCACGCACGAAGGCATCGGCCTTCTTGACCTGGGTGTTGATCGCAAATGAATTGGCGGTCGCCTCGAAATCAGCTGCGGTGACGCCGTAGCTGGCGTAGAACTTCGCCGCATCGGAAATCTCACGCTTGACCAGCTTGCCCGACGAACCCGGGCTGATCGCCAGCGCGCCATTGCCCCAGACCGACTGGAACACGGCGTCGTGAGTTTTTTCTGCAATGCCGAGCGCTTTCGCGGTCAGGTAGGCACGCTGGAAGGTCGGCCACGACTCGGCCGCGTTGAACGCCGCCGGGGTGTAGGTCATCACCGCGTTGTCGGGCAAAGATTTCTTGATCTTTTCGCCGGTCGGCAGGAACGCGTTGCAGGCCGGGCAGCCATACGAGAACACTTCGGTGACTTCGATCTTGCCCGGCACGCTGGACGGCAGCGCCGGCTCGATCACGAAATAGTTCTTGCCTGCCTGCCACTGCTGCGCGGGCGCTGCGGGTTGCGCCATCTGGGCGAACGCCGGCATCGCGAAGCCGAGCGCGAGGAAAACAATGCTGAGCCGCTTGATCATCAATCTCTCCCAATGGCGGCAACGCACATTGCGTCACTGCTGGCTGACAAACAAAAGCCGTCGTACTTGCGTGACGACGGCTACTCTGTGACGACAGTCTGACCCAGCAGCACTGTCGTTGAATGAATGGCTATTCAGTCGCGGCTTTCGCCGTGTGCAGCCCATTCATGTAGGAAGCCAATGCTGCGATATCCGACTCGGACAACCGGGCAACAATCGACGGCATCACCTTGCCGTTGACGTCATCCGCCCAGGTCGTCCCGGCTTTCCATTGAGTCAGTGTCGCAGCGACGTATTCGCTCCACTGGCCCGCGACATGCGGATAACCGGTACCGGCCATGCCGCGACCGTCCGGTCCGTGGCAGGCCATGCAGGCCGGAACTCCGAGTTTGGCATCGCCACCGCGATAAAGTTCCTGCGCGCGCGCCACGAACTGCTCATCGGCAACGCCGGGCAAGGTGTCCTGGACGGCGAAATAAGCGCCGACATCGTGCATGTCCTGCTCGGACAACATCGAAGCGAACGGCATCATGATCGGGTTCATCCGCTTGCCGGTCTTGAACAGGTCAAGCTGGCGCGCGATGTACGCCTCGTTCTGCCCTGCAAGCTTGGGAAAGGTCTTGTCGATCGAGTTGCCGTCCATGCCGTGGCAGGCACCGCAGACAGCAGACTTGCCGGCACCGGCCTCGGCATCGCCAACCAGGGGCGCTGCCGTTTCGGCATGCACCGCAGCGAAGGCCAGCATCAATGCCGTAGCCAGGACGTGGCGAAAGCTCATACAGTCAACTCCGAGAGGTGGATCGCATCGCATCGAGCCCAAACAAGCTCGAAAGGCGGCGATAGGCGACAATAGTCAAATTATCCCCCGCGCCAGCCAAGCCGGTCAAACCTGCGTCGCCGCACCGCAGGCATCGATCACCGTCGCCGCGCCAACCATTCGGTTCCCATGTCCCATCATCCATTCAGAAACGCCAGCTATCTCATCAGCGCGCACACCCTGCGCCAGTTGCCCGAAGACGTCGGTGCAGAAGCGGCATTTGCCGGTCGATCCAACGCCGGCAAGTCGAGCGCGCTCAACACCATCTGCGATCAGAACGCCCTCGCCCGCACATCGAAAACACCGGGACGCACCCAGCAACTGGTGGTGTTTCCGCTGGATGACAACCATCGCCTGATCGACCTGCCCGGCTATGGCTACGCCAAGGTGCCGCAGGATTTGCGCGAGTATTGGCGCGGATTGATCGACGGTTACCTGCGCGGTCGCGAGTCATTGAAGGGCATCGTGCTGATCATGGATGTGCGTCATCCCTTGCGCGAATTCGACCAGGAAATGCTGACCTACGCCGCCGCCAGCGGTCGCGAAGTGCATTGCCTCTTGAGCAAGTCCGACAAGCTTTCTCGCAACGAAGGCAGCGCCACCTTGCTGGCCGTGCGCAAGCACATCGCATCGGTGGTTCCGCAGGCAACCGCGCAGTTGTTTTCGTCGCTGAAGAAGACCGGCGTCGACGAAGCCCGCGCCATCATTGGTGGCTGGCTCGGCTACTGATCGAAGTGGAGCTTCGCAGGGTGGAACCTCCGCAGGAGATTCCACCAAAAACGTCCATTTGAAATTACCGCTTGATGGTGGAATCCCCTGCGCGGGTTCCACCCTACGAAAAGCACACACATGACGGCCGATGGATCATTTCAAATCGCCAATCATCACCTGCGCCGCATTGTGACCCGGCGCGCCGGTGACGCCGCCGCCGGGATGAGTGCCGGCTCCGCACAGGTAAAGCGCCGGCAACGCGCCGCGATAGTTGGCCTGGCCCAGCATCGGTCGCGCGCTGAACAACTGGTTCAAGCTGAGCGCGCCGTGGAAGATATCGCCGCCGATCAGGCCGAATTCGCGCTCCAGATCGAGCGGTGACAACACCTGCCGACCCAGCACCAAATCGCTGAATCCTGGTGCCCACTTTTCAACGGTCGCGATCATCAGATCCGCCACTTCGTCGCGGTGGTCGTCCCAGTTTCGTCCACCGGAAAGCTGCGGCTGTACATGCTGGCAAAACAGGCTGGCGACGTGCATGCCTGCCGGCGCGAGGCTGTTGTCCAGCGTTGAGGGAATCAGCATCTCGACGATGGGCTCACGCGACCAGCCGAACTCGACCGCATCGCGATAGGCGCGGTCCATGTAGGCAAGGCTCGGCGCCATGATGATCCCGGCGGTCAGGTGATCGTCCGGTTCCGGCATCGCCGCGAAGCGCGGCAATCCCGACAGCGCGACATTCATCCGGAACGTGCCCGAACCACAACGCCAGTTTTCCATCCGCTCGCGCGTTGGCGCTGGCACGTGTTCGGGTTTCAGCAACTGCTGGTAAAGCAATTTCGGATTGACGTTGGCAACGACAGCACGAGCACGCCGCTCGACACCATTCGCATCGATCACGCCGACCGCTTTGCCGCTTTCGACGATGATTTCGCGCACGCCGCAATCAGTGACGATCTCGACGCCTTGTGACTGTGCGGAACGCGCCATCGCCTGCGTGATGGCACCCATGCCACCGATCGCATGACCCCACGCACCCTTGACGCCGTTGACCTCGCCGAAGACGTGATGCAGCAGGACATAGGCCGATCCCGGCGTGTAAGGACTCGCGAAATTACCGACTACACCATCGAAACCCAGCACCGCCTTGATCGGCTCGCTTTCAAACCAGCGATCCAAGTATTCCGCTGCGGAAATGGTGAACAGGTCGAGCAAGTCCTGGCGCAGATCGATGTCGAGCGCACTCAGTCGCTGGCCCAGTTTTGCGGTGCGGACCAGCTCCGGCAATGCCTTCAGCCAACCGCCGTCGACGACGTTCGGTGGTGCCTGCAAAGCCAGGGCGCGCAACACGTCGGCGTAGATCTCCAGCCGGCGCTCGTACTCAGGCAAGCGCTCGGCATCGCGACGCGAAAAGCGCGCCACTTCATCAGCCGTGATTCCCGCGCCCACGCGCAGGCAATCGCCATCCGGCAGCGGCAGGAAGTTGTTCAAGCGTCGCGACACGATGCGCAACCCGTGCGACTCCAGCGCCAGGTCAGCGATCACTTTCGGCTGCAACAACGACACCGTGTAGGCCGCGACCGAGTTGCGAAATCCCGGATGGAACTCCTCGGTGACGGCGGCACCACCAACGACGCCACGCCGCTCCAGCACGGTCACTGCAAGACCGCCCATCGCCAGATAGTTGGCGCAGACCAGGCCGTTGTGGCCGGCGCCAATCACGATCACATCGGATTCCGTTTTCGACACAGCGGTACTCGGATAAAGTGGTTTATGCCATTTTAGCGTGGGCGCCTTCTCGGCGGCGGCATCGCCATTCTCCCTTCTCCCGCCGGGAGAAGGTGCCCAGAGGGCGGATGAGGGTTCGGCCCTTGTGCGACCTTTCATTGTTGCGATGTCGCCGCTTCGCTCTGGTCGGCTGTCACCAGACTGGTCAAGCGTTTCGCCGGGCTGCCGCTCGCCGAGCCACCCCCGGATCAAGTCCGAGGACAGGCTCTTTCTGCTCGCACGGAAACATGGCCCAAAGATGCGCCCTTGGCGGGTCGGTCCCCGAATCGGGATGAAGATCAACTGCACGCAGCGTCGCTGCGCTTCGCTATGCCACCTTCCACACTGCCAATCGAAGCGCGGCGGCAAGCGTAGGCACCAATTCATGTTGACTGCATGATGGCGTGGCTACATTTCACATCCGATGAACCGTCCAACGCGACGACATCGCGACCCACGCTCCTTCCAACAACGACAACCGGTGATTGAATGAGCAGCAATTCCATGAGTCGACCCGACCCGATCCGCTCGGCACCCGGCCGAAAACGTCGGCGTCCGATGTGGCAACGGGTGGCGGCATGGGTGGTTGGCAGCATCGTAGTGCTGACTGTGTTGCTGGTCGCGTTCATCGCGCTGTTCGACTGGAACAAGCTGAAGCCCACCATCAACGAGCGTGCCAGTGCCGCTCTCGAGCGACCGTTCGCGATCAATGGCGATCTTTCAGTTCACTGGGGACGCGCTGATGACCTCGCTGGTTGGCGCAGCTGGATTCCGACGCCGGTGATCCGCGCCAACGACATCAGCGTCGGCAATCCAGCCTGGGTCGGCGACAAGTCCGATGATGGTTTTGCGAAGGTCGATCAAGCCGAATTCGCCGTGCACCTTTTGCCTCTGCTCGGCCAACACCTGTCGCTGCCATACGTACGCCTGACTGGCCCTACCGCCAACTTGCTGCGCCGCGATGCCGAACACGCGACCTGGAATTTCGGTTCCGGTGGCGAACCCAACAGTTGGACCGTGAACCTGGGTCAGTTGCGCGTCGGAAAGGCGAAAATCGACATCATCGACAAGGTCAGCAAGGCCGATTTCGCGATCACCGTCGAACCGCTGGACAAGGAGATTCCGTTTTCCGAACTGGTCGGTGATGACGGCGGCAATGCTGCTCCGTCCAATACGCAGGCATTCGCTTATGCCTGGACAGCGAAGGGCAAATATGGCGGTGCACCAATCGATGCCAGCGGCAAAATCGGCAGCGTGCTGACCCTGCGCCAAGGCAAGCGTCCATTACCGTTGCAGGTCGATGCGAAGCTCGGTGACGTGCGCGTTCGGGCGACCGGCACGCTGACCGATCCGACCGATCCATCCGGCCTCGATCTTCGCCTGAAGCTGTCGGGCGGCTCGATGGCGCAACTGTTCCCGTACACCGGCATTGCCCTGCCCGATACGCCGCCGTTTTCCACATCGGGCCACCTCACCGCGCGGATCCAGCCGGACGACCGCCGCTACCACTATGAAAATTTCGTCGGCAAGGTCGGCGACAGCGATCTGGCCGGAACGCTGACCTTCACCAGCGGCGGCGACCGCCCGAAACTGGAAGGCAAGCTGCACTCGGAACAGTTGCGACTGGCCGACCTGGGCCCGCTGATCGGTGCCGATACCAGCGACAAGAAAAGCGCAACCGTCGACGCAGCGCCCAAGGACAAGTTGCTGCCATCCGATGCGTTCAACACCGATCGCTGGAATGCGATGGATGCCGACGTCACGTTCGAGGGGAAGAAAGTGGTGCAGGACGCCGGCTTGCCGATCGCTGGTTTGTCCACGCATATCGTCATGGATAGCGCCAAGCTGACGCTCGACCCGCTTGGCGTCGGCCTCGCCAACGGAAAGCTCAACGGCAAGGTTGTGCTCGACGCACGCAAGACGCCAATGATCGGCACGGTCGATCTGACGGCGCGCGGGCTGGGCCTGAAGCAACTGTTCCCGAAGTTCGAGTCGATGCAGGCCAGCTTCGGCGAAATCAACGGCGACATCATCCTGACCGCGACCGGCCAATCGGTTGCCGGCTTGATGGCCAGGTCCGATGGCGACGTGATGCTGCTGATGAATGACGGCGCGATCAGCAAGGAACTGATGGAACTGGCCGGCTTGAACGTCGGCAATTTCGTCGTGACCAAGTTGTTCGGCGACAAGCAGGTAAACATCGAATGCGCGGCAGCAAACTTCGGCGTGACAGATGGCCTGATGAGCACACGCCTGGCCATATTCGATACCGACAACGCCACCATCGACATCAGCGGCTCGATCAATTTCAAGAACGAGCAGATGGATTTGAGCATCGTGCCGAAGACCAAGGGTCTGCGCATCTTCTCGCTGCGCTCGCCGCTGTACGTGAGGGGTACGCTGGCCAATCCCGATGTCGGCGTGGAAGCAGGAAAACTGATTGCCAAGGGAGCCGCCGCCTTGGCACTCGGGGCAGTCGCCGCGCCCGCCGCCGCGCTGATCCCGCTGATCGCACCCAGCCACGAAGAACGCGATAACCGCTGCGAAGCGTTGTTGAGCCGGTTGCAGGAAGTGAAGTAGCTTCCCCTTCGCACTCACGAAAACATTTTCCTTCGTCATTCCCGCGTTTTCCAATGGCCGAACGGCTGGTCACGCGCACTTCTGCCCGTTCGTTTCCCCGGCGCAGGCCGGGGTCCAGCGGACGAGGGCTTCTGGCACTCTTTTGGACGCTGTCGAGACGGCACCGCATCAGAGGAAGACTGCCAACAGCATCTACCCACTGGACCCCGGGCCTGCGCCGGGGAAACGAACGGGCGGAAGGTGCCGCGCTCGATCGTTGAGTCGCCCGTTCCCGAAAAGCCGTAGGCCAATCGCCGCACGGGGTTCCACACGGGACGCTATCATGCCGTCCATGAGTCCCGATAACAGCAAACCGTCATTTGCCGCTGCGACCGAAGGCATCGCTTTCCCCGGCCCGGTCGGCGCGATCGAGCTGGTTACCGGCATTGCCGACAAGGACGCGCTCGCCGGCACCATCGTCATCTGCCATCCGCATCCGCTGCAAGGCGGCACCATGCACAACAAGGTGGTGACGATGATCGAGCGCTCCCTGCGTGAGCTGGGCCTGGACACGGTGCGCTTCAATTTCCGAGGCGTCGGCGACAGCGCCGGCGAATTCGATGAAGGCAATGGCGAAGGCGATGACCTCGCCGCCATCGTCGCCTGGGTGCGCGAGCAGAAGCCGGGCGACGCGGTCTGGCTGGCCGGGTTCTCGTTCGGTAGCTACGTTGCATTGAAGCAGGCGGCAGCGCTGCATGCAGCAGCGCTGGTCACCATCGCGCCGCCGGTCGGCCGCTGGGAATTGGACGGCATCACCATTCCCACCTGCCCCTGGCTGATCGTGCAGGGCGAGGATGACGAAGTGGTCGACCCGGCGGCCGTTTTCGCCTGGGTCGAAACCCTCGAACCCGCACCACACCTGGTCCGCATGCCGCAGACCACGCACTTTTTCCATCGCCGTCTGATGGACCTGCGCGGCGCGATCAAGAACGCCGTGAAGCCGTTCCTGCCGGAGCCACGCGACAAGGCATGACCGCCAGCAACGGCGGCACCGGACCCAAGCCCAGCGCACGCTACGCCGCCGGCGTCGATGCCGGCGAATGGCAGCGCGATAAAGCGCAAATCTCCGCATTGGCGCATTTCGATCGCATTGCCGCCGATCTCGAAAACTTCCAAGCGCCGTCGCTGTGGCAACGCCTGCGCGGCGTTCGCGCCGAACCGGTGCGCGGCTTGTACCTTTGGGGCAGCGTCGGTCGTGGCAAGACCTTTCTGATGGACCTGTTCCAGCAATCGCTGCCCGAAGGCACAGCGTTGCGCGTGCATTTCCATCGCTTCATGCAGGACATCCATGCGCGCTTGCGGACCTTGTCCGGCCACAGCGACCCGCTGGTCAGCGTTGCAGAGCAGATCGCCGACCAGCATCGCGTGATCTGCCTCGACGAATTCTTCGTGCTCGACATCGGCGACGCGATGATTCTCGGCAATCTCCTGAAAGCGCTGTTCGAGCGCGGCGTGGTGCTGGTGACCACGTCGAACACCGCGCCGCAGAATCTCTACAAGGATGGCCTGCAACGCGAGCGCTTCCTGCCGGCGATTGATCTGATCGAACAACATTGCGAGACGGTCGAACTGGTTTCGCCAACGGACTGGCGTTTGCGTGCACTCAAGCAGGCACCGGTTTACCACTGCCCGGCCGACGCTGACGCCGAAGCGGAAATGCTCAACACCTTCCGCCGCGTTGCCGGCAGCGCCGGACGCGTTGATTTCTCGATGACCCTCAACGACCGCCACGTGCCGGTCCGGCGCGAAGCCAACGGCGTCATCTGGTTCGATTTCCCCGCGTTGTGCGAAGGCCCGCGCGGTGTCGCCGACTACATCGAACTCGCCCGCAGCTACAGCACGTTGCTGGTGTCCGGCGTCCCCCAATTCACCCGCCAAACCGAAGACGCCGCACGCCGCTTCGTGGAACTGGTCGACGAACTCTACGACCGCGGCGTCAAACTGGTCCTGACCGCCGCCGCCCCCATCACCAAGCTCTACGACGGCCAACGCCTGCGTGTCGCATTCGCCCGCACCGAATCACGCTTGATTGAAATGCAGAGTGAGGACTACCTGGCGAGTGAGCATCGCGGCTGACGCGCTTTGTTCTTCGTCATTCCTGCGAAGGCACGCCACCTTCGTTTCCCCGGCGCAGGCCCGCCACCTTCGTTTCCCCGGCGCAGGCCCGCCACC
>JBATAQ010000054.1:0-9788 GCA_049661925.1 Dokdonella sp.
GCCTTGGACACTGCACAGGCGGTCGAGGACATGGATATCCCCGGCTTTCGGCTGCATCCGCTCAAAGGTCATCCGCTAACACCCGATCGTAAAACACGGCAACTGGAAGCTATCAGGCGCAGTCAGCTCTTAATGAAGAGCCAAGGAAGACTTGCTGACGCAGAGACATGCAATATGGTGAGAGCTGCATTCGGGCGCCTAGCGCGCGTTGCTTGTTTTTCCACAAACCCAACGAATTACAGCATGTGGGCCAACTACGCGAAGTATGAAGCCACAAACGGCAACGCCATCGGCCATGCCGGCGTCTGTATTGAGTACAACTGCGACTCAACCTGGTCAAATCTGCAACTGCGCCCAATCACATACATCGATGACGTGCCTATTGTTGATCCAACACTTCAAAGTGATACCGCAGTGGCAGATGCTCTCTACACAAAATCAAGAGAATGGCGAGGGGAAGATGAGTGGAGGATCTCTTCTGTGATCGCCACCACACCGCCCTTAGCAGCGAACTTCGCCGCTAATTCGAAAATTCGTATCGAAGGCGGCGTTTCATCCATCATATTTGGCATAAACACCCCGCCAGATGTGATTAGTGAATTCATGGGTCGCTGCACGTTACCTTATATAAAATACTCAAGAGTGGCGCGGAATGCAGTGACGCATGTTAGGACTGTCCAACCATTGGCCTAACTATTCGTTCAAGCCGAGACCGCTTCGCGGCTCGGCTCATGCGCTATCGTGTAGCATACCGCCGTGCCGCAAAGCGGTCCGGCTTAACTCAGGTGTTAGGCCACTTGTTGCGTGATGCGCAACGTGATACAGTCGCCCCATGATCAAATCGTTCCGGCACAAAGGCCTGCGCAAGCTTTTTGAGACCGGCAGCACTTCGGGCGTACAAGCCAGCCACGCCAAACGGCTCCGGATGCAATTAGCTGCCTTGGACACTGCACAGGCGGTCGAGGACATGGATATCCCCGGCTTTCGGCTGCATCCGCTCAAAGGTCAAATGCGTGGGCGCTGGGCCATAGCGGTCAATGGCAATTGGCGGCTTACATTCGAGTTCCAAGATGGGAACTCCTACATCCTGGACTATGAGGACTATCACTAATGGCCATGTACAACCCTCCCCATCCTGGCGAGTTCATCACCGACATCTACCTTGAGCCCAATGGCATCAGCGGCCGCAAGCTCGCGGAAAAGCTGGATGTTGCAGCCTCCACTGTCAGTCGCATCCTCAAGGGCACTAGTCGCGTCACCCCCGAGATGGCACTCCGCCTTTCCAAGGCTGTTGGCCGCTCTCCTGAGAGTTGGCTCGCCATGCAGGATGCCCATGATCTATGGGGCGCTCGTCAGCACGTCAACCTAAAGCGGGTGGGCAAGCTAAAACTGGCCGCGGCTTAACAATGCGTTCAAGCCGAACCCGCTTCGCTCCACCAAACACATGGCACAAAGAGCATGCCATGTGTTTGGCTCCGCTACGCAGGTCGGCTTAACTTAGGCGTTGGGCGTCCAACAAAGATATTCAGAAATTTGAGTAATGACCCATGACTCGCAAGCTCATCAGCTCTGGCTCTAACTTCGAGAACGAGATTGGCTACTCCCGGGCAGTCGTCGAGGGCAATTGGGTGTTCGTATCGGGAACGACCGGGTTCGACTACTCAACTATGACCATTGCTCCAGGCGTCTCTGATCAGGCCGAGCAGTGCTTGAAGAACATTGGCACTGCGCTTGAGCAGGCCGGGTCGTGCTTTGGTGACGTGGTGAGAGTCACCTATGTTATCCCGGACGCTACGGAGTTCGAGCAATGCTGGCCAGTGCTTCGCAAATATTTCGGTGAAGTTCGTCCTGCGGCCATGATGATCTCGGCAGGCCTAGCGGATCCGAGGATGCGGATCGAGATTGAGGTGACTGCAATCAAAAGAGCACGGAGTGACGCCTAACTATTCGTTCAAGCCGAGACCGCTTCGCGGCTCGGCTCATGCGCTATCGTGTGGCACAACGCCGTCCGCGCAGCGGTCCGGCTTAAGTCAGGTGTTAGGTCTTGCAAAGCGGTCGATCATCCATACAATGTACAGATGATCGAATTCGACTGGGATCCGGCGAAAGCCACTTCAAACCTCAGGAAGCATGGCGTTTCCTTCGAGGAGGCCCAGACCGTCTTCTATGACGAGTTCGCTGTTCAGTTCTACGACGAGCCGCACTCTTCTGATGAGGAACGCTTTCTCATGCTGGGCATGAGTAGCGGCGCTCACCTCCTTCTGGTCTGCCACTGCGAGCGCGACGGTGGCGGTGTGATTCGAATCATCTCTGCGCGTAAGGCCACGAAACAAGAATGCTCCTTTTACGGGCAATGACACTATGAAAGCCGAATACGATCTCTCCAAGATGAAGTCCCGCAAGAACCCCTATGCGGCCAAGCTCAAGAAGCCCGTCTCTATGCGCCTTTCTGAAGATGTAGTGATCTACTTCAAGGGCATGGCGAACGAGGCCGGAGTTCCCTACCAGAGCCTGATCAACTTGTACTTGCGGGACTGTGTGATGAAGCACCGAAAGGTAGATATCACTTGGCCGAGCAGCAAGACCTGACTATTCGTTCAAGCCGACACCGCTTCGTAGCTTCATCTTTGTGCCTGCGCTACGCTAGCGCAAAGCTTTCGCCACTGCGCGGCTCGGCTTAACTCAGGCGTTGGGTGCCGTCAGTAGTGATATCGCAGCTGAGCGATAAACAACGAATCATCGGCCACCTTGTAAACAATTCGGTGCTCATCATTGATGCGTCGCGACCAGTAGCCGGACAGCGCATGCTTAAGCGGCTCTGGTTTTCCTGTGCCTGTATGCGGCGTCCTGATGATCTCTTTGATCAGGCCATTGATGCGCTGCACCAGTTTCTTGTCGATCTTCTGCCAGTACAAGTAGTCTTCCCACGCTTGCTCTGAGAAGACCAGCTTCACTCGGCCAAGCTCCGTACTTTGCCCTTCCCAGACTGAAGAGCTGCAATGCTTTCAAGCAAACGCCGTGCGTTCTTGGGGCTGCGCAGTAGGTAGGAGGTTTCCTCAAGCGCCTTAAAGTCATCGAGCGCCATCATCACGACAGCCTGCTGGCCATTGCGGGTGATGATGATAGGCTCGTGGTCGCCGCAAACGCGGTCCATAGTGTCAGCCAATTTGGCTCGTGCCGTGCTGTAAGTGATAGCGTCCATAGGTGCCTCCAGTTGTACATGTACTTGTACAATAGGGGCGGCGCGGTGTCAAGGGCTGGCACCTAACAATGCGTTCAAGCCGAACCCACTTCGCTCCACCAACAACGCGGCAGGTAAAGCTTGCCATGTTGTTGACTCCGCTACGGGGTCGGTTTAATTCTGGTGTTGGGCGGCTTGCATTTCCTATGACTCAAGAGCACACCGTGTGACCGATGACCGACCCCTATCTGATCGACTAAACGGAGTTCACGATGACTGACACGACTATGACCGCTAATGGTGAAGCAGCCATTCGCGGAATCCTCGCTGCTGAGGATCAAGCCTGGAGTCGCGGGGACGCTGCTGGCTTCTCACAGCATCTGGCAGAGAACTGCATCGCTACAAATGTGCAGGGTCAGTCAATGTCTGGGCGAGATCTTTTCTTCCGCCAGCATGTCATGATTTTTGCAACTTTCCTCAAGAACACCACGCTGACCCAAACCTTACTGACTCTCCGCTTTATTGGAGATACGGCGGCTATTGTTGAATCACTTTGTACAGTCTCTGGCTTTACAGATCCACCCGCCACCATGCCATTGGATCCGGCAGGACGACTGCAAACGCGGATGCTCCAGGTATTCGAGAAAGCTGAAGGCAATTGGTCAATAATTGCATACCACAACACGACAGTTAATCAAAGTGCCCCACCACTTGTAGCCTGATATTTGGGCACGTAGTGGCTCACTCGGAATTTGATGGATGGTTGCTTGGTCTCGCACTTCCCCTCCCGATTCGGGCCGCCTGCCAAGTCGTTCAAGCCGAGACCGCTTCGAGGCTCGGCTTGCGCGGTGACGTGTACCACTCCGCCGAGCCGCTACGCGTTCCGGCTTAACTCCGGTGTCAGGCCGTATCGGGTTTTACCCCGGTTCCGCGGACACTGAGTCAAGGCCGTATTAGCCTGGTCCCGGATATCGGTTCTGCGTTGCAGTGGGCGAAACGTCGCCTGTGACTAGCCCCAACCCAACTGCGTCCAGACAGACTGTCCTTTGACGGCCTTGTCCAGCGCGGCGATTCGTTGTTGGTGTGCGGCGTGTTCGGCGTCGCTGGCACGGACGATGCGCAGGCGTAGCTGGCCCACGGTTGACGGGCGTTGGATGGCTGCGCGTTGTTCACTCGCTGCACTACTGGCCAGGCCGAGATCGCCCTGGCCGGCGGTCATGCCGATGTAGACGTCCGCGAGCAATTGGGCATCAAGCAATGCGCCGTGCAGTTCGCGATGACTGTTGTCGACGCCCAGGCGTTTGCACAAGGCGTCCAGTCCGTTGCGCTGGCCGGGGTAGAGATCACGCGCCATCGCCAGCGTGTCGATGACGGTTACGCGATCCCCAACACGACCGTAGTGACTGCCGGCGATGGCAAGCTCGGCATCAAGGAAAGAAACGTCGAATTTCGCGTTGTGAGCAAGCATTTCCGCGCCATCGATGAAAGCCAGCAGCTCCTCGACGATTTCGGCGAACAGCGGCTTGTCGACGAGGGACTCGTTGCTGATTCCGTGCACGGCCATCGCGCCTTCATCAATGAGACGCTGTGGATTCAAGTATCGATGGAAGTTGCGGCCGGTCGCGCGGCGCTCGCTCAATTCAATGCAGCCGATCTCGATGATGCGGTGCCCCTTGCTGGCATCCAGGCCGGTGGTTTCGGTGTCGAGTACGACTTGGCGCATCAGGGCTTTCTCACGGTTTCGGCGGCGGCACGAGCCAATTGGTCGACGCGTTCGTTTTCGACATGACCGGCGTGGCCGCGCACCCATGTCCAGCGCACGGCGTGCGGTTGTAGTGCAGTCGACAGGCGTTCCCACAAATCCTGGTTTTTCACCGCCGCGCCCGCGCTGGTTTTCCAGCCGCGACGACGCCAGCCGGCTAGCCACTCTTCGGCACCTTTTTGCACGTACTGCGAATCGGTGTAGATGATCACCGGCGTTGGCCGAGTCAGCGCTTCAAGGCCGCCGATGACCGCCATCAACTCCATTCGGTTATTGGTGGTGTCCGGCTCAGCGCCCGTCAGTTCTCGTTCGCGCGTGCCGGCACGCAGCAGCGCGGCCCAGCCACCCGGTCCGGGATTTCGCAAGCAGGAGCCATCGGTGAAAATTTCGATGGGGTGGACGGCCGTCATTGACGAATCCGCGAGCTGGGGATTGCCGTCAGCGCCCGCTGGCGTAGCCTCGATGCGCGAACTGCCGGGCGCAGCGGCGTCAGCACCGCGCGGCGCTTGCGTGCGGCAAGCAACCAGGCACCGCGCAGGCCGTCGATGATGCTGAATCGGCGCGCCTCGTTCGCTATTTGCGAGCGCGGCCATAGTCCACCGAGGTAGCGACTATCGACCGCATCGACGCCATGTCGCATCAATAGCCGATCAACTTCGCGAAGCCAGCGTGGATGCAGCGACGGTGTCGGTCCTTCGTGCCAATGGCTCCAGGCGGCCCAGACGCTGAGTGGGTTGAGGCCAAACCAGAACAACTGCCCACCGGGTTCCAGCACGCGGCACAACTCGGCAAGCAGCGGCTTGAAATCCGCCATCGCATCAGCCGCATGCTGGACGACGATGGCTTGCACGCTGTCGCGTTCGAATGGCAAGTGAGATGGTTCGCAGACGACGTCACCGCTCAGCCAGCCAGCGTCAGGATGCAGCCGTGTGAGCAGTGGCGATGGCGTATGTTGCGCACTCCATTGCGCGTCGGCACTGATCCACAAAGTCGCCGCAATCGGCACAGTCGGAATGTGCAGCAATTGCTGTTCGTGACGCGCAAGGCGCAGCCAGGCAGGGCGGGAGTGGAGTCGAGTAGCGTTGATCGGCACGGGTTCGGCGAGGACGGCGGGGTGCCCCAATTCTGGCACAAGCGAAGTCTGCGGTTCCGCCTAACTTTCGCTTAACCCGGTCGGCGAGTCGCGTCACCATAATCGCCGGCCTGATGTCGAACCTCCGCCTGCAAGCCATTCCCGCACTGACCGACAACTACATCTGGTTGCTGGCCGACGATGCTGGCCGCTGCATGCTGGTCGATCCTGGCGAGGCTGCCCCGGCGCTGCAAGTATTACGCGATCAATCACTGGACCTTGCGGCGATCCTGTTGACCCATCATCACTACGATCACATCGACGGCACGTCGCAACTGCGTGCCGCGTTTCCAGACGCCCGCGTGGTTGCCGGCAGCGATCCGCGCTTTGGCGATGTGGACATCTGCGTCGGCGGAGGTGATCGCGTCGAAATACCGCGTACCGACTTCGCCTTCGACGTGATTGCGGTCCCCGGTCACACGCTTGGCCACCAGGCCTACTTCGGCCACGGCTTGCTGTTTTCTGGCGACACGCTTTTCAGTGCTGGCTGCGGCCGATTGTTTGAAGGCACGCCGGAGCAAATGCTTGAATCACTGGATCGCCTGTCTGCGCTTCCGGGCGATACGAAAGTTTGTTGCGGACACGAGTACACGCTCGACAACCTGGCATTCGCGAAAACCATCGAGCCAGGCAACACGGCGATCCAGCGACGCGTCGACCAGGCACGTCGGCTGCGTGATGACGGTCGTCCGTCGCTGCCATCGTTGCTTTCAGGCGAACTGCTATACAACCCGTTCCTGCGCATCGACCAGCCGGACGTGATCGACGCGCTGCGCGGAGCGGGGCCGTCGCGCAGCGAGCGGTTCGGCGAACTGCGCCGGCGCAAGGACGAGTTCAAGGTGTCGGTTTGATTCCTGCGTCGCTCCTCCGGTCGGTCGTTGCGACTGTGGGGGTGAGCGTTGCACTCGCCGTTCTGGGCGGCTGCGCGATGCCGGTCAAACCTGGCGCGCCCGACGGTGGCGTCGCTGGCTCGGAACGGCCCCAGGTAGCGGTAACCGCATTCCACAAACCGCTGCTGACGGTGCTGCCTGCCGAGCCGGTGCCTGCGACAAAATCATCGTCGCCTTGGGACCGGTTGCGTGATCGGCTGGAAATGCACGGTTGCGACTATCGCAGTGAAGTCGTCGGTTGGGCAGAGCGCTACACGGCTTCGGTGCCGAGCTTCGAGAATTCGATGCGACGTTCACTGCCGTTCCTGCTGCTGGTGGTTGATGAGCTGGAACGCCGCGACCTTCCCGGCGAATTCGCGATGCTGCCGTTCGTGGAAAGTCGCTACGAACCAGTCGCAACGCTCGGCAATCGAGCGGCCGGGATGTGGCAGTTGATGCCAATCACCGCGCGCGGCAACGGACTGGAAGTAGCGGCTGACTACGACGAACGACTCGACCCGATCATGGCCACGCGGATCAGCCTGGGGCTGATCGAAAACTATTCCGAGCGCTTCAATGACTGGCGTCTCGCCAACATGGCGTTCAATGCGGGTGAATTCCGCGTGAAAAAGCTTCTTGGAGACCGCGAGCCGAGTTCGTTTTCCGCCAACGAGCTTTCGCAACTCAGCTTCAATTCCACCACACACGATCATCTGGACAAGTTGCTGGCGCTGGCCTGCATCGTCGATGATCCTGGCCGCTTCGGCGTTCACCTGCCCGAGCCATCGCCTGATGATCGTCTGGTCGAAGTCGAGCTGAGTGCGCCACTGGATCTGCGCGTCGCAAGCCGAATCGCCGACGTCGACGAGGAAACCATGCTGCGCTACAACGCTGTCTGGCGCGGCAATCGCATGAGCGGTCCGCCGCCATATCGGCTGGTGCTGCCGGCGAACCGCAGTGAGCGCCTGCACGAGGGTCTGGCACAGGTTCCAGAGCAGCACTGGGCGAACTGGCGTGCAGTGCACACCCGCAAGCCCAGCGATTGGGCCACTCTGGCGGCTGCCAGCGAGTTGCCGCCTGATTGGCTCGCTACCCTCAACGGGCGTGATCCGGATGCGATGATCAAGAGCGGTGTCGATCTGCTGTTGCCAGGCAATGAGCGATCGATTGACCGGCCGACGGCCGTCCTGTCGAAACTGCGCAGTCATGTCGTGAAGACTGGCGACACGCTCGGTGCAATTGCGCGCCGCTACGGTGTCAAACTTGGCCAGTTGTTGCGCTGGAACGCAACCACGTCAGCGGCAACCTTGCAACCGGGTGACCGGATACTGCTGGCGCCCTCGCGTAATCCTTGAGTTGCTTGACCGGGCGCGCTAAACTCGACGCCTTTACTGATATCCCCAACCATCGGTCCGCCGCGTGCGGCCACGCGGAGGCAACATGGGTTTCTTGAGCGGAAAACGAGTCCTGATCGTCGGTGTCGCCAGCCAGCGTTCGATTGCCAGCGGCATTGCCGAAGCAATGCATCGCGAAGGCGCACAGATCGCTTTCACCTACCAGAACGACAAGCTTAAGAGCCGCGTGGAAGCTTGCGCCGCCGATTGCGAATCGGACATCGTGCTGCCGCTGGACGTGGCTGACGATACGCAGATCGAGAGCGTGATGGCGGAGCTCGGCAAGCGTTGGAGCGATGGTTTCGACATCCTCGTCCACTCGGTCGGTTTCGCGCCGCGCGAGGCCCTGTCCGGGGAATTCCTCGACAACCTCACCCGCGAGAATTTCGCGATTGCCCACGATATTTCCAGCTACAGCCTGGCTGCGCTGGCGAAAGCTGCGCGTCCGCTGATGAAGGGACGCAATGGTGCCATCCTGACCTTGACCTACCTTGGTGCCGAACGCGCGCTGGCCAGCTACAACGTGATGGGCTTGGCCAAGGCTAGCCTCGAAGCCAATGTGCGTTATCTCGCCTACAACCTCGGCCCGGAAGGCACCCGCGTCAACGCGATTTCGGCAGGTCCGATCAAGACTCTCGCCGCTGCCGGTATTGCCAACTTCCGAAAGATGCTCGATCACGTCGAGGCGAAAGCGCCGCTACGGCGCAGCGTGACCATTGATGAAGTCGGCAACGTTGCTGCGTTCCTGTGTTCCGATCTGGCGTCCGGCGTCAGTGGCGAAATTACCTACGTTGACGCCGGCTACAACATCCTCGGCATGACCGGGCTGGACTGATCAGGGACACGTATTTCGCGTCGATACGAAGAAGGGCTGTCGAGGCAGCCCTTCCCTTTTTGGTGCGCCCGGCAGGGCGCACTTGCTTGGAGGTGTAAGTCCTCTATCCACCCGGCAAGGGGAAGGATTAGCGGAAGGCAAGGGCGTGTCGGGTGACTGGGCGTCTGGAGGAAGCTGGAAGCAAAACGCTGGCCGTAGCCTGCCCCGGACTTGATCCGGGGAACAGGAAGCGGATACGAGGCGGCACGTTGGGGTGAGGCAGCCAAAAAGGTCAAAGCCCGGTACTTGCACAGACGACGTGACGTATATCCGACAGGCATAAGCGCGAAGGCAGGTGTGTCATACCCGGGGAGATCTCGCCTCATGCCTGAAAGGGTGACGCTGCAAGGCGGAGCGAGAAGTCAGCAGAGGCCGTAGTAGGTGCGGTACGACCGAAGGGCCGAACATGAGAGACCGCGATTAGGACGGTTGAACCTCGATGATCGATGACGAAGCAGAAGCCCGGGCAACCGGGGCCAAGGGCCAAGAGGCGGGACAGTATCCCGTGGGTAGGCCGTGTGGTGCCGAGTCGATCACGGCGGCAGCCGGGCAAACGAAAGCGGAGGTGTCGCGGCT
>JBATAQ010000055.1:0-9649 GCA_049661925.1 Dokdonella sp.
CGTGATGGCAGGCAAGGCGATGTCGTTCAACAACATCGCCGACGCCGATGCCGCACTGGAGTGCGTGAAGGTATTCGCGCAACCAGCCTGCGTCATCGTCAAACACGCCAATCCCTGCGGCGTTGCCGTCGGCGAAACCATTTCCGACGCCTACCAACGCGCGTTTCGATGCGACCCGACATCCGCGTTCGGCGGCATCATCGCCTTCAATCGCGAGCTCGATGCGAAAACGGCGTCCGCCATTCTCGGTAGCCAGTTCGTCGAGGTCGTCATCGCACCGACGGTCGATCACGAGGTTGCCAAGGTGTTCGCGCGAAAGCCAAACGTGCGCCTGCTGGTCAGTGGTAGTTGGCCCCATCAACCGGCAGCGGCGATGGACTACAAACGCGTCGCTGGTGGATTGCTGGTCCAAACCGCCGACAGCGATGAGTTGACTCAAGCCGATCTGCGCATCGTCAGCCGAAGCGCACCGACCATCGACGAACTCGACGATTTGTTGTTCGCCTGGCGCGTGGCGATGCACGTCAAATCCAACGCCATCGTCTGCGCGCGCGACCGTGCCACGATCGGTATCGGCGCGGGACAGATGAGTCGTGTCATCAGCGCGAAGATCGCGGCCATCAAAGCCGCCGACGCCGGGCTGGACGTATCAGCCAGCGTGATGGCGTCGGATGCATTCTTTCCGTTTCGCGATGGGATCGACCTGGCCGCAGCGGCTGGCATCCGCGCGGTAATCCAGCCCGGTGGTTCGATGCGCGACGACGAAGTGATCGCCGCCGCCGACGAGCACGGCATGGCGATGGTGTTCACCGGTCGCCGTCATTTCCGCCATTGAGCGCGTCGGTGTGAGGTGGGTCGATTGGAACAGGACTCCGCAATGAGAATCTTGGTGATTGGATCGGGTGGGCGCGAACACGCGCTGGCGTGGCGATTGGGATTGTCACCAAAAGTCGAGCAGGTGTTTGTCGCACCGGGCAATCCAGGCACCGCTGCCGAACCAAAGCTGCGCAACATCGCCATTGCCGCCAACGACACCAATGCGCTGCTTGCATTCGCGCGCGACAACGCCATCGACCTCACCGTCGTTGGACCGGAAGGGCCCTTGGTCAACGGTATCGTCGACCGCTTCAACGAAGCAGGCTTGCGCTGTTTCGGACCGACCGCTGCCGCCGCGCAACTGGAAGGCTCCAAGGCCTACGCCAAGGATTTTCTTGCGCGACACAACATTCCGACCGCGCACTACGCCGTGTTCGATGAGCTCGCGCCGGCACTCGCGCATGTGCGCGAATGCGGCGCACCCATTGTCATCAAGGCTGATGGCTTGGCGGCAGGCAAGGGCGTGGTTGTCGCGATGGACTTGGCCGAGGCGGAAACTGCGCTGCACGACATGCTCGGCAACAAGAGCTTCGGCGATGCATCGTCACGCGTCGTGATCGAGGAATTTCTGGTTGGCGAGGAAGCCAGTTACATCGTGATCTGCGATGGCAAGTGCGCCTTGCCGATGGCGACCAGTCAGGACCACAAGCGCATCGGCGAGGGCGATACTGGTCCCAACACCGGCGGCATGGGCGCCTACTCGCCAGCCCCTGTGGTCAGCGCAGAGGTGGATCGTCGCATCATGGATGAGGTGATTCGCCCTACCCTGGCCGGCATGGCGGCGGACGGGAATCCCTTCACCGGTTTCCTCTATGCAGGCTTGATGATCGACGCCAGCAGCGCGCCCAAGGTGATCGAGTTCAACGTGCGCTTTGGCGATCCGGAAACACAGCCAATCATGCTGCGATTGCGCTCGAATCTGGCCGACCTGATCGACGCAGCGCTGGATGGACGTCTGAATGAAACGACGGCGCAATGGGATCCGCGTCCAGCAATAGCAGTAGTACTCGCAGCCGAGGGCTACCCGGCGTCATCGCGCACCGGTGATGTGATTGGTGGTGCAGATGCGATCACCAGCGATGCGGTCAAGGTGTTCCACGCCGGAACGGCATTGCGCGATGGTCAGTTGGTCAGCGCAGGCGGGCGCGTGTTGAGCGTCTGCGCGCTCGGCAGCGATATCGCCGATGCACGCGCCCAAGCCTATGAAGCGATCAGCACGATCACGCTCGCCGGTGGCTACTATCGTCGCGACATCGCCCACCGCGCTTTGCATCGCGCTTAGTCAATCGATGCCGTTGCAACGGCATCGATTGTCATGGAAACCTACTTATTTGCCGGCGTCGCCGCGGGTTTCGCTGCGGCAGACTTGGTCACCGGCTTTGACGCCGGCTTGAAGGTCGGCCGGGTTGGCTTGAGCAAGGGATGCGCGGCGGCCCACGGGCGATCCGGCAACTGTTTGGCTTGGAATTTGGCGTAAAAATCCTTGTACAGCGCGATGGAGGCTTCGTTGCCCTTGTTCACCACATCGAACATCGCAGCCGCCTGGGTCTGCTCGGCGTCCTGCCACTTTCCGGCTGCAGCCAATGCCAGCGCATACGCCTCGCTGACCTGTGCCGAACTGCCCAACGGCGAGTTGTAGAGATTCTCGCCCATCGTCATCGCACGCTTTCGTTGCTCGGCATTGGCGCTGCGGCAGGTGCTGGCGACGCGCACGTAAAGCTCGGCAATGCCTGCATCGCGAGGATTCATGCTGGCCGCGCCGCCGGTTTCCCTGACCGCGTCGGCACATTCGCCGGCGAGCACTTGTGCCGCGATCAGATGTGCCCGTGCGTCGGTGCTTTCCGGTGAACCCAGCACTGCATCGGCGTAAGTTTTCATTGCATCCGCGGTGTTGCCGTTACGCAATTGGATCGTTCCGATCGCGATACGGGCACGCGTATTGCGGTTGTCGATGGTCAGTACCTTGGTGAACGCGGCGGTGGCGGCGGCATCGTCGCCAGCCGCTTCCTCGACCAGCCCTTGCACATACCAGGGGCCTACTTCTCTTGGTGCAGCGACCGTCGCTGCACGAGCGCGACTGCGTGCAGCGTCGAACTTGCCGGCTGCGGCTTCGACGCGAGCATAGGCGAGCAGAACTTCGGCATCATTCGGGAATTGCTTGAGTGCGGCGTCGAGAGTCTTGCGCGCTGCATCGTAGTCGCCGGACGTCGCGCTCATGCTTGCGGCGACCATCGCGCTCTGTTTCGGTCCCGCCGCTGGTGCCTCATCGGCTGCCTGGCCACCGCTTGCTGGCGCGGCAGCGCCGGACGCAATCAGCGGCGCCTTCAGATCGACGATCGGCAATATCCGCGCCATCATGGGATCCGGCAGGCTCGGTCCAACGTCACCCGCTTTGGCGCGCGATGCTTCCGCGCCCTTCTTGTCGCCTGTTTTCTCCTGCGCCAATGCCAGGCCACCGTAGAGCTGGGTCGCCTGCGGCTCTGCGGCCACCGCCAGTTTGAACAGGTTGACAGCCTCGCTGTTACGCTCCTGGCGAAGCGCGATCGCGCCCAGCACCGCTAGTGGCATCGGGTAGGTCTTGTTGTCCTTGGTGAACTCCTCGAGGATGGCGCGGGCTCGATCCAGTTCGTTGTCGCGGACCAGCACGTTGGCCAGCGCCATTCGCGCCGGTAGATAACTGGCATTGAGCTTGAAGGAACGTTCAAAGAACGTTTTCGCCGCCGGTTCCTGTCCCCGCGCCAAGGCGATCAGTGCTTGCAGGTAAGGCCAGCGGCCGTCGTCGGGATTGATCGCCGCCGCATCCGCGAACGCAATTTCGGCCACGTCGAAAATGCCAACGCGGGCGTGCAGCGCACCAATATTGGCGTAGCTCTCGGCAAGATCACTGCCTTTCAGTGTGTTCTTGTCCTTGTTGAACTGGTTGAGATAGCCGCGAATTTCATCGGCATTCTCGCGGCTCAATTTCGACAAGTCGGCGGTCGGCAGCGGCTTGATGGCATCGGCGGCGGATGCTGGCGCGATGCAGGCAAACGCCAGCATGAGGGGCAGTGCAATACGAAAGATCATCATTTTTCCGTTGGGGACAGAAGGCAAGGATCGCCCAGTTTAACGGGCGCGGCTCGAAGCCGTTTTGCGCATTGAGACAACGGCCTTGGAACGCGGCGAAGCCGATCAGTTCACTCGATGCCGAGTTTTTCCAGCCGATAGCGCAACTGGCGCAGGGTAAGACCCAGTTGCCGGGCGGCGGCGGTGCGGTTCCAGCGGGTGGCTTCCAGCGCCTTCATGATCGCGGCGCGCTCGGTCTCCGCCACGGCGGCAGCAAGGTCGTTGAAGTTGGTCGGTTCGGCTGCTGCGATCATCGCAACTGGTTCCGCGTGCGCGGGAGCAACCGCTTCGTTGAATTGTGAAAACGATTCAACTGCAGCCGGTGATGCATCAACCCGCAACGACTCCATCGGCGGCTGGGTCAGGCGCAAGTCTTCGGCCGAGATAACGCTGTCTTCGCACATCGCAACGGCGCGCTCGAGCACGTTTTCAAGTTCGCGCACGTTGCCAGGAAAGTCGTAGGCTTCCAGCGCCTTCAGCGCATCCGGGGTCAGATGCGCCTGGCTGCCACCATTGTCGCGTGACAGCCGCTCCAGCACGCGCGCGGCCAGAATCGAGATATCACCAAGTCGTGCGCGCAACGGCGGCACGCGTAGTTCGATCACGTTGATCCGATAGAAAAGATCCTGCCGAAACGATCCGGCTTCAACCAGTCGCGCCAGGTTCTTGTGGGTGGCAGAAAGGATGCGCACGTCGATCGCCACTTCGGCATGCGCGCCGATCGGTCGTACCGATTTCTCCTGGATCACGCGCAGCAGTTTTACCTGCATGTGCAGCGGCAGTTCGGCCACTTCATCCAGAAACAGCGTGCCGCCGTGCGCCGCCTGGAACAGGCCATCCTTGTCGGCGGTGGCACCAGTGAAACTGCCTTTCTTGTGGCCGAAGAATTCGCTTTCCATCAGCTCGGAAGGGATCGCGCCACAGTTGACCGGCACGAATGCAGCCGATGATCGCGGCCCTTGATCGTGGATCAGACGCGCAACCACTTCCTTGCCGCTGCCCGATTCGCCAGCGATGTAGACCGGTGCCTGGCTGCGCGCGATCTTGGCAATGGTGGCGCGCAACTCCTGCATCGGCGGGGTTTCGCCGATCAGCCGCGATCCGGCTTCGTCGGGCTCGGCACGGCGGGTTTCGCTGAGCTTGAGCGCGGTCTGCACCAGCCGCCGCAACACGTTGAGGTCAACCGGCTTGGACACGAAATCGAAAGCGCCGGCCTTGAGTGCATTGACCGCGGCATCGACGTTGCCGAATGCGGTGATCATTGCGATCGGCGTATCGGGATATTCCGCCGCGACCAGCTCGATGATTTCCTGGCCCGAGCCATCGGGCAGGCGCATGTCGGTGAAGCACAGCGAGTAGCTGTTGCTGGCCAATCGTTCGCGTGCTTCGGCGACGTTGGCGGCGGCTTCGACCTGCAAACCCATGCGGCCCAAGGTCATCGTCAGCAAGGCGCGAATATCGCGCTCGTCGTCAATCACCAGTGCGATCTGTTTAGTGGTCATCCATCCGCATCCGCGTCAACGAATTGCCAAGACTAAAGGAAAGCAGCAAGTCGGGGCTAGGGGTGCTCTGATTAACCCCACGCAGGCAGCATGAAGTCCGAAAGGTTCACAGATTGGGGTGTGTGGCGCAGTGCAGGCTGGCCGCCTGGAGAAGCCGCGCGCGCCAATCTGAGGACCTTTCGGGCATCACCCCGTCATTCGAATTCAATCGATTGGGGCCGGTCTGTCTGTTCGCAGCTCTGCGTTGCGCCGCCTCGGCAGACGGCCAGTCTGTCTTCGCCGACGCGCCTTGATCTGCGAGCAGACAGATCGGTGACGCCTGTGCGGGGTTAATCAGAGTACCCCTGGTTGAAGCGACGGCGTGCTCAGCGACTGCGCGCCATCGGACGATTCGACATCAGCGTCGTCGCCGGTGCCAGGGTCAGCCGGAAGCAGGCACCGCCACCGGCGATCGGCACGTATTCCAGCGTCGCCTGACAGGCTTCCGCCATCTGCCGCGCCAGATACAGCCCAAGTCCCGTGCCGAATTCATGCGTCGTGTAGAACGGCTCGAAGATTTGTGCAGCCACTTTCGGGGGAATTCCAGGCCCGCGGTCGGTCACTTCCAGCAAGGCCGGGCCACGTTCGGTCGCCATCCGCGCGACCACGGCCACGCGCGCCGGCAAGCCGGGTTCACGGCCGTAGCGCAAGGCGTTCTGAACCAGGTTCCAGACCACTTGGTGCAGGTGCTGCGGATCGGCCATCACCTCGACGCGACCGTTGTGCGGTATCGCGACCACCTGATCCTTGCCGACGTCGTTGGACTCCAGGAATTCTTCAACGAAACGACGCGCCCAGCCGTTCACATCGATGATTTCGGGCCGCGAGCGCTCGCGCCTCGACAACTGCAGGATGTTCTCGACAACATCGTTGGCGCGCGTGCAGTGGTTGTTGACGATCTCTACCAGTCGCTTGTCTTCTTCACCAAGATCAGGTGACTCCTGCAGCAACTGCGCGGAGTAGCTGATCGCCGCCAACGGATTGCGAATCTCGTGCGCGATCGACGCCGACAGCCGGCCCAGCGAAGTCAACGTGAGTTCTTCTGCACGCCGCGACAGCAGCGATGTGTCGTCGAGGAAGATCAGCACCAGGCTGTCGTCGTTTGGTGCAAGCCGCGTGAAGCGCGGGATGACCGATGGAACATCCGGCGCCAATTCGACCGAGGTCTGGTCGTTCTTGCCCGAGCTGCGCCAGTGATAAATGCGACGCGAAAGTTCCGGCGCCGCTGCACCCAAATCGCGCTGGTCTGCAGGCGGCGTACCGATCAAATGCCAAGCCGATTCGTTGATGCGCAGGATACGGTTGCTGTCGTCCACCAGCAGCACGCCGGTCTTCATGCGACGGATGATGAGGTCGTTGATCTGTTCCAGGTTGAGCAGGTCGACGCCACGCTGTTCGGCCAGCGCCTCGGTGGCACGCATGTGGCGACCGAGGAAATGGCATATGGTCGCCGCAGCGAGGTAGGCGACACCGTAGAGCAGCGGTTGCGCACTGGACGCCGCCGCGTCACCACCGAGATCAGCTGGCAGGAAAGCCGGCAGACAGATACCAACTGTGCCCAGCATGGCCAGGCCGATAGCGTATTCCAGCGACAGCCACAACGCGGCGCCGCCGATATTGACCAGCAACATGATCGGAATAGCGGTATGGCTGCCGGACAACGCGATCAGCAGCATCGACGCGGCGATCACATCGATCAGCAGTGCAACGCCAACCACGGAACGCGGTCGCAGGTTCGACGTGCTGGAAAAAACCAACATCATGATCGCGAACGCGAGGTAGCCGATCGCGCAGATCTGGCCCAGTCGCGGATAACTCAGGCTGACCCATTCCATGCTCAGCGGACTGAACACCAGGCCGGTATAGATCGCGGCCTCGAACAATCGATACAGATTGAAAAAGTAGATTTCGCGAGTCGACAATTCCAGCGGCGAGTTCATCCCCGTTCCTGATCCACGTGGTGCTGGTTCATTCGGCAAATGCCCTGCGGCGCTCAAGATTCGATTCTCCCCGGCAGGTCGGATCGGCGGATTCGACTGCGCGGCGATGATAGCAACCCGCGCTGCGATTGGGCGTCACTTTCCCTTGTCGTTTTGCTTTCGACCCGCCGATTGCCCAGAATATGCGGCTGATCCGGCCTGCCCCGGTGCCACGCGCCCGCGTTCGCACCCTGTTCGCGCGTTCCCTGCGCGGCCACTCGCGGCGGGCCGATTCCATCCCCAATCAAAGGTGCATGCATGAATTTCCACGAATACCAGGCGAAGGACCTGTTCGCCCAGTACGGCATCCCGGTGCCGGCCGGCAAGGTCGCACGCAGCCCGCAAGATGCTGTCGCTGCCGCGCATGAACTTGGCAAGGGTCCGTGGATGGTCAAGGCGCAGATCCATGCCGGCGGTCGCGGCAAGGCCGGTGGCGTGAAGTTCTGCAAGACCGTCGAAGACGTGAAGACAGCCGCCGCAGGCATGCTCGGCCAAAACATGGAAACGTATCAGTCGGCCGGGCGTGCCCTGCCGGTGAACATCGTTCTCGTCACCGACGCGGGCGACATCGACAAGGAGTTGTACCTGTCGATCCTGGTGGATCGCGGCAGCAAGACGGTGTCGTTCATCGCGTCGTCGCAAGGCGGCGTCGATATCGAACAGGTCGCCAACGAAACGCCGGAAGACATTCACACGCTGGAAATCAATTTCGTGGAAGGCCTGCAGCCGTATCAGTCGCGACGCCTCGCGTTCGACATGGGCCTGACCGCCAAGCAGGCCAACCAGCTCACGAAAATCATGAGCGGCCTGTTCAAGCTGTTCAACGAGCAGGATCTCGCCCTGGTCGAGCTCAATCCGCTCGCCATCCTCACTGATGGCAACCTGATGGCGCTCGACGGCAAGGTCGATTCCGACGACAACGCCGAGTTCCGCCATCCGAAGCTGGCCGCGATGCGCGACCTGACCCAGGAAGATGCGGCCGAGGCGGCCGCGGTCCAGCACAACCTCAACTACGTGACCATGGACGGCAACATCGGCTGCATGGTCAACGGCGCCGGCCTCGCCATGGCCACCATGGACGTGATCAAGCTGGCCGGTGGCGAGCCTGCCAACTTCCTTGATGTCGGCGGCGGTGCCACCAAGGAGCGCGTCACCGAGGCGTTCAAGCTGATCCTGTCCTCGGACAAGGTGCAGGCCATCCTGGTCAACATTTTCGGCGGCATCGTGCGCTGCGACCTGATTGCCGAAGGCATCATCGCGGCAGTCAAGGAAGTGGGCCTGACCATTCCGGTGATCGTGCGCCTGCAAGGGACAAACGTGGAAAAGGGCCGCGAATTGCTGGCCAATTCCGGCCTTGCCATCACCCCGGCCGACGATCTGAACGATGCGGCGCAGAAAGCCGTGGCATCGGTCAAGGCGGCCTGAACCCACATTTCCCTGTAGGAGCGCCTTCAGGCGCGATTCTTTTCGCGATTCGCGCCTGAAGCGATTCGCCCCTGAAGGGGCTCCTACACGAAGAGCAAGCATTTTGAGGATCGATCCATGAGCGTTTTGGTCAACAAGAACACCAAGGTCATCACCCAGGGCTTCACCGGCCAGCAGGGCACCTTCCATTCCGAGCAGGCGCTTGAATACGGCACCAAACTGGTCGGTGGCGTGACTCCGGGCAAGGGCGGCAGCTCGCACATCGGCCTGCCGGTGTTCAACACCGTGCACGATGCCGTGCGCGAAACCGGCGCCGACGCCTCGATGATCTTCGTGCCACCGCCGTATGCGGCCGATGCCATCCTCGAAGCGGCGGATGCCGGCATCAAGGTGATTGTCGCCATCACCGAAGGCATTCCCGTGCTCGACATGCTGCGCGTGAAGAACGTGCTGAAATCCCACCCGGAAACGGTGCTGATCGGCCCCAACTGCCCGGGCATCATCACCCCGGGCGAATGCAAGATCGGCATCATGCCCGGCCACATCCACAAGCCGGGCAAGGTCGGCATCGTGTCGCGTTCCGGCACCCTCACCTACGAAGCGGTATTCCAGACAACCAATGTGGGCCTCGGCCAGTCGACCTGCATTGGCATCGGTGGCGATCCGATCAACGGACTCAATTTCATCGACTGCCTGCAGCGCTTCCAGGACGATGCGCAGACC